>DATAOO010000049.1:0-15225 GCA_036265695.1 Pseudonocardia sp. | reverse complement strand
CGAGCGGTCGAAGTCGGGTCCCACCGATCGGCCGCGGCTCACCAAGGACCTCACCGAGTCCGGCGAGCGGCCGTCGCCTTCCGGGCGGCCGGGCACGGACGACGGCACGGCCGGGCCGGAGACGGCCCGGATCGAAACGAGCCTCCCCAAGGCTCGGCGGCCGGAAGACGGCAGGCCGGAAACCGGTCGGAGCGACGACGGTCGGCCGGACACCGGTCGGGCAGGCGCAGGCCCCTCCGGCGCCCCCAGGACCGACCGCACCGAGGCGGGGCAGCCGGAGGCAGGCCGCGCCGACGCGGGCAGGGGCGAGGCCGACCGGCCCGACGACAACACGTCCGACCGCAGGTCGGCCACCGCGCGCACCGACGCGCCCGGCTCGGACACCGATGGCTCGGGTGACCACACGAGCGGTCGGGCAGGCCTCGGCCTCGCGGCCGCCGCCGGTGCCGCCGGTGCCGCAGCCGCAGCCGCGGCGGGCGGTCGCGCCGACGCGACCACGGGTCCCGGCGCCGTCGATCGGGGCACCAGCCCCCGGCCCGGCACGCCCACCCCGTCGGGCCGCACCGGTGAGTTCCCGCCGAGCGCAGGCCCCTCCGGCGGGTACCCGTCGGGCACCCCCGCTGAGCGCTTCTCCGCAGGCCCCGGCCCGTCCGGCGGCGACCAGCCCGGCGGGTCGCGGCCCGGCACGGGCCACACCGGCGAGTTCCCGGCAGGCGCCCGGCCGTCCGACCCCAGCCAGTCCGGCGAGTTCCGGTCGGGTAGCGGTCGGCCCGGCGCGGGCAACACCGGCGAGTTCCCGGCAGGTCCTCGGCCGTCCGGTGCAGGCCAGTCCGGCGGATCCCGATCCGACACCGGCGAGTTCCCGGCAGGTGCCCGGCCGTCCGATCCGAGCCAGGCCGGCGGGTTGCCGTCCCGCGCCGCCTCGACGGGCGCCGCGGCGTTCGGCACGGGCACAGCGGGCGACCGGCCCGACGACACCTCCCAGGGCGCGGCCGGTGACCGCCCCGGCCCGAGCGGCCGGGAGGCCGGCAGGCCCGGCCCGGACGCCCGACCCACCGGCGGGCAGGCGCCCGCCTGGGCACGGGGCGAGCAAGCAGACCGCGGGCAGGCCGGGTACGCGGGCAACCGCCCGGGCGACACGGGCGGCTACGCCGCCCGGGCCTTCACGAACGCCCCCGGCGACGACACGATCACCCCCGCCACGGGATCCGACGCGCTGCCGCGCCGCATCCCCGGGCCGCCGAGCCCCGCCGGCCCGGGTCCGCGACCGGAGAGCCACACCGGCCAGTTCCGCACCGACCAGCAGGCCCGGCCCCCGGAGCAGTACCGGTCCGTCAGCGGCACCGGTGGGTTCCCGCCGCGGCCGTCGCAGGGCGTTCCGCAAGCCCCGCCGCCCAGCCGCGTGCCGGACCCGGCGGACGAGCTGTTCGCGCCGCGCGTGCCGTCCCTCGACCCGGACGGGCAGCTGCCCGGCGGCCACGACCCGAACGCCAGCGCGTTCGACCTCGGCGAGACCACACCGATCTTCGAGGAGATCGCGTCGGCCTGGTTCCGGTCGAACCGGCCGGTCCCGGTCTCCTGGGAGTCCGACACCGGATCGCACCCCGTCGTGGCGCCGTCCCCGGCCACACAGGACACCGACCTCGACGGCGTCGCCCGCACCGGCCCGTCCGACGGCCGCGCCGCCGGTTGGGGCCAGAGCGACGCCCGATCCCCCGTCGGCACCCCGGCCGACGGCTGGACGTCCGTCGGGCGACCCGCCCCGGGCGACGACCTGGCGGACGCGGGTGGCGACACCCCGCCGTCGCCCCGTCCGGCAGCCCCCTCGGCGGTCCCGCCGACCGGCGTGCCGTCGCCGTCCGCGCCTGCGGCCGCGGTCCCGCCGTCGGCGCTCCCGCCTGCCTACCCGGCCGCCCGCCAGGGCTACGGCCCGGCAGACGCCGCCCCGGTGCCACCGGCTCCGCGCCAGCCCGAGCCCACCCCGGCGGACTTCTCCACCGAGGCCGACGAGGGGTGGCTCGCCGCGAGCGGCGCGGTCGCCGACCGCCCCGACGAGCTCACCGCAGCAGGCCTGCCCAAGCGCAGGCCCCGCGCCCGGCTCATCCCCGGCAGCGCCGGATCGGCTGTACTGGCCCCGCCTGCCACCGCCGCGCGCAGTGCAGAGAGCATCAGGGGGCGGCTGGCGAGCTACCAGCAGGGCGTGCGGCAGGGTCGGGAGACCAGGCTGCGCGGCCACGGCGACGACCACCCCGCGCCACCCGCAGCGTCGGGCGCCGATCACGACGAGGAGTCCTCATGACCACACCCCAGGCCCAGCCGAGCCGGTTCGGCTGGCTTGTCACCAACTTCGCGGAGCGCGTCCCCGGCGTCGCGCACGCGATCGTGGTGTCGGCCGACGGCCTGCTCCTGACCAGCTCGGACCGGTTGCCCCGCGACCGCGCCGACCAACTCGCCGCGGTCGCCTCCGGCCTGGTCAGCCTCACCCAGGGCGCGGCGCGTTGCTTCGACGCGGGTGGCGTCGTTCAAACAGTTGTCGAGATGGATCGCGGGATCGTGCTGCTGATGAGCATCAGCGACGGGTCGTGCCTTGCCGTGCTCGCCTCCCCGAGCTGCGACATCGGACTGATCGGCTACGAGATGACGCTCCTGGTCGACCGCGTCGGCCAGCTGCTCACCCCGGAGCTGCGCGCGGAGCTGCAAGGCTCGTTCGGCGGGCTCTGACCGTTCGCCCCGGCCCCGGGACGAGCACCACGACGGTAGAAAGCAGGTGAGACCTCCGATGTCATCGGGTCCTGACAACAGGCCGCCCGCGGAGCCGACTTTCGCCGACGTGATGAATGGCTTCAGCTTCGACGCGAGCCGCTCGCCGCGCCGTCGCCGGTGGGGCCGCCGCCGCGACGCCGAGCCCGAGCCCGAGCAGCAGTACGCCCCGCCTCCCGCCGCAGCGCCCGCCGATCCCTACGGCCAGCCCTACGGCATACTTCCGCCCACCGGGCCGATCGACGCACCGCCTGTCGAGCCCGAGCAGGCGGAGCGGGATATGGGCGCGTCGGCCGTCCGGCCGTACACGTGGACGCGTGGACGCACGAAATCCGGCTTCGAGCTGGCCATCGAGACCTTGGTCTCGACGTCCAGCCGCGGCCGGGAGCAATTGGGCAGGTTGCAGGTCGAGCACCGCGCCGTCGCCGATTTGTGCGGCGAGACGCGTTCGGTGGCCGAGGTCGCCGCTCTTCTGTCCCTCCCGCTCGGGGTCGCCCGGGTGCTGCTGGGGGATATGGCGGGACTGGGCCTCGTGACCGTGCACCAGACCGCGAGCAGCGCCGGCAACGCGCCGGACCTCGCCCTGATGGAAAGGGTGTTGAGTGGACTCCGTCGCCTCTAGCTACCCCGCGGGCGGTATGTCGTCCCCGCGGCCCGGCTCACCGAGCCCGGGTGGCGGCTCCCGCACCATCGCCACGGCCGCCACGATCTCTGCGAAGATCGTCGTGGCGGGCGGGTTCGGCGTCGGGAAGACGACCTTCGTCGGGTCGGTCTCCGAGATCGTCCCCCTCACCACCGAAGCGGTGATGACGGAGGCCAGCGCGGGCGTCGACGACTTGGCGAACACGCCGAACAAGACCACCACCACCGTGGCCATGGACTTCGGGCGCGTCTCGCTGGACGCCGAGCTGATCCTCTACCTGTTCGGCACACCCGGGCAGCACCGCTTCTGGTTCATGTGGGACGACCTGGTGCGCGGCGCGATCGGTGCCGTCGTGCTCGTCGACACCCGCAGGCTCGCGGATTCGTTCGCGGCGATCGACTTCTTCGAAGACCGCGGGCTCCCCTACGTCGTCGGCATCAACTGCTTCGACGGGGTGCTGTCCCACCGGATCGAGGACGTCCGGGAGGCGATGTCGATCGACGACAGCATCCCGATCGTCAGCTGCGATGCCCGGCACCGGGAGTCCACGAAGCAGACGCTGATCGCGCTCGTCGAGCACGCCATGCACCACCGCATGACGGCGGGCACCCGCTGAGCTGCTAGTCCTCCACGAGCGCGATGCTCGTGATGTGGCTGAGCGGGAGGCGGTGCACGGCGCCGTCGTTCCCGCGACCCTCGACCACGCCACCGCCGACGCTGACCGGCGCCAGCACCCGCTCCCCCCGCACGCCGTGCCGGTCGACGAACCCGATCCACACCATGCGCCGCTCGACCACGGCCGAGCGCAGCAGGTCGACGGTCGACCCGTTGGCATACGCCTCCGCTCCCCTGCGCAGCCCGGCGATGGTCTCGCCGGAGCGCATGCGCGTGACCAGGGCGTCCACCTGGGCGTCGTCCAACGCCGGCGGACCCGTGCGGGTGCTGCGACGGCGCGGCGCGGTGCGGCGGCCGCGCACGGAGAGGTCGAGCACCTCGCCCGCGGTGCCCTCGGCGGCGGGGCTGAACCCGGCCGTCCGCAGCGCGTCCATCAGCTCGACGAGGCTCAGGGCGCTGACCAGCACGGTCGGCGCGAGCCGCCGCAGCTCCCACGCGAGCGCGTCGGGGTGGGCGAGCACCTCGGCGAGCAGCACCTCGTCGTCCGAGCGCAGGAACGCGGCCGCTGCGCCGCCGCGGAGGCGTCCGTGGCGGCGGGCGACGTCGTCGACGAGGTAGGTCAGCCCCTGCGGCACCGGGGTGGCCGAGCGGGTGGCGAACAGGTGGTGGAGGTCGGCGGCGCTGCGGCCGGCGTCGAGCGCGCGGCGGATCGACGCGTCGGAGAACCGGTAGACCGTGGCGCCCCCGGCGGACTCGACGTCCGCCGCCAGGTCGAGCTCGCGCGCCAGCCCGGCCTCGAGCGGGCCCGGCGCGACCGCGGTGAGGTCCGCCTGCAGCAGCACGTGGTCGATCGGTGCGGGCAACGTGGCGCGCAGCGCGGCGACGAGCCGGTCGGGGTCGCCGAGCAGGGCGCGGCCGGGGTCGCTGAGGGCGTCGAGCGCGACCACCCCGAGCGTGGTGGCCTCGGCGAGCGTCCAGGTGACGACCTCGTCGCGCAGCCGTCCGCCGCGGCGGGGCGCGCGCCAGGCGAGGACGTCGGCCAGCTGCGCAGGGGTGGCCGCGGCGTGACCGGGCGGGAGCTCGGCGAGGCCGTCGAGCACGCGGCGACGGTCACGGGGCGCCAGCGGGCGGCGCGCGCCGTCGGACAGGGCGTTGATCGGCTTGCCGCTGTCGTCCTTGCGGCCGACGAGGCCCGGCAACCGCGGGAGCTCCAGCCAGGTCCGCGCCAGGAGCGACCACCGCGTCTCCGGGCCGCCGGTGAGCCAGACGTCGGCCTGCGTGGTGGGGACCCAGTCGGGTGTGACGCCCTCGGACGGGGCGACGAGGTCCGCGCCCACGACGAGCTCGACGAGGAACGCGGCGGCGGGCTCGTCGGTGTCGATCTCGCGGGCAGCGCGGCGCAGGTCGCGCACGCCGACGCCGCCGGAGCGGAGCAGCGGGGGCGGCGTGGCACCCCAGAACGCGATCAGGGCCTCGACGCGCCGCAGGAGGTCGAGCGCGGCCCCGCCCGCGGTGCGGTCGACGGTGTCGGCGCCGCGGTCGCGGACCTCCAGCGACGGCGGCTGCAGGGCGAGGGTGCCGAGCGGCCGGTCGCCGCGGAGCGCGAGCCCGACCTGGCGGGGCAGCTCGACGGTCTCCTGGTCGACCCGCAACAACAACCCCTTGGCGAGCAGCCTGCCGACCGGCCCGCTCGGGTCGGCCGCCCGGCTGCGGCCGATGGGTGGACCGGCGGCGAGGGCATCGAGCACGCGGCGCTCGTCCGCGTCGACCTCGGCGAGCACCTCGGCCAACCCCGACGATCCGGCCACGCCCGCCGCGAGCCGTCCCAGGCCGCCGGGGAAGCGCGGCACGACGTCGCGCGCGGCGGGAACGAGCGAGAGCCCCCCATCTCCCCACACCAAGGCGCGGGCGCGGAGGGTGGCCAGCGCGGTGTCGAGGACGTCGGCGGGTACGTCCGGCCCGAGCAGCCGGGCCACCTCGGCGCGCGGGACGGGCGCCTGGTCGGCGTCGGCGACGACGAGGGCCTCCAGCACGGCGAGGGTCGGGGTGTCGAGGTCGTCGCACGCCCGGTGCACCGAGGCCCGCACGCCCGCGCGGGTCGCGAGCACGGTCAGGTCCGCGGGCGGCGGCACGGTCAGGTCGGGGCGGAGCCGGACGAGCGCGGCGAGCGTCGCGTCGTCCTGGGCGCGCAGCCAGTCGACCAGCGGGGTGGACATCAGATCCACGGTAGTCTCTGCGCCAACAGCGATGCGGAAGAGGAGGATCACGTGGCGAAGCGCGACCGTCCGGAGCGGATCGACCCGACTTGGCCTGCGCTGCCCGAGGGCGAGCACCCGCTCTCCGAGCTGGCCGCACCGGTGCAAGGATCGTTCTCACCGTTCGGGGACATCGAGTTCCCGCTGGACGAGGTGCCCTACGAGCACCCGCACACGGTGATCAACCGATAGCCGCCGGCCTGCTGCTCGCCGCGGGCGCGGGCCGTCGGATGGGCGGCCCCAAAGCGCTCGTCGAGCTGGACGGGGAGCCGCTGGTGCGGGGTGCGCTGCGCGTGCTCGCCGACGGCGGCTGCGCCCCCCGCGTGGTCGTCGTGGGCGCGGCGGCCGACGCCGTCCGCGCGATCCTCCCTGAGGACGTCACGGCCGTGGAGGCGGCCGACTGGGCCGAGGGTATGGGCGCCTCGCTCCGCACCGGCCTCGCCGCCCTGCCGCCCGACGTCGACGCGGTGCTCGTGCACCTGGTGGACCTGCCCGGCGTGACCGCCGCCGCCGTGGGCCGCCTCGCCGATCGCGCGGGCCCCACCACCCTGCGCCGCGCGTCCTACCACGGCCGCCCGGCCCACCCCGTCGTGCTGGGCCGCGACCATTGGGCTGGCGTTGTGGCGTCCGCGAAGGGCGACGCGGGAGCCCGCGACTACCTGAAAGCCAACCCGGCTCTGGAACTGGTGGAATGCGCCGACATCGCCACCCCCGGCGACGTCGACACCCCCGACGCGTTAGCCCGCTGGCTCCGCTGACGCGAGATGGTCGAACTCACCGTTCTTGGCGGCTTCGAGGAATACCGCGAACTCCCTCGCTGTGTGGTGGATGTGATCATCGGGTCGACGAGAGTTGCGCATGGCAATCCCATCGCCACCGGTCGCTACTTCCACGCAGGCACCGAGGCCAGCACTACGTCGAGCCTTGATCCAACGAGTTCCCATGTTCGGCATCCGTCTTCCGTCGTCGCACCATGGAAACCTTTACGGTGCCATCCGCAACGCAAAGATCGCCAGACCCTTGACCGATGCTTAAGGTCTGGCGATCCTCTCACGACCTACGTCAAAGTTCGACCAAAGGATCGAATTCTCCCCGCTTCGCACCATCGATGAACGCGTAGAGCTCAAGCCGCGTGAACTGCAGCAGGACCTCAGGGTTCTTCGAGTCACGCAGCGCGATCATGCCGCGGTGGGGAGCGAGCTCTACGCACGCGCCGCAGCCCGCACTGTAGGAGGCCTTGACCCATTTCAGGTTTGGCGGGGATTCCATCTTCTTCTTCTACCTTTCTCGGGGATCACTCGCAATTGCGAGGGTCTTCAGGCGAGATCGTGAAGATAACGATCTATGCGATCTTTGCTCATGAGCGTGTCGAGGGCCTTGGCGCGCAACTCGGCCCACACCCGGCGGTTGGTCTCCAATACCGCCGGATCGCTCGACGCGAAACCCGAACCCAATCCCTCCGAGTAGAAGAGATCGGGGATCTGACCTCCCATGTCGAGGAGGATGAAGTTGCTGCTAGCTCCGGTGTGCAGACCGAATTCGAACGCGATGACCTGCACTGTGATGTTGGGACGGTCGGCGTTGGCCCGCAGGTGCTCCAACTGGCTCCTGCGGATTGATCTGTCTTGTGGACCGCGAGCCAAGACCGCCTCGTCGATCACGACCGTGAGCCGCGGCGGGTCGCGGCGTTGGAGGATCTCCTGCCTGCGCATGCGGATGCCCACAGCGCTCTCGACCCGCTCCGCGTACATCGGCGAGTCCAGGTACTTCTCGTCCACAGACGCGGCGACCCGTGCGTAGTCGGGGGTTTGCAGAAGGCCGGGTACGACATTGACGTGGTACTCGGAGATCGCCTGCGCTTCCTGCTCCATGCCGATGTAGGTGCGGTAGGCGTCGGGCAGATCGACTTGCTGCCACCACTCCCGCCGCCTGCTCTCCTCGGCAAGTGCCACTAAGCCTTGCGCAACGACCTCGCTGAAGCCGTACCACTCCGCCAGCCGTTCGACGTCTCGCGGGCGGAATCCCCGCGCCCCGGAGTCCAACCTGGACGCCTGTGGTGCGGAGATGCCCAGAAACCGCGAGAGATCATCGAGAGACCTCCCCGCCCGTTCGCGCGCCTCCCGGAAGGACGTCGCGAGACGGATACGGGCCACGGTGGGGTTCGACCGCGCCAACGCCACCTCCGGGCTCACTGCAATGTCGCTATTAACGGCAACTACCGGTCAACCTAGTCAGCCCACCGACTGTGGCGCACTCGCATCCTGGTCACTCTTTGGGGTACATCGCGTTCAGGCGGCGAGTGTGACGGAGAGCGACGTAGTGAAGAGCCGCCGCCATCAGATCGGCAGTTGCCAACTCGACGAGGAAGCGGTCGCCGCCGGTCGCCTGATGCAGGCCCGCAGCCCCGGATCGGACCGACCCTGCGGAGACGCGCTCTCAACGCCTTCAGCAACGGTCGTCGCAACGGCCGGATCCATCGCTGAACCGAGGGCGTCTTGCGTACTCCACGAACTCGTCGACGAAGGAGTTGTGGGCCAGCACCGCAAGGGCGGCCTACAACTGGATATGAGGGGTTGCTTACCGGTATCTACCGGTTCACACTAAGCGAACGGTCGTTAACACCAGGAGGGCGCCGACGCTGGCACGTCGACGCCCTCCCGAAGGCGGGTAGCAGCAGGACAACCCGCTGGCTTTCCGCCAGCCGCGCGGCGGTAGTGCGCCGGGCGGCGGGGGCGCTCCTGGTTCACGCATGCACGCAATAGGGGAACGCCGTGAAAAACAGTACTCCTGAAGGGCGCCCGGCGACACGGTTGAGCCGGCTGCGCGAGCGCGTCTCGCGGTGGATCTTCCGTGAGCCGGACCTCGACGCGCTGGCCCGCGGGTGGGAGGTGCACCGGCCTTCGACGTTCCGCCGGGTGTACCGCGACCCGCGCTGGCACAGCATCGTCGTCTGCGCCGACTGCCGGGGAACGGGGTCGGCGGGGGCGCACGCGTGCGCCGTCTGCGACGGTCGGGGCACGCTGCGCCTCGCGGACGCGTCGGTGGTCGTCCGATGACCTCGCCGTTCGCGCCCGGCGAGCCGTCACCCGACGAGGTGTTCCGCCGGATCACGCCGCCGCCGGGGCGGGCGAGGTGGCCCGGGTTGCTCACCGTCCTCGTGCGGTGGCGGGCCGAGTTGCTGCTCGTCGGGGTGGTCGCCGCGCTGTGGTACTGGGCGGGTGGCCTCGTGGTGGGGATGGTCGGGTTGGCGCTCGCCGTGCTCGCGGCCGCCATCCCGACGGTGCGCCACGGGCTCGTCGGGGTGGCGCGGACGGTCGTCACGGTGCACCGGGTGCGGGCCGGGCTGGTGCAGGCGGGCGTCGGCGATCGAGTGGGCAGGCCGCCGTGGCTGCCGTGGGCGCGGCCGATCGGGGCGAAGGGCGTGGTCGTCGGGGTGTGGCTGCGGGCGGGCACCACGCCGGGCGACCTGCGGGCCGCGGCGCCGGTCGTCGCGGCCGCGTGCGGGGCGGCGGTCGTCGAGGTGGAGCAGCACGGGCGCGACGACCGCGTCGAACTGCACGTCGTCCGCCCGCGGTGGGGCTGGCCGGGCCGTTGACGGTTGGCAGCGGCCGCATCGGTCGACCTACGCGTCCGCCCGCGGTGGGGCCGGCCGGGCCGTTGACGTTGACAGCGGCCGCATGGGTCGACCTGGGCGCCCGCCGCGGTGGGGTTGGCCGGGCCGATGACCACGTCCGGGACACCACGCAGACCGGGCGGGCACCTCGCGGAGCTGGAGGGGTTCGCGAGGTGCCCGTCTGGCCTGCGAGGTGACCACCTGGTGTCCCGCGCGGTGTCCGAGATCGACCTCAGCGGGGTTGCGACAAGATCAAAGCCCGCTGAGGTCGATCTCGCGCTCGGCTCAGACCTTCAGGTGCTGGCCCGGGAAGATGCGGTTCGGGTCCTGCAGGGCCGGGTTCTTCGCCAGGAGCGCCCGGTAGCCGCCCGCGACGTGCTGGCGGGCCGCCACGGAGGACAGGGAATCCCCGTGCTGGACGACGTACTCGCCGAGCGCGGGCGCGACGGCGGCGGGCTTGGGCGCGGTCGCGCGCGGCTTGGGTGCGGCCGGGGCGGTGGCGCGCAGCGTGACCGGCTGGCCGGTGGCCCCGGCCTTGCGGGAGCAGACCGGCCACGCCCCCCAGCCCTGGCCCGCGAGCACCCGCTCGGCCACGATGATCTGCTGCTCGCGGGTGGCCTGGTTGGCCGAGCCCGCGAACTGGGCGCCGCCGAAGGCCCGCCACGTCGAGGAGGTGAACTGCAGCCCGCCGAAGAACCCGTTGCCGGTGCTGATGTTCCAGTTGCCGCTGCTCTCGCACTGGGCCACGCGGTCCCACACGGAGTCGGGGGCGGCGTTCGCCGCGGGGGCGGCGGCGAGCAACGGAGCCCCGGCGACCGCGCCTGCCAGGGCCGTGCGGGCGATGGTTCTGCCGGTGGTGCTGGGGGCACGGTGACGACCGCGGTAACGAGCCATGGTGGGGGTCCAAGGCGCTGCGCGTCAGCGTCGCGGGTGCTGGGGCTCACCCGGGACGCGGTCCTGTCCGCGCGGTGGTTCGTGAGGCGACGGGGGTCCGGTCCGCCGGACAGGGGAGCGCTGCGGAGCCGGTGGCCGTCCCCGACCTGGGACGTCCGGGAAGGCCGACGAGCACGCTACGTGCGTTGCGGCGCAACGCAAACACCCCGAAGTCCTGACGATCGCTGGGCTGAACAGCTCAATCGGGTGACGTCGTGGCTGCTCACCGCAGTTGATCACAGATAGATCTCGATCAACGGCGTTGCTCGGTAGTGACGCAGATCACGCTTACCGAGGTGCCGTAGGGTCGTTGTGTGGACCTGACCCACGTCGATTCCGCGGGCGCGGCGCGCATGGTCGACGTCTCCGCGAAGGAGCCGACGGCGCGCACCGCCGTCGCGAGCGGAGTGCTCCGCACCACCGCCGAGGTGATCGACCTGCTGCGCCGCGACGGGCTGCCCAAAGGCGACGCGCTCGCCACCGCGCGCATCGCCGGGATCATGGCCGCCAAGCGCACGCCGGACCTGGTGCCGCTGTGCCATCCGATCGCGCTGTCCGGCGTCGTCGTCGAGCTCGAGGCCGAGGGCGCCGAGGTGCGGGTGCGGGCGACGGTCCGCACGACCGACCGCACGGGGGTGGAGATGGAGGCGCTCACGGCGGTCGCCGTCGCCGGGCTGACGCTGCACGACATGGTGAAGGCGGTGGACCCGGCCGCGGTCATGGACAACGTCCGGGTCGAGCGCAAGGACGGCGGCAAGACCGGCACCTGGACGCGCCCGGAGGAACGGTGATGAGGCACGCCGCGGACGCAGCGGTGACGCTGTCGGCGCAAACCGGAGCCGGCTCACTGTCGGCGCGCGCCGGAGCGGCGATGCGGCGGGCGCGGGCCGCGATGGCGACGGCGGCACGGAGGTGACCGGATGAGCCCCCGGCGCGCACACGTGATCACCGCGTCCAACCGGGCCGCGGCGGGCGTCTACCCCGACCGCGGTGGCCCGCTGATCGTCGAATGGCTGCGGGAGCGCGGGTACCAGGTGCCGGAGCCGACGGTCGCACCCGACGGGCCGCCGGTCGGCGAGGCGATGCGGGCGGCGGTGACCGACGGCGTGGACGTCGTCGTCACCACCGGCGGCACCGGCATCTCCCCCACCGACGCGACGCCCGAGGTCACCCGCGAGCTGCTCGACTTCGAGATCCCCGGCCTCGCCGACGCCATCCGCGCGGCGGGGGCGCCGAAGGTGCCGACGGCCGTGCTGTCGCGCGGGCTGGCGGGCGTGGCGGGTCGCACCCTGGTGGTCAACCTGCCCGGCTCGACGGGCGGCGTGCGCGACGGCCTCGCGGTGCTCGACGGCGTGCTCGACCACGCGATCGAACAGCTCCGAGGAGGAGACCACTGATGGGTGCCGAGGTCCTGCGGGCGGCGGTCGGCGAGGAACCGTTGGACGTCGCCGAGCACGCCGCGCTGGTCGAGCACGCGGGCGCGGGTGCGGTGGTGACGTTCGCGGGCGTGGTGCGCGACCACGACGGCGGCCGGGCGGTGTCCGGGCTCAACTACAGCGCGCACCCCACCGCGGCCGCGATCGTGGCCGAGGTGGCCGCCGACGTCGCCGCGCGCGCCGAGGGCGTGCGGGCGGTCGCGGTGAGCCACCGGATCGGCCCGCTCGGCATCGGCGACGTCGCGCTGGCGTGCGCCGTGGCCGCCGACCACCGTCGGGAGGCGTTCACGACGTGCGCCGAGCTCGTCGACGAGATCAAGCTGCGCCTGCCGGTGTGGAAGCACCAGGCGTTCGCCGACGGCACCGACGAGTGGGTCAACTCGGCGTAACCGCCTTCGCGACGGGGGCACGTTCCGCCGACTGAGTCGCGGGAACGTGCCCCCGCTGCGAACCGGGGGGCGGCCTCAGCTCAGACGCAGTACCTGACCCGGGTGGATCACGTTGGCGTTGGCCAGCCCGTTCATCGAGGCCAGGCCCTGCCAGCCGCCCGCGACGTTGTTCGCGCTGGCGATGCGGCTGAGCGAGTCGCCCGGCTTCACGGTGTAGCCACCGGTCGCGGGCGCTGCGGGCTTCGGCGCGGCGGCGGGCTTCGGCGCGGCGGGCTTGGGAGCCGCCTTCGGAGCGGCCTTCGGGGCCACCTTCCCGGGCGACGACGAGTAGCCGGTGGCCCCGGCCTTGCGCGAGCACACCGGCCACGCGCCCCAGCCCTGCGCGGCGAGCACCCGCTCGGCCACAGCGATCTGCTGCTCGCGGCTGGCGTTGTGCGCGGAGCCGCTACCGCCGTACGCGCGCCAGGTGCTGGCGCTGAACTGCAGGCCGCCGTAGTAGCCGTTGCCGGTGTTGGTGTTCCAGTTGCCGCCGCTCTCACACTGCGCGACCTTGTCCCAGACCGAGGCGGGCGCCGCGTCGGCGTTCCCGGCCAACGCGATGGGTGTTCCGACGGCCACGGCGCCTGCGACGGCCAGCCGTAGCAGCCCCCGGCCCGTGCGATATCCAGGTCGAGAAGTCATTGTTCTCCTTGCGCACCCCGTCAAGGGATCACGGACAGATAACACCCGTGTTGTTTGCCCCATGCCCTGTCCTACTTCTCCAGCTCAGCGGACCGGAACCGCGAGGACAGGACGTGGTGCGACGGTTCCGGATGTCGGCCGAGCAATGACGCTACGTAAACCCCGGCAGCGTTCGTCCAGTTTGGCCTGGGTGAGCATTGTCACGTAACGGGTGCATTATGTGAGATCCGCTGGTCAAACCGTCGATATCGCAGCGTTATCTACTCCGGTGGAATATCTCCAAAGTGGAAGTGTTAGCGAATTGCTCACACCGGGCCTGTGACCAGCGTCGCAGGTGGCAGGCCGGGTAGTCGCTGCGTCATGCTGGAGCCGTGAACGTGCCCGAGTCGCCCACCGCACTGGCCGAAGCCCTCCGCTCCACCGGCTACCTCGCCGACGAGGGGCTCGCCACGGCGACCTACCTCGCGCTCCGCATGGGCAGGCCGTTGTTCTGCGAAGGCGAGCCCGGCACCGGCAAGACCGCGCTCGCCCAGGCGCTCGCGGAGGTCCTCGGCGCCGAGCTCATCCGCCTCCAGTGCCACGACGGCATCGACGCCTCCCAGGCCCTCTACGACTGGGACTTCCCGCGCCAGCTGCTGCACCTGCGGGCGTTGGAGGCGGCGGCCGGGAGCGACCGGTTGGACGTCGACGCCGTCGAAGCCTCCCTCTACGACCCCAAGTTCCTGCTCGCCCGCCCGATCTTGCGCGCGCTGCAGACCACGCCCGCGGTGCTGCTCGTCGACGAGATCGACCGGGCCGACGACGAGTTCGAGGCCTTCCTCCTGGAGGTGCTCACCGAGCACGCGGTGACGATCCCGGAGATCGGCGAGGTGCGGGCGAAGGAGCCGCCGCTGGTGGTGCTCACCTCCAACCGCACCCGCGAGGTGCACGACGCCCTCAAGCGCCGCTGCCTCTACCTCTGGCTCGACCACCCCGACGTCGCCCGGGAGATCCAGATCCTGCACGCGCGGCTGCCCGGCCTCCCCGACCGGCTGGCCAACCAGGTCGCGGTGGCCGTCCACAAGCTCCGCGAGGCCGAGCTGCTCAAGCCGCCCGGCGTCGCGGAGACCCTCGACTGGGCGCGGGCGCTGCAGCTCGTCGGGGCCACCCAGCTCGACGTCGACAGCGCGGCCGCCACGCTCGGCGCCGTCCTCAAGTACCGCGAGGACGCCGACCGGGTGCGCGATCGGCTCGACATCCTCCTGGCTTCGTGACGATCCCCGTGACCGAACCGAGCCCGATCACCGCGCTCGTCGGGTTCACGGCGGTGCTGCGCGGGGCGGGCGTGCCCGTCACCACCGACCGGGTCGCGGCGTTCCTCGCGGCGCTCGACGAGCTGGACGTCACGAGCCGCCTGCAGACCTACTGGGCCGGGCGGTTCACGCTCTGCGCCGACCCGGACGACCTGCACCGCTACGACCAGGCCTTCGAGGAGTGGTTCGCGGAGCGGCGCAGCAGCACCAAGATCATCGACGAGCGCAAGCCGCCGCCGCCGAAGCTCGCCTCGCTCGATCCATCGACGTCGGGGGAAGACGGCGAGGACGGCGACAGCGACGTCACGACGATCCAGGCCCGCGCCTCGGCCAGCGAGGTGCTGCGCCACCACGACCTCGCCGACCTCACCGACGTCGAGCGCGAACACCTGCGCAGGCTGCTCGACCTGCTGCGGCCCGACCCGCCGACCCGCCCCTCGCGACGGCGGCGGCCCGCCCGCCACGGTGGCGCCGACCCGGGTCGCACCCTGCGCGCGGCGCTGCGCAACGGCGGCGAGGTGCGCGCGCTGCTGCGCCGCGACCGCTCCCGACGGCCGCGCAAGACCGTGCTGCTGGTCGACGTCTCCGGGTCGATGGAGCCCTACGCC
>DATAOO010000048.1:0-8960 GCA_036265695.1 Pseudonocardia sp. | reverse complement strand
AGCGCCGCGTCGCAGGTGCTGCCGTACACCGGCGACGCCGACGTCACGCTGGAGGGCTGCCGCTCCGGGCACGCGGTCATCCAGCTGTGGTGGGTGCTGCACACGCGGTCGGACCGGGCGCTCGCCGCGCGCGCCGAGGCGTGCCGCGACCTGGCCGCGATGACCACCGAACGCCTCCGCCGGGCCGGGATCCGGGCGTGGCGGCACCCGCACGCCATGACCGTGGTCATCCCCCGGCCGCCCGAGCGGGTGCGGGCGCGGTGGCGGCTGCCGCACGGCGACCCCAGCCGGATCATCGTCATGCCCGGCCGCGACCCGGCCGCGATCATGGCCTGCATCGACGACCTGGTGGCGGCCAGACGCGCCGACACCGGGCCCCACCAGCTCACCGCCGCGAACGCCGTCCGGACCGGCTGACGCCGTGGTCGCCCCGTGGTTGGCCGAGCAGGGGCTCGGGTGGATCGCGCTGGTGCTGCCGGTCGTCGGGATCGTCCTCCTGGTCGTCGCGAGCATCGACAACATCGTCGGCACGTGGCAGGGCCGCTGGGGCTCCAGCCTCGCGTCCTGGTCGATCTGGGCGGCGCTCGGCTGGGTCGGGCTGGCCGCCCAGATCCAGCTGGGCGCCATCGTCGGGGCCATGCTCCTGCTGCCCATCGCCGCCGTCTCCACCGCGGTGGCGGTCAGCGCGGTGCGCGCCCGCCGGATCGCCCCGCCCGTCGAGGAGTTCTCGTGGCAGCGCACCGTCGACATCGTGTGCGCGATCGGCGCGGCGCTGGCCCTCGTGGCGCTGGTGTTCTCGACCGGCAGGCAGGCGCTCGTCCTCACGATCGTCACCGATGCGATCGCCGCGATCCCCACGTACATGGCGGCCTACCGGCAGCCCGCCAGCCTGCCCACCGCCCCGTTCACCGCGGGGGCCGTCTCGGCGGTGCTCACGCTGGCCGCCGCGCCGAGCTGGGGGTTCGACGACGCGGGCTACGCCGTCTACCTCTACGTGATGTGCCGCGGCCTGGTGTGGCTGATGCGCTGGCGCGCGGCCGCGCTCGAGAAGGCTCCCGCCGAACCGGCGGCGGCCCGGCTGCCCACGCTCGCCGTGTCGCTCAGCAGGCCGTTGGAGACCACCCAGATCTGGCAGCTGTGGGCCATCACCGCGGTGATCGTGGTGGGGGCCACCCTGCTCGGCTCGGCGGTGGCGAGCGGGATGTTGCCGATGGACGTCGCGGTGCCGGGCAAGGCCGTGCCCGCGTCGCTGCCGCTGGCGGGGTGATTCACCACGACCCCCCACCGCCGCTGGAGCCGCCCCCGCTGTCGCCGCCGCCGCTGAAGCTCGAGTCGCTGGAACTGGACCCGGAGCTGCCGAAGCTTCCGGAGCTCCAGGAGCTCCCGGACGAGGAGGCGGCGGGTCGTACGCCTGCGGCGGTGACGAAGCCGGCGACGTCGGCGGTGACGGCACCGAGCGCCGTCGTCCCCTTCCCGGCCGGGCGGTACCAGCTCGCCGCACTCCGCGGTGCCGAGGCGAAGAGGTCGGCGAAGCGCCGCGTCCACGCGGACGCCATGCCGAGGGCGACGGCGTAGGGCAGCGAGCGGCTGAACACCTCGGCCGCGCGGTCCGGCGGGATGCGTTCGAGGCCCGTGCCTGCGAGCGCGGCGCGGTAGGGCGCGAGCGCGGCCAGGAAGCCGACGAAGAAGATCGCCATGCCCACGGCCTTGCCGCTCGTCGCCATCAGGTTCTTCGCCACCCAGCCGCGCGCGACGGCCTCGGCGACCTGACGGCCTCGCCCGGGTCCGCCCACGCGACCGCTGCGCTACCGCACCACCGCCGCGACGGCCAACAGCGCTCCTACGACGCCGGGGGTCCTCATGGCGAGACCCTCCCGCGGCCGCCCGGGAGCCCTCCCGTCACGTCACGATCAGCGAGTTCGCGATGAACCAGTTCCACGCCTTGGCCGCATCGGTGTCCTGGGCCGAGGCGACCACGCCGGTGCCGAACGAACTCCACCACACCTTCGTCACCAGCGGGGTGCCCGTGCGGACGCAGGCCAGGTCGCCCTTCGTCTGGCCGCGGTAGGTCCACGGGTTGGACTGGCCGAGGCCCTTGTCGCAGCGGCCGAACCGGTCGGCCGCGATGGTGTTCTTCGTCGTGGTGATGAAGCGGGTCATGTCGGCGTCGGTGTCGAACTGGAGGAAGCCGACCCGGTTGCTCAGCTCGCCGGAGTTGCAGGTGATCGCCGCGACCAGCCCGGGGCCCGGGGCGTAGCTCCACGGCCTGCAGCTGGAGACGTCGACGTGGCCGTCGGTGATGCGGGCTGCGAGGGCCCGCCCGGCGGTGTCGAGCCGCGCGCTCGCCGAGGGTGTGACCGTCGCCGAGGGACGCCGCGACGGCGTGGGCGACGGGGTGGGCGTCGGCGTCGGGGTGAGCGTCGCGCTCGGCGGGGCCTGCGGGCTGTCGGTGCTCTGGTTGAGGACGCGGTACCCGACGATCGCCCCGGAGGTGACGACGAGCAGCGCGACCGCGACCAGCGCGGCGATCAGCGGGGCCCGCCGGGAGGTGCGGGGCGGGGCGGGCGGCGGGGCAGGCGCCGCGGGCCGCGGGCCGAGGAAGGCCTGCGGCACCGGCCGCACCCTGGTCTCGTCGCCCGGCGCGACCTCCTCGTGCCTCCCGCCCCCGCGCGGCGCCCACGCGTCGCCGAGATCGGGCGGCGGCTCCGTCGGGAGCCCCGAGAGCGGCGACGGCGGCTGCGACCGCGACGGCGACGACGACCACGGCGACGGGGATGACGACCACTGCGTCGGCGGCGGCGACTGCGCCGAGACCGGAGCCGGTGGCAGCGACGACGGGGGCGAGGGGGATCGCGCGGCGGCAGGCGAGGGCGGGGGCGAGGACGGGTGTGAGGGCGGCGGCAGCCACGCCGTCGCTTCCCCGCGGGTCACGCGCACGGTGTCGGCGCGCTCCAGCACGACGTCGGGGTCGGGCTCGGCGGGCGCGGCGGGGAACGGCGGCGCTCCGAGCGGGTCGACCGGCGCGAGCGCGGCGCGGATCCCGGCCGCCGAGGCGGCGACGGCGGTCATGTCCGCGGGCCGCTCACCGGGCTGTTTCGCCGTCATCGACCGCAGCAGCGCCGCGAGCCCGGCAGGCGTGCCCTCGGGCGGGTCGGGCACCGGCTGGGTGAGGATGCGCATCATGATCGCCGCCATCGCGACCTCGCGGTCCTCGCGGAACGGCGGCCGCCCGGCCAGGAACTCCCAGATCGTGGTGCCGAGCGCGTAGACGTCCGAGGCCGGGCTCGACTTGCTGCCGTCGAGCAGCTCCGGCGCCGCGTGGTCGAGGGTGAAGCCGCCGACCGACGTGGTGGTCGCGCTGCCGACCGCCACGCGGGCGATGCCGAAATCACCGATCGCGGGCTCGCCGTGGTCGGTGAGCATGATGTTCTGCGGCTTGACGTCGCAGTGCACGATGTCGCGGGCGTGGGCCGCACCGAGCGCCGCCGCGCAGCGCTGCAGCACCGCCAGCGCGGCGACCGGCTCGAGCGGGCCGTGCTCGGCGACGTACTCGGCGAGCGAACCCCGCCTGCAGTACTCCATGGCCAGCCACGGCTTGTGCCGGTGCACGCCCGCGTCGTAGATCGTCACGATGCCGGGGTGGGTGGCGAGCGAGCTCATCACTTTGCGCTCGCGCTCGAACCGCCGCAGCGCCGCCGGGTCGGTGACGTCGATGTCGAGCATCTTCAGCGCGACCCGCCGCCCGGTGGACAGCTGAGCGGCCTCCCAGACGACGCTCGTCGCACCGCTGCCGATGCGCCGCACGAGCTCATACCCGGGCGGGTTGTCCGATTCGGTCGTCATGGCCTCGTCCAGTCGCCTTCGTCACACCCCGGCCGCCCGCACCGCCCCATTCTGCGCACTCCGTCACAGATCGCCGTCGGCAGGGGTCACCCGAGGGGGTGGCGGGCCCGCCGCCTACACCTTCGTGGTCACCGAACGAGCCAGCGCGACCGGCCTGGCGGGTGAAGTCCGTTCGGGGGATCCCCGGCGCGTGTACAGCGCGGCGATCGGGGGCACACTGCCCGCGTGGTCACGTCGAGCGAGCAAAGCGATCTTCGCCTCGGAGCGGTCACGGCGGAGCGGCACCTCTTCCTCGCACTACCCGCCGCCCTCACGGCCGCAGCCGAGGTGCGCACGCTCCTCGCCGCCTGGCTCACCACCCACGGTTGGCCCGAGGCGGCGCAGGAAGACCTCGTGCTGGCCGTCAACGAGGCCGTGAGCAACGCCGTCGAGCACGGCTACGGCGTGCGGCCCGGCGCCGCGGGACGGGCCGGGCTGGTCGAGGTGGCCGCCGAGCGCGTCGCCGACCACTGCGTGGAGATCACCGTGCGCGACCGCGGGGGCTGGCGCCCGCCGCCGCGGCTGCGCGCCCACCGTCGCCACGGCATCCCGATCATGGAGGCGTGCGCCGCGGACTGCGTGATCGACGGCACTCCGTCGGGCACCACGGTGGTGCTGCGCAGCCATCCCGCGTGATCGACCCGCCGCGCTGCGGGGGCACCCTGCTGGTGTGCGTGGACGGGCCGTCGGGGGCGGGCAAGTCCGCGTTGGCGGCCGCGCTGGCCCGCAGGCTGGGCGACCCGCCGGTGGTGGCCATGGACGAGCTCTACCCCGGCTGGGACGGCCTGGCCGCGGGCGTCGCCCGGCTGCGCGCCGAAGTGGTGGCGCCGCTCGCCGCGGGACGGGCCGCCGGGTACCGGCGCTGGGACTGGGCGCGTGACACCTTCGGCGAGCACCGCGACCTCGGCACGCCTGCGCTGCTCGTCGTCGAAGGCGTGGGCGCGGGCACCGCTCCGGGCGCGCTGATCTGGGTGGACGCCCCGGAGCAGGTGCGGTACGAGCGGGCGATGGCCCGCGACGGGGCGGCCTACGCCCCGTACTGGGCACGCTGGGCCGCCCAGGAACGGGCGCACTTCGCGGCCGACCGCACCGCCGACCGCGCGCACATTCGGGTCACGACCGGGTGATCGCCGCGAGACCGACGCCTCACGACGACGTGGCCGTGCGCTCCAGGTCGGGCTCCAGGTAGATCATCCGCGCCGCGGGGACGGCCGCACGCACGCGGGCTTCCGCCTCGTCGATCTCCCGCGCGACGTCCTCCATCGGCAGGCCGGGCCGCAGCGCGATCTTGGCCGCGATCAGCAGCTCCTCCGGCCCGAGATACTGCGTGCGCAGGTGGATGACGTCCTGCACGGCGCCGCCCTTCAGCCCGTCGACGATCGCGGCGAGCACTGGCGGGCGGGCCCCTTCGCCGATCAGCAGGCTCTTCATCTCGATGATGAGGACGATCGCGATGACGCCGAGCAGGAGGCCGATGCCGATCGTGCCCAGCGCGTCGAACACCCCCTCGCCGGTGAGCAGCGTGAGCCCCACGCCCAGCAGCGCGAGCACCAGCCCGATCAGCGCGCCGAAGTCCTCCAGCAGCACCACCGGCAGCTCCGGCGTGGTGGATTGGCGGATGAACTGCCACCACGACAACCGGCCCTTGAGCTCGCGCGACTCGTGGATCGCCGTGCGGAACGAGAAGCCCTCGAGGCCGATCGCCACTAACAGGATGATGATCGCGACGAGCGGCGACGTGAGCTCCCCGGGGTGGGCGAGCTTCTCGATGCCCTCGTAGAGGGCGAACACGGACCCGAGCGTGAACAGCAGCAGGGCGACGATGAAGGAGTAGAAGAACCGGTCGCGCCCGTAGCCGAAGGGGTGCTCGGGGGTGGCGGCGCGCTTGGCCCGCTTGCCCCCGAGCAGGAGGAGGCCCTGGTTCGAGGTGTCGGCCACGGAGTGCACGGCCTCCGCGAGCATCGACGACGAGCCCGTCACCGCAAAACCGACGAACTTCGCGACCGCGATGCCCGCATTGGCCGCCAGCGCCGCGAGAATCGCGCGCGTTCCCCCACCCGTGGACATGCAGGCACCCTAGCCGAGCACGATCAGGACAAACCGTCCCCGGCGAGGAACAGCTGCGTGCCCGGGCGGCGCGGCTCCACCGTGGCCCCCGTGTCCGACGCCGCGAGCCACACCGCGGCCCCCCTGGCCAACGCGAGCTCGGTGTCGTGCGTCGCGACGACGGCCTCCCCGGCCGTGCACAAGAGGATGCGCGGTCCGCCGTCGGGCACCGGGGCCGGGCCGCTGCCGACGAAGCGGCGCAGCAGGAACTCCTCCGCGGGCGTGTCGTAGCGCACCCAGGCGCCCTCGGCCACCCCGGTGAGGACGGGCGGCGGATCGGCGTGGAAGTCCAGCACCCGCAGCAGCTCCGGCACGTCGACGTGCTTGGGCGTGAGACCGCCGCGCAGCACGTTGTCGGAGTTGGCCATCAGCTCGACGCCCGCCCCGGACAGGTACATGTGCAGGTTGCCCGCGGGCAGGTAGAGGGCCTCGCCCGGGGCGAGGGTGACCCGGTTGAGCAGCAGCGCGGCGAGCACGCCCGCGTCCCCGGGGTAGCGCTCGGCCAGCTCGAGGACCGAGCGGGCCACCTCCTGCCAACGGCCGCCACCCGCGAGTCGGACCGCGCCGTCGGCGACCGCGGGCACCAGCTGGGAGAGCCGCCCCTGCGGCAACGTGATCCAGGTGGTGAACAGCGCCCGCAGCCCGGCCGCGTCCGGCTGCGCGGCGAGCAGCTCGACGTGCGCCGCGATGGCGGGCACGTCCAGCGCGCGCAACAGGTCGACCGTGTCGGCGGGCGCCCGGAAGCCGACGAGCGCGGCGAACGGGGTGAGCGCGCAGATCAGCTCCGGCTTGTGGTTGGCGTCGCGGTAGTTGCGGTCGGGGGCGTCGCGCGGCAGCCCGGCGCTCTCCTCCGCGGCGAAGCCCGCGCGCGCCTGCGCCAGGCTGGGGTGGGCCTGTAGCGACAGCGGCTGGTCGGCGGCGAGCACCTTGAGCAGGAACGGCAGCGTGCCCTGCCAACGCCGGGTGCGGTCGGGACCCAGCTGGCCCTCCGGGTCCGCCGAGATCGCCTCGACGAGCGACTTCCCGGTGGCCAGGTGCGACGGGTCACCGGGGTGGGCGCCCAGCCACAGCTCGGCCTCCGGGTGCGGCGAGGGCACCGGCCGTCCCAGCAGCTCGGCGATGACGGTGCGCGACCCCCACGCATAGGCGCGAACGGGGTTGGTCAGCAGCTCCACGGTCCTCCGGTTGACTCGGGCACAGGGGCGGTGCTCGCGCGGCGAGCGACGCTCAGGCGGGGGTGATCGTGCGGGTGGCCAGCCCCAGGTACACAGCGGCCAGATCGAAGCGCGTGGCGACGAGGCCCGCGCGCAGCAGCGGCGCGTTGCGCACGCCGCGGGCGACCTCGTCGACGGGGTGCAGCAGATCGGCCGACCGTTCGCGGCCGAAGCGGCGCAGCGCGACGTGCAGCGGGTCTTCCTCCGCGGTGCCGATCAGCACGAGCCGGGGCGGCGGGGCCTCGGTCACCGGGTCGTCGGCGAACGGGTCGTGGAAGATGTCGCGCTCGGCGCCCGCGTCGAGCCTGCGGACGAGCGCGGTGGCGGTGGCGGCCTGCGCGATGTCGGCCGCGTGCGCCACGACCCCGGCGTGCGTCGCCAGCGCGGCGGCCGCGTGCTCGGCGACGGCCGCGGCGAGCGGGTCGGTGCCCCACAGCAACGGCGTGTGCTCGGCCAGCCGCAGCGCGAGCGACTTGGCCGGGTTCATGAACGCCTCGTTGCCGGGTGCGTTGCGCTCGGCCTCGCCGTCGAGGGTGTCGGCGAGCTCGTCGAGGCTCGGGGAGAGCGGCGTGGGCAGCAGGTCGAGCGCGGCCACCGCGGTGAGCCCGACCGCCAACGCCCGCGGCAGATCGAGCCCGGGCGGCACCGGGATGCGCGGCTCCACCAGCCGCACCCGGCCCGCCCCCGCGGACGCGACCGGCCCGTCGCCGGGCGCCGACAGCACGACCTCCGCGCCGCGGGCGACGGCCCGGCCGACGGACTCGGCGAGGTCGGCGTCGGAGGCGTCGGCGGTGTGCGCGATCACGACGTCCAGCGGGCCGATCCAGCTCGGCACGGCGTCGGACAGCACGACCGGCACCGGGCACATCGGCCCGAGCAGGGCGGCGAGCATGACGAACGCCGGGGTGGCCGCGCCCGCCCGGCGCAGCAGCACGAGCGCGCGGGGGCGGTGCCCCGACAGCGCCGCGAGGTTCGCCTCCTGCGCGGCCTGCGCGGTGGAGCGCACCTGGGCGCCCGCGGTGGCCGCCGAGCGCAGCACACCCCCGGTGTCCAGGGCCGCGAGGGCGCGGGCGTCGCCGAGCAGGGTGTCGTCGAGCCCGGTCATGGGATCGCGCGGTCGAGCAAGAGCACGGGTATGCCGTCTTCGACCGGGTAGCGCCGCCCGCAAACGGTGCACACGAGGATGTCCGCATCGCCCTCGGGACGCAGCGGACCGTGGTCCTCCGCGGGGCAGGCCAGGATGTCCATCAGCTGCGGGTCGAGCTGCACGGCCACGGGGCCTCCTTCGTCGCGGGTTGCCGGGGCGTGTCCCGCGGATCGCGAGCGTCCGTGATCCGGGGGGACACGCCCCAGACTCTGCCAGTTCCCGGACGTCTGCGTGGCGTTCACGCTCGAATGATCGCCAGCACCTCGTCGCGGAGATCGGACATCGCGGACTCGTCAGCCGCCTCGACGTTGAGCCGCAGCAGCGGCTCGGTGTTCGACGCGCGCAGGTTGAACCAGGCGCCGTCGGCCAGCTTCACGGTCATGCCGTCCAGCTCGTCGACGACGGCGTCCGGGAACGCGCCGCGCACCTCGGCCACCTTGGCCCGCGCGTCGGCCACCGTGGAGTTGACCTCGCCGGACGAGGCGTACCGCTCGTATTCGGCGCCCAGCTCGGACAGCGGCCGGTCCTGCCCGCCCAGCGCGGCCAGCACGTGCATGGCGGCCAGCATGCCGGTGTCGGCGAACCAGAAGTCGCGGAAGTAGTAGTGCGCC
>DATAOO010000047.1:0-3493 GCA_036265695.1 Pseudonocardia sp. | reverse complement strand
GACATGCCCACGTGGATGCCGCTGCTCTGGAACCGCTACGGCTTCGCGTGGGGCGGCAACTACAACGACAACGGCCGCCTCGGCAAGGCCGACTCCATGCACTACGAGTTCATGGGCACCCCCGTCGACGCGGACCAGATGACCGCGCTGGCGTTGTTCGAGCTCACCGGGGAGTTCGTCCCGGTCGGTGGCTCCGGCTCAAGCAGAAAGGACGACCCCGTGGCCGTCATCCCGATCACCGTCGCCGCCGACAACACGTTCCGGTCGTCAGTCATGGCGGAGGCCGGTGGCGACTCGATCGTCGTTGCGCGCGCCTGGATCACCGTCGGCTCGACGTGGGGCAACTCGTCGTTCGTCATCACCGCCCTCGACGGCGGCGGCCGCGTCCTCCTGCAGCAGCGCTTCGACGTGCCGAACAACAACACCCGCGTGGTCGAGCTGCCGGGCGGGAGCAAGCTCGCCACCGTGGAGGGCCGCACCGACCCGAAGGCGATCCCCGCCGCAGCCCTGGTGAGCCTGAACCGCTGATCGCGATCAGCCGCACTCCACGCCGGTTCAGACCGGCGTGAGGTGCGGCTCGCGGCGATCTTCAGTCGAGGTAGGCGGCCAGGCCCGCGCGGCCGCCTTCCCGGCCGAAGCCCGACTCGCCCATGCCGCCGAACGGGCTGGTGGGGTCGAACCGGTTGAACGTGTTCGTCCACACCACGCCTGCGCGCAGCTGGCGGGCGGTCCACATCGCCTTGGCGCCCTTGTCCGTCCACACCCCGGCGGACAGGCCGTAGGGGGTGTTGTTCGCCTTGGCGACGGCCTCGGCGGGCGTGCGGAACGTGAGCACCGCCAGCACGGGGCCGAAGATCTCCTCGCGGGCCACCCGCATGGTCTGCTCCACGTCGGAGAAGACCGTGGGCGGGAAGAACAGGCCGCGCTCGGGCAGTGGGCAGGGGCTGGTCCAGCGGCGGGCGCCCTCGGCGTCGCCCGCCGCCGCCAGGTCGACGATCTTGTCGAGCTGCGCCCGGGAGTTGATCGCGCCGACGTCGGTGTTCTTGTCCAGCGGATCGCCCACCCGCAGCGTGGCGATCCGGGCCTGGAGCAGTTCCTCCAGCTCGTCGGCGATCGACTCCTGCACGAGCAGCCGGGAGCCCGCGCAGCACACGTGGCCCTGGTTGAAGAAGATCCCCTCGACGATGCCCTCGACGGCCTGGTCGAGCGCCGCGTCGGCGTACACGATGTTGGCCGCCTTGCCGCCGAGCTCGAGGGTGAGCCGCTTGCCGGTGCCCGCGAGCGTGCGCTGGATCTGCTTCCCGACGTCGGTGGAGCCGGTGAACGCCACCTTCGCCACGCCGGGGTGGGCCACCACCGCGGCGCCGATGTCGCCCCCGCCGGGAAGCACGTTGAGCACACCGTCGGGCAGGCCGGCCTCGGCGGCGATCTCGGCGAGCACCAACGCGGTGAGCGGGGTGGTCTCGGCGGGCTTGAGCACGATCGTGTTGCCCGTCGCGAGCGCCGGGGCCACCTTCCAGGCGGCCATGAGCAGCGGGAAGTTCCACGGGATCACCGCGCCGACCACGCCGAGCGGCTTCGGTGACGGCCCGAGCCCGGCATGCTCCAGCTTGTCGGCCCAGCCCGCGTGGTGGAACAGGTGCGCCGCGGCCGTGGGCACGTCGACGTCGCGCGATTCGCGGATCGGCTTGCCGTTGTCGAGCGTCTCGAGCACGGCCAGCTCGCGGGCCCGCTCGGCGACGATTCGCGCGATGCGGAACAGGTACTTGGCCCGCTCGGCGCCGGGCATCGGGCCCCACGTCGTCTCGTAGGCGCGGCGGGCGGCGGACACCGCCCGGTCGACGTCGTCGGCCGACGCCGTGCCCACCTCGGCCAGCACCTCCTCGGTGGCCGGGTTGACCGTCTTCATCGAGCCGTTGCCGTCGACGAACGCGCCGTCGATGAACGGCTGGTAGGCGGGCTGCAGGTTCGCCAGCGCCGCGGACTCGGGTGCGGGGGCGTAGGTCCAGGTCATGTCACGCACTTCCGATGTAGCGGGTGCTGGCGTAGTGGCCTTCGGTCTGGGCCCGGCGCTGGCGCAGCAGATCGGTGAGCAGGGAGGACGCGCCGAAGCGGAAGAGGTCGGGCGTGAGCCACGCAGGCCCGGCCACCTCGTTGACGGCGACGAGGTGGCGGATCGCGTCCTTGGCCGTGCGGATGCCGCCCGCTGGCTTCACGCCGCGGTACTCGCCCGTGGTGCGGTGCCAGTCGCGTACGGCCAGCAGCATCACCTGCACCACGGGCAGCGTGGCGGCGGGGGAGATCTTGCCGGTGGAGGTCTTGATCACGTCGGCGCCCGCGAGGAGCGCGAGCCAGGAGGCGCGGCGCACGTCGTCGTAGCCCGCGAGCTCGCCGGTCTCCAGGATGACCTTGAGGTGGGCCCGGCCGCACGCCTCCTTGACCGCGACGATCTCCTCGTACACCTGCCCGTAGCGGCCGGAGAGGAAGGCACCCCGGTCGATCACCATGTCGATCTCGTCGGCGCCCGCGTCGACGGCGACCGCGACGTCGGCCAGCTTGACAGCGAGCGACGTCCGCCCCGAGGGGAACGCGGTGGCCACGGCCGCGACCTTCACGCCGGAGCCGCGCAGCCGCTCGACCGCCGCCGCGACGAGGTCGGGGTAGATGCAGATGGCGGCCACCGGCGGCACGTCGGGCTGGTCGGGGTCGGGCCGCATGGCCTGCACGCAGAGCGACCGCACCTTGCCCGGCGTGTCCGCGCCCTCCAAGGTGGTCAGGTCGATCATGGAGACGGCCATGTCGATCGCCTGGAGCTTGGCGTCCTTCTTGATCGAACGGGTGGCGAGCACGGCCGAGCGGCGCTCCAGCCCGACCTGGTCGATGCCCGGCAGCCCGTAGAGGAACCGCCGCAGCGCCGACTCGTCGCGCACCGCGTCCGCGAGCGGCGCGGGGACGGTAGTGGTCACGGACCGAGTCTAGGTGCGATCGGCCCCGTTGGGACGCGATGTCCCTGGTGCCCGGGACGCCGGGCCCGCCACGGTCGGGGCTCTCACCGACCTGGAGGAGCACCCCATGTCCACCACCCTCACCACCAACGTCCGCAACGGCGGGCGCCTGCTGCTCGCCGCCGCCGTCGTGTTCGTCGCGGGGTACGCCCTCGCCGTCCTCGTGGAGCCCGGCGATCTCGCGACCGAGCTCGGCGTGGCGGCGCCGCTGGTCGCCGCGGCCGTGCTGCTGGTCATCGGCACCGCCACCGCCGCGGCGGCGTCCCCCGTGCGGCCGCTCGCGATCGGCGCGGTGGTCGCCGCCGTCGGGTGCGCGCTCGGCGTCGGCGGGCTCGTGACCGCCTCGATGCTGGCCGAGCTGGGCGGCCTCGACGTCGAGGGGCTGTACCTCCCGGTGGGCCAGGTGCTCGACGTCGCGGCGGGCGTCGTCGTGGGCGTACTGACCCCGCTGCTCTTCGGCCTGTTCCCGGACGGCCGGTGGCACCCCC
>DATAOO010000046.1:0-12726 GCA_036265695.1 Pseudonocardia sp. | reverse complement strand
CGCGGGCTGCTCACCCCGTTCAGCGTGGAGATCACGCCTCGGGAGACCACCAAGCTGCCGCCCCTGTCGGGCCTGCTGGAGCCCGGCACGGCCGTCTACCTGACGTTCCTGCCGAACGTGCCGTGGGAGCAGACCCTCGACGCGGTGCGGTGGGTCGCGCGCGACGGGATGCACCCGGTGCCGCACATCGCCGCGCGCGGCGTGCCGGACCGGGCCACCTTGGGCCGCATGCTGCGCGAGCTGGCCGCCGAGGGCGTGGAGCAGGTGTTGCTGATCGCGGGCGGGATGGCCCCGGTCGGCGAGTTCCACGAGACGGTGCAGATCCTCGACTCCGGCTGCCTCGAGGAGGCGGGCATCCGCCGGGTCGGCGTCGCGGGCCACCCGGAAGGGCATCCCGACGTCGCCGACGACCTGCTGACGTGGGCGTTGGCCGCGAAGAACCGCATCGCCCGCGACCGCGGCCTGGACATGCACCTGGTCACCCAGTTCACGTTCGCGGCCGAACCGGTCGTGGCGTGGGAGCGGCGGCTGCGGGCCATGGGCAACACGCTGCCCATCCACGTCGGCCTTCCGGGCGTCACGTCCCCGGCCAAGCTGATCAAGTTCGGGATGTCTTGCGGCGTCGGCCCGTCGCTCTCGGTGCTGCGCAAGCAGGCGGGCGGCGTGCTCAAGCTCGCGACCACCGCGGCCTACAAGCCCGAGGACACCCTGCTCGACCTGGCGGCCGCCATCGCCGCCGACCCCCGAAGCCTGCTTTCCTCCGCCCACTTCTTCCCGTTCGGCGCGCTCGCTGCGACCGCCGAATGGGCCTTGGACCTGCGGAGCCGTCACACCCCGAGATCAGAGAGGAGCGCCTGAATGTCCTTCCCGCCGAACCTGCGGATCGCCCAGTCCGCGTCGCTCAAACCGCTTGGCGACATCGCCGAGGGGATGGGCATCGGACCCCACCTCATGGAGCCGTACGGCGAGCACGTCGCCAAGATCAAGCTCTCGGCGATCGACGAGCTCTCCCGGCGGCCTCGGGCGAAGTACGTCGTGGTCTCCGCGGTCACCCCGACGCCGCTGGGCGAGGGCAAGACCACCACGACGGTCGGGCTCGGTCAGGCGTTCTCGCACATCGGGAAGCGCGCCACGGTCGCGATCCGGCAGCCGTCGATGGGCCCCACCTTCGGGATCAAGGGTGGCGCGGCGGGCGGCGGCTACAGCCAGGTCGTGCCGATGGAGATCCTCAACCTGCACCTCACCGGCGACTTCCACGCCGTCACGGCGGCGCACAACCTGCTCTCCGCGGTGCTCGACAACCACCTCCACCAGGGCAACGCGGCCGACATCGACCCGCACGACATCACCTGGCGCCGCGTGCTCGACGTCAACGACCGGGCGCTGCGCAACATCGTCGTGGGCCTCGGCGGCAAGCTCGACGGCGTACCGCGGCAGACCGGCTTCGACATCACCGCGGCCAGCGAGGTGATGGCGATCTTCGCGCTCGCCACGTCCCTCCCCGAGATGCGGCAGCGCCTCGGGCGCATCGTCGTCGGCTACACGTCGGCGGGCAGGCCGGTGACCGCCGAGGAGATCGGCGGCGCGGGCGCCATGGCGGTGATCATGCGCGATGCGCTGAAGCCCAACCTGATGCAGACGCTGGAGAACACGCCCGTCCTCGTGCACGCGGGCCCGTTCGGCAACATCGCGCACGGCAACTCGTCGGTCGTCGCCGACCGCATCGGCATCCACGCGGGCGACTACCTCATCACCGAGGCCGGCTTCGGCGCCGACATGGGCGCCGAGCGGTTCTTCAACATCAAGTGCCGGGCGTCGGGGCTCACGCCGGACGCGGCCGTCGTCGTCGCCACCGTGCGGGCGCTCAAGGCGCACTCCGGTCAGCACAAGATCGTGCCCGGCAAGCCGCTCCCCGAAGGGCTGCTCAAGGAGAACCCGGACGAGGTCCACATCGGCGGGTCCAACCTGCGCAAGCAGATCGAGAACATCCGGCTGCACGGGGTGTCGCCGGTCGTGGCGATCAACGCGTTCCCCGAGGACCACCCGTCCGAGCACGCCGCGATCGCCGAGATCGCCGCCGAGATGGGCGCCAGGGTCGCGGTCTGCACGCACTTCGCCGACGGCGGGAGCGGGGCGCGCGAGCTGGCCGAGGCCGTCGCGGAAGCCGCGGAAGAGCCGCCTGCCGATGGTCATGGCTTCCGGTTCCTCTACCCGGACGAGGCGCCGCTCACCGAGAAGATCGAGACGATCGCGACCAAGGTGTACGGCGCCGACGGCGTGGACTACACCCCGGTCGCCGCCCGCCAGCTCGCGACCTACGAGCGCAACGGCTACGGCAACCTGCCGGTCTGCATCGCGAAGACGCACCTGTCGCTGTCGTCGGACGCCGCCCTGAAGGGCGCCCCGACCGGGTGGCGGCTGCCGGTGCGCGAGGTGCGCGCCTCGGTCGGCGCCGGGTTCATCTACCCCATCTGCGGCAACATGAGCACGATGCCGGGGCTGGGCGCCAAGCCGAACGCCTACCAGGTCGACATCGACGACGACGGAAATGTCGTGGGTCTCTTCTAGCTTGTCCCCATGACCTCATGGCACGAGCTCAAGGAGCAGGCACCGCGGATCACGGCGATCTTCGAACGGCGGCACGCCGCCACCGGCAACCTCTGCATGCTGGCCACCCTCCGCAAGGACGGGTTCCCCCGGATCAGTCCGATGGAGCCCGGCCTCTTCGAGGGCGAGCTCTGGATCGGTGGCATGCCGGGCACCACGAAGTTCTTCGATCTGGCCCGTGATCCGCGGTTCAGCCTCCACACGGCCACCGTCGACACGCACGTCGGCGACGGCGACGCGAAGGTGTGGGGCACCGTGCACGACGTGCAGGATCCCGAGCTGCACCAGCGGTACGCCGAGGATCTGTTCGCCCGCACCGGGTTCGACCTCCGGGGCCAGGTGTTCAAGCCGTTCTACGCGGCCGACATCACCGGCGCCTCCGCGGTGGAGGTCGCCGACGGCCACATGGACGTCACGATCTGGAAGGCGGGCGAGGCGGAGCGGGTGGTGCGCAAGCACTAGCTCCTAGGCGGGAGCCCTCCCGTCCCGCTGGGCCAGGATGTCCTGACCGGTGACGGGAGGGGTCGACATGAGCGAGCTTGCGAGCGAATCATCGACACAGCGCCCCCGCGAAGCGCCGAGCGAGCGCAGCGAGGGCGAGCGGTGAGCACCAGCGTGGCCACCCGGCCGCCCCTGCGACGTGCGGTGGGTCGGGTGGTGGGGTCCGGCTTGCTGGGCGCCGGCACCACCCCGGGCAGGCTGCTGCGCGTCGAGGCCGTGCTGGTGCTCGCCGCCCTCGTGCTCGGCGTGCTGGGCGTGCTCGGGGGCATGTCCCGGGTGAGCGCGGTGCACGACGCCCGCACCCGGGTGGCCGCGCTCACCACCGGCGCCGCCGACCTCTACCAGTCGCTCGCCGACGCCGACGCCATGGCCACCACCGGCTACGTCTCCGGCGGCCTCGAGCCCGCCACCTCGCGGGCCCGCTACGACGACGACATCGAGCGGGCGGGCAGGCTGCTCACCAACGCCGCGGGGCTGCTGCCCGCGGGCGACCCCGCGATCGCGGCCGTCTCCACCGTCGGCGAGCAGTTGCCCGTCTACACCGGCCTGGTTGAGAACGCCCGCGCGCTCAACCGACTGGGGCTGCCGCTCGGCCAGGCCTACCTGGCCAGCGCGTCGAAGCTCATGCAGACCAGGATCCTGCCCGCCGTCGAGGAGGTGCGCACGGCCGAGTCCGCCACGCTCGCCGTCACGTACGCCCGCGCCGCCGCCCTACCGTTCGCGGTGCTGGCCGTCGGCCTCGCCGTGTTCGTCGCGCTGGTCGATCTGGCGCTGCGCGAGCGGCGGCGCACCAACCGGGTGCTCAACGTCGGCCTCACCGTGGCCGGGCTCGCGGTGCTCGCCTGCGTGGCGTGGTGGGCGGTCGCGGCGATCACCGCCGACGCGCGCATCGGCGGTGCCCGGGCCCACACCGTGGCCGGGGCGGCCCTCGACGACGCCCGCATCGCCGTGCTGCAGGCGCGGAGCAACGAGAGCCTCGTGCTGGTCGCCCGCAACAGCGGCGGCGGCTCCTCCGACGCCGCCTTCTCCGCCCACCTGGACGACGTGGTCAACGACTCCGGTCTACTGACCGACGCCGAACGTGCCGACCCGCAGCTCGCCGACCGCGTGGCCGCCCTCCGCGGCGCCGCTACGGCCTGGAGCGCCGCTCACCGCGACGTCCGCAGGCTCGACGACGGCGGCCAGTACCCGCAGGCCGTCGCCTCGGTCGTCGGCCACGGGCCGGACACCTCCGGCGGCGCGTTCGACGCGCTCGACACGGCGTTGGACCGCACGATCGGCGAGGAGCGGAACGCGTTCGCCGTCGACGTCGAGGCGGCGGAGGGGGCGCTGGTCGCGCTGCCGTGGATCTCGGCGGCGCTGGCGCTGCTCGCGGCGGGTGCCGTTGTCATCGGGATCGGACGACGGGTGGGTGAGTACCGATGACCGCACCCCACCGGACCGGGGGCGTGAACGTCGCCCGACCGCTGGTCTACCTCGGCGTGGCCGCCGCCATCGGCCTGGGCAGCCTGTTGCTGCCGAGCACGGGGGCGGCGCCGACGCCGCCCGCACCCGCGGCCACCGCGCCGACCAACGCCCCGGGCCCGGCGTGCTCCGAGGTCAAGGAGAGCCTGCGGCCCGAGGGCCCGCTGCCGCCGCCCGGCGCGCTGCCCGCGGGCTCGACGATGGCGAAGATCGCCGCGCGCGGACGGCTGATCGCGGGCGTCGACCAGGGCAAGTACCTCGTCGGCTACCGCAACCCGATCACCGGCCAGTTGGAGGGCTCGGACATCGACATCGTCCGCCGGATCGCCACGGCGATCTTCGGCGACCCGAACCGCGTGCAGTTCGTGGTGCTCGACATCGCCGACCGGCAGGGCTCGCTCGACCGCGGCCAGGTGGACCTCGTCGTCAACAGCTTCTCGGTCACCTGCGACCGGCAGCGCACGGTGGAGTTCTCCACGGCCTACATGGCGGCCACGGCCCGCGTCCTGGTCCCGGTGAACTCGGGCGTGCGCGAGGTCGAAGACCTGGCGGGCAAGCGCGTCTGCACGTCGGCGGGCTCCACCACGGAGCGCATGCTGCGTGCGCTGCCCGCGCGCCTGGACGTGTACACCCTCCCGGGCATCCCGGACTGCATGGTGGACCTGCAGCACGGCAAGGCCGCCTCCGTGTCCAGCGACGACGTGCTGCTCGCCGGGCTTGCGGCGCAGGATCCGCAGACCCACGTCGTCGGGCGGTCGCTCCTGCTGTCCGACTACGCCGTCGGGATGCGGCGCGACACCCCGGACCTCGTGCGCTTCGTCAACGGCGTGCTGGAGGAGGCCCGCGCGGACGGCAGCCTCGCCGCGAGCGACCAGCGGTGGCTCGGCCGGTTGAACCCGGTGCCCCGGCCCGCGCCCGCCCGCTACCGCGACTGAGCGCCCGCGTTCTGCACGGTGAGCACCGTCCAGGCGCCGAGCATGATGCGGTCCCCCACCGCGAGGCGCACGGGCGTGTTGGGCGCGATCGGGTCCGCGTGGCCGTTCACCACCGTGCCGTTGCGCGAGCCGACGTCGACGAGATCCCAGTCGCCGCCAGGGTTCGCCAGCAGCACCGCGTGCAGCGTGGAGACGCCCGGGTCGAGCGGCGGGCCCGACAGGTCGATCTCGGGCTCGACGCCGCGGGAGCGGCTGCGGCGCCCGATCGTCATCTGCGCGCCGACCAGCCGGAACGTGCGCGGCGGGCAGTACTGCGGGAAGGTCACCGTGGCGATGTCGGGCCCTTCGCGGCGACACACTTCCGCGAACCACGCCCGGTCCGCGGTGGCGACGACCGACCACGGGGCGGGCGCGGGGGCGGGCTTGGTGGAGTCGTGCCCGCAGACCTCGCAGAACCGGGCGCCGTCCTCCAGCACCTCCCCGCAGGCCGGGCAGTGCCGCGCCGTGCGGGGCGGGGACGGCGGTGGCGATGGCGGCGACGGTGTCAGGGGCACGCCGCACTCGTCGCAGTAGTCGGTGGTAGCGGACCCGTGGCCCGCCGGGCAGGTCGGCACGCCTCGTCCTAGCCGCGGACCCGCACGGTGACGGTCGAGCGCGAGTCCAGCGTCATCCGCGCGGCCTTGCTCGCCTCGGCCCGCAGCCGCGCGGTGCCGGTCGCCGGGTCGACGTCGACGACCTCGGCCAGCAGCCGCGCGGTGGCGTCGTTTCCGGTGGCCTCCTTGACCGCCTGGGCCAGCTCGACCGCCCGGCCCAGGCGCGCGGTCGCCGTGCGCAGGTCACCCCGCTCCTGCGCGGCGATACCCTCCTGGATCGCCCCGGCCAACTCGGCCTGCCCGGTGTAGAGGGCGACGCCGCGGCTGATCCGGGTGGACAGCGCGGGGTCGTCGGTCCACTGCGCGAGCACGTCACCCCTGCCGAGCACCTCGTCGCCGCGCACGACGCTCACCCGCGCCGCCGCCAGCGCGGGCTCCCCGACGACGCCCGGCACGAGCTCGACGCAGACGTGGTAGTCGCGGCTCTCCGCGCCCCACGAACCGAGCGGGTAGTCGCCACGCAGGTTGCCCGACTCGGTGCGGCGCGCGGTGAGGTCCTCGATCGTCGGCGCCACCTGCTTCACGAACTTCACCCGGGCCGTGCGCGGCGTCCAGAGGCGCAGGGCCAGGTCGGCCAGGGTCTTGCCCATCGCCGCGGCCATGATCGCGCGGAAGTCGGCGGCGAGTTCGGCGGGATCGGCGACGATGTCGACCGTGCCCAGCAGCGCCGACGCGATGGCGCGCAGCTCGTCCACCCGCCAGTCGGTGCCCACGCCGCGGCAGTCGCAGGTGAACCGGCCGACCACGGCGTCGAGAGCCGACTGGAACACCGCGACCCGCTCGCCGTTCTGGCCGTCGGTGAGCAGGATGGCGTGCCGCACGCCGCCCGGGCGATCGACACCGTGCCGGTCGGCGATCTGCCCGGCGAGGGCCAGCCAGGTGCCGATCGCGGTGGCGCCGTTGGCCCGCAGCCGCTGCACCTCCGCCGTGGCCTCGGCCCGGGTGCGGGCGCTAGCGGTGGCGGTGCCGGTCGCCGGGTAGACCTGCTCGGCGGTGGCGGTGCCCGCGATCACCGCGAACGCGACGCCGTCGCGCACCTGCGCGATCGCCTCCGCGGCGGCCCGGCGGGCGGCGCTGATCCGGTCGCCGGACATCGACGTCGAGCAGTCCAGGATGATGATCTCCAGGGCGTCGGCGGGCGGGGCCGCGACCGGCGTGTCGGGCGCCCGCACGGTGATGATCGCGTCGACGCGGCCGACGCCCGCGGGCAGGTAGCTGTTCTGGTCGACCTCGACGGTGAACGTCATGCCGCACTCCCCCCGGAGCAGTTGATCGGTATGCAGACGACGGTGATGTTGTCCCGCCCGCCCGCGTCCAGCGCGTGGGCGGTGAGCGCGTCCGCCGCGGCGCGCGGCCCCGCCAGGGACGAGACCGGCAGGGCCAGCGCGGCGAGGTCGACGGCTTCGGGCTCGTAGTTCCACAGCCCGTCGGTGCACAGCAGCAGCACGCCCGGCCCGGCGGGCGACAGCGTGGTCACCCCGGGCTCCGGCGCGCTGCCGCCGCCGAGCCAGCGGGTGATGGCGTGGGCGCGCGGGTCGCGCATCGCGCTGGCCGCGTCGAGGATGCCCGCGCCCACCATCTCCGCGGCCCAGGAGTGGTCGGCGGTGAGCAGGCGGGCGTCGCCGTTCTCGGCGAGCCAGTAGGCGCGGCTGTCGCCGACCCAGCCGACGGTGATCGTCGCCGTCGCGGTGTCGACCGCCGCCGCGACGAGCGTGCACGACGGCGCGTCGGGCACTCCCGGCGCGAGCCGGGCCACGGCGTCAGCGGCCGCGGCGACCGCCGCCGTCATCCCCGAGACATCGGCACCGGAGGCGAGCAGTGCGTCCAGCGCGACGGTGGCGGCGGTGTGCGAGGCGAGCTCGGGCCGTCGGACGGTGGAGACGCCGTCGCAGACGACCGCGGCCAACGTCGTCGCCGAGCCGTCCTCGGGGCGACGGCCCAGCGCCATCGCGTCCTCGTTGCGGAGGTGGACGTGGCCGCGGTCGCTGACGCCCGCGAGGCCGTCGAGGTCGACCTCCACCCGGTCGGCGACGTCGGCGCTCGGCGGGTGGAGTCGCGCGCCGCACAGCTCGCAGAACCGGTCGGTGACGGCCGCGGCGGGCTCGCGGCAGATGGAGCAGATCAGGGTCATGTGCGGCTCACGTCCAGGTCCGGGGACGGGCGGCGTTCGCGCGGTCGACCAGCAGCACGCGCTCGTCCGCGTCCGAGGAGAGCCGGGCCGACGTGCGCAGCGAGCGTTCCAGCGCGAGTCGCAGGTCGCGCTCCTGCCAGGCGTGACCGAGGAGCGGTGGCCCGTTCCCGTGGTTGCCGTTGCCCGCGACCAGCTCGACGGCCGCGGCGAACAACGCCGTGCGCACCTGCTCGGCCGTGCCCGGGTCGAGCGGGAGGCCCGGCACGCGCGCCGCCGCCGCGCGCAGGTCGACGTCGCCGATCTCCGGGCCGGTGCGGCCCGCCAGCGTGGCGTCGATGGCCGCGAGCTGGGCGGCGACGTGCCTGCTCGAGGTGTCGGGCACGGCGTCGAGCGCGGCGACGGCCGTGGGGCGGTCGCCCGCGCGCAGTGCCGTGCGGGCGAGCCCGAACGCGGCATCGGCGAGGCTGGGCTCGATCCGGGTGAGGAGGGCGTAGTAACGGCGGGCGCGGTCGTCGTCGCCCGCGCACTCGGCGGCGACGGCGAGCGCGAGCTTCGGGGCGAGCTCGCCGGGGAAGGTCAGGTAAGCGTGGTCGAAGGCGGCGACGGCCACGACCGGGTCGGTGAAGATCGCCGCGACGCCCCGGTACCAGTCGATGCGCCAGTCGTCGGGCTCGTCGTCGGCCGCGGCGGCGAGCTCGACGAGGGCGGCGGCCGGGTCGCCCGCGGTGAGCTCGGCCCGGGCCAGTGCCAGCCGGACCTCGGGGCCGGGCTGGGTCATGGTCGCCGCGACCCGGCGCACCTGCTCGCGGCCCGCCGTCGCGAGCTGCGCGGCGGCCGGGTCGGTCGGGTCGACCAGGGGCACCGGGAGGGCGGCCGCCACCCGTGCGGGGTCAGGGCGGCCGGGCCGTGCGGCGCCGAGGAGGTCGGCGGCGAACGCGGCGCGCGGGGCGGAGAACACCGTGGACATCGCGGGCCGGGCCTGCCCGTCCTCCAGCGCGAGCACCTCGCGCAACACGCCCGCGAGCTGGTCGGCGAACTCGTCGGTGGACGCGAACCGGGTGTACGGGTCGGGGTCGGTGGCGCGGAGCAGCACGCGGTGGAACGACTCGTAGCGGGCGAGCACGGGGTGGTCGTCGGGTAGGGGGGTGGGCGCGCCGCGGTGGGTGGGGCCGATGCCGAGGGCGAGGACGGCGAGCGTGCGGCCGACGGTGTGGATGTCCGAGGCGGGCGACGGGCCGTGCGCGCCGACCTCCGGCGCCTGGTAGCCGACCGTTCCGTAGATGGGGCTTTCCTCGTCGTCGAAGCGGATCACGGCGCCGAGGTCGATCAGCTTCAGCTGGCGGTCGTACTGGATGACGTTGTCGGGCTTGAAGTCGCAGTAGGCCAGGCCCTGGCCGTGCAGGTAGCCCAGCGGCGCCAGCACCTCCAGCGCGTAGGCGATCGCCTGGGCCACCGGGAGCGCATCGAGCGAACCGTCGTCGCGGCGGCGGGCTTCCATGATCTGCTTGAGCGACGAGCCGCCGACGTACTCCATGACGATGAAGCCCTGGTCCCGGTGCTCCACGAAGTTGTGGATCGAGACGATGCCGGGGTGGTCGACGGTGGCGAGGAAGCGCTTCTCGACGTCGACGATGCCCGCGGCCTCCGGCGCGTCGGCGTCGAGCAGGCCCTTGAGCACCACCCAGCGGTCGTCGACGTTGCGGTCGGTGGCGAGGTAGATCCAGCCGAGGCCGCCGTGGGCGAGGCAGCCGCGGACCTCGTACTGGCCCGCGACGAGCGTGCCGGGGGTGAGCTTGGGCAGGAACGAGAACCGCTCGCCGTCTTCGGGGCAGAAGCCTTCGGCGCGGCCGGGGCGGTCGCCGCGGCTGCGGCCGACGGGGTGGCCGCACTTGCGGCAGAACCGCCGGTCCTCGGGCACCTGCGGGTCGGTCATCAGCGCGGCGACGGGGTCGACGCGCGGCACCGCCGGCACGTCGACGAGCCCGGCGCCGAGCCTGCCGCGGGTGGAGCCGCTGGCGGTCGTCCGGCCCGACCCGCGCGCGGAGCGGCCGCTGCCCCGGCCCGCACCCACGTGCCGAGTGCCCTCCGCCCAGCGCACCGCCTTCTCGGACGGGGACAGCGGCCCGGTGCCCGCGCCGGTCGGCGGCCCCGCCGCGCCGGTGGGTGGCCCCGCCGCGCCGGTCGGCGGCCCCGCCGCGCCGGTGGGTGGCCCCGCCGCACCGGTGGGCGGCCCCGCCGCGCCAGTGGGTGGGCCCGCCGCACCGGTGGGCGGCCCTGCGGCGGCCGTGCCCGGTCCGGCCGCCTGCGCGGGCCCCGACCCCCCACCGGGGCCCGCGCTCGCCGGGTGACCGCATTCGTCGCAGTAGCCGTCGTCGATGACCCCGCCGCAGCCCGGGCGGGAGCACACGTCGATGCTCACGAGCGTCATCCTCCGTCCCGGATCAGCCGCTGGTACTCGACGACCGCCACGGTGGCCGCGGCGAGGTCGCACGGACGGGTCCACAGCAGGTCGTGCACCCGGTCGCCCGCCGCGAGCACGTCCGGCCGCTCGACCACGCCGAGCCGCGCCGCCTTGGCCCGGTAAGCGTCGAACCGCCCCCGCAGCTCGCTGCGACGCTCGACCAGGCCCACGGCCGCGTCGGCGGCCGTGCGCAGCTCGGCCGTCGTCCCCGCTACGGCGACCCGCAGATCCTGCAACGCGGCGACCCGCGCGGGCCACCCCGGGATGGCGCCCAGTGCCGCGAGCCGGGCCCGCAGCCCGGGCAGCGGGTCGGCGACCGGCGGGTCGGCGTCCGCGATCAGCTCCCGGGCCCGCCGCCCGGCCCGTTCCGCCTCGGCGTGCAGGTCGACGGCCGCGGCGAGCGTCGTCTCGAGTTCGGCGATCCCGGCCGTCCACCCGTCACGCACGGCCGCCAGCTCCGCGCACCGGGCCGTCACGGGGCCGAGCGCGGCGGCGAGCGGCGCGAGCACCTCCTCGACGGAGGAGTCGGCGAGCGCGAGCGGGTCGTGCACGAGCGCCCGCTCGACGTCGGCCAGCGCACCCGCGAGCCGCACGGTGGCGGTGCCGTCCGGGTCGAGCTCGCGGGCCGCCGCCAGCGCGTCGCGCGCCCGGTCGGCGAGCGGGGCCAGCGCGGTGAAGACGGCGCGGTGGGTGGCCTCGCAGGCCGTCACCACCGCGGTGACCTCGCGCAACGCCACGTCCATGCGGGTGGCCAGCGCGTCGAGCGTGAGCGTCGCGCCCGCGACCTCGACGGTGGCCCCGCGCAGCAGGTCGTGGCGTTGGGCGGGACGGGCCCGGGCGTCGGCGAGCACGCTCCGGTAGGTCGCGAAGTCCTCCCACAGCGCGGCCAGCGTGGCGCTCGCGGAGGCCCATCGGTCCGCCGTCACACCGGTGCTCGTGCCCGCGGCGAGCGTCACGTGCCCCGGGTGGCGCTCCAGCTCGACGAGCGCCGCCGCCATCCGGGCCTCCGCGTCGGCGTGCGCGGCGAGCTCGGCGGCCAGCGTGGCGACGTCGGCGGCCATGCCCGCTCCCCTCACTCGTGTGTGACCTACGTCTACACCGTTCGGGTCGGGAGGGGTCCCGCACGTGCCGGGTGGCCGATACCGGCTACGGACGGGCACGATGGGCCCCGCCGAATCGGAGGAAGAAGGAGGACCGGCGTGCCACCCCCGCCCCGCACACGCCGCCCGCTGCCGCCCGCTCCGGGCACCGTGTTCGTCCACGCGGTCGGCGACGCCGTCACGATGCCCCCCAAGGAGGGTCGCGAGCTCATCTTCGGGCGCAACCGGCCCGAGGTGCACCTGTGCGTCGGCGAGGACGACCTCACCGTCAGCCGCAAGCACGGCACGCTGACCTGCTCCGACGGCCGCTGGTGGCTGCGCAACACCGGCATCCTGGCCATCCGCGTCGGCGAGTCGCGGCTGCTCACGGCGCACGACGAGCCCGTGCCGCTCGAGGAGGGCTACACGTCGCTGCTCGTCGAGGGCTCGCGGGGCAGGCTGCACCTGGTCGAGGTGCTCGTGGTGGGTCCGGATACGGGCAAGACGCCGCGCCACGGCGACCAGACCCGGCCGGTCCGCGCGTGGGACCTGCAGCCGGAGGAACGGCTGGCCGTGGTCGTGTTGGCCCAGGCCTACCTGCGCGGCGAGCGCGGCGCGCAGCCCGCCACCTGGCAGCAGGCGGCCGAGCTGATGTCGGAGATCGATCCCGGTCGCAAGTGGACGGACAAGCGCGTGGAGCACCGCGTGCGCTCGCTGCGGCTGCGGCTCGCGGCCTGCGGTGTGGGCGGGATCCTCCAGCCCGAGGTGGGCGGCTCCGGGGACGTGCTCAAACAGAACTTGATCAAGGAGCTGATCGCGACCAACACGATCACCTCCAAGGACCTCGAGCTCATCGACGACCCCGCAGGCCCGTGACCCGGCTGTCGGTCGCCGT
>DATAOO010000045.1:0-14339 GCA_036265695.1 Pseudonocardia sp. | reverse complement strand
CGGCCCAGGTGGGGCACGCGTCGATGCTGTACGCGGCGGCGCACAGGCTGCTCGCGGTGCCCGCCTTCGCGGTGCGCGACGCGGGCCCTGCCGCCTGGCCGGAGCTGTGCCGCGCGGTCGAGTCCGGGAAGGCGGTGGCTGTGCGCGACGCCGGGTTCACCGAGGTCGCCCCGGGCACGATCACCTGCATCGTCACCGGGTGATCGCGCCGAGCCGCACACAGCAGCGGTCGCCACCGGCCTGAGGTGCGGCTCGCGCCGATCTTGTCGGCCGCGGCCGGCATGCTCGTCGGGTGACCACCCGGTTCGTCGACACCGCCGAGCGCCGCGCCCGGCTGGCCGTCCGCCACCGACACGTCACGGGCACCCACATCGACGACGTCGTGGCCATCGCCGACGGGCTCGTCGCGCTGCACTCCACCGACCCGGTGTCGGTCTACCTGTCGGCGGCCGCGCGCATGGCCACGCCGTCGTTGGCGGCCGTCGAGCGCGCGCTTTACGACGAGCGGAGCCTGATCCGCCACCACGCGATGCGCCGCACGCTGTGGGTACTGGGGCACGAGACCGCGGGGCTGGCCCACCACGCTTCGACGGTCGACGTTGCCCGGGTGCAGCGCCGACTGGCGCTCACCATGTTGGCCGAGGGCGGCATCGCCCGGCCCGAGGAGTGGCTGGCATCGGCGTCCGCCGAGATCCTCGCGCTCCTGGAGTCCGAGGGCCCCCTCCCGGCCCGGGAGATCGGGCTGCGGCTGCCCGCGCTGAACGTCCCGTTGGCCGTCGGCAGCGGCTCGTCCGCGGGCGTCGTCGCCGCCCACTCGCGGGTGTTGCTCATGCTCGGGTTCGAGGGTCGCGTCGTGCGCGCCCGTCCCACCGGCACCTGGATCAACGGGCAGTACCGGTGGGCGGCCACCTCGGCGTGGTGGCCGGAGGGCTTCGGCGAACGGGAGCCGCGGGAGGCCGCGGCGGGGCTGGCGCGGCGGTGGCTCGCCGTCTTCGGCCCGGGCACCCGCGCCGATCTCGCCTGGTGGGCGGGCTGGACCGTGGCCGTCACCAAGCGGGCGCTGGCTGACGTCGGCGCGGTCGAGGTCGCGCTCGACGAGGGGCCCGGCTACGTGCTGCCCGACGACGTGGAGCCCGCCCCGCCTGCAGGCCCTTCCGCGGTGCTGCTGCCCGGCCTCGACCCGTCGACGATGGGCTGGAAGCAGCGCGGCTTCCACCTGGCGCCCGAGGACGTCGCGCTGCTCTTCGACCGCAACGGCAACGGTGGCCCCACGGCGTGGGTCGACGGCCGGATCGTGGGCGGTTGGCACCAGCGCGCCGACGGCGAGATCGCGCTGCACCTCACCGCCGACGTCGGCGCCGAGGCCGCCGCCGCGCTGGACGCCCGGGCCGCGGAGCTCGCGGAGCTGCTCGGCGACGTCCGCTTCCGCGTCCGCTTCCCGGCGCCCCTGCAGGCGAAGCTGGCGTAGCCGCCACCCGCGGGATCGGCCAACTCGCGCCGGCCAAACGTACGACTCACCGGGGTGGGGTGGCGGTCACCTGCGCGATCGGCCAACTCGCGGCGGCGAAACGTACGACTCACCGCGGCTGGGGTGGGGGTCAGGCGCCGCGCAGGCGGCGCAGGGCGGCGTGCACCTTGGCCCGGTCGTCCGTCGGCCAGAAGGGGGGCAAGCTCGCGCGCAGGAAGCCGCCGTAGCGGGCGGTGGCCAGGCGGGGGTCGAGGATCGCGACGACGCCGCGGTCGTCCATCCCGCGCAGCAGCCTGCCCGCCCCCTGCGCCAGGAGCAGCGCCGCGTGCGTGGCCGAGACCTGCAGGAACCCGTTGCCGCCCCGGGAGTCGGCGGCGCGCTGACGGGCGGAGACGAGCGGGTCGTCCGGGCGTGGGAACGGGATCCGGTCGATGATCACGCAGGAGAGCGAAGGGCCGGGCACGTCGACGCCCTGCCAGAGCGACAGCGTGCCGAACAGCGACGTCTCGTCGTCCTCGGCGAACCGCTTGACCAGCAGCATCGTGGCGTCGTCGCCCTGGCAGAGCAGGGGGGTGGCCAGCCGGTCGCGCAGGGCCTCGGTGGCCTGCTTGGCGGCCCGCATCGACGAGAAGAGCCCGAGCGTGCGGCCGCCCGCCGCCTCGACGAGCCCGGCGATCTCGTCGAGGTAGGCCTGCGGCAGCCCGTCGCGGCCGGGCGGGGGCAGCGACTTGGCGACGTAGAGGATCCCGCTCTTGGCGTGCGCGAACGGCGAGCCGACATCCAACCCCGACCACTTGGGCGCCTCGGGATCGGGCACCGGGTCGTCGGTGCGCGCCTCGGCCGGGGGGAGCCCCCACTGCCGGGCCAGCGCGTCGAAGTTGCCGCCGAGAGCCAGCGTGGCCGACGTGAGCACCACCGTGGATCGCCCGAACAGCCGCTCGCGCAGCAGCCCGCCGACCCACAGCGGGGCGGCGTACAGCACCTTGTGCCGGTCGGCGCCCACCTCGGCCAGCCACACGACGTCGTAGCGCTTCGCCGGATCCGGCTCGTCGAACGCCTTGAGCAGCCGGGCGGTGGTGTCGAGCACCTCCTCCAGCGCAGCCTGCGCGATCTTGCGGCCCGCCGCGGCGTCCGGGTCCTCGCGGCGCTCGCCGCCCAGGCCGGTGCGGCACGCGGCGGCCGCGTCGAGCACCGCCGACAGCGCCCCCGCCGCGGGCTGGGGGAGCGCCTCCCACCGACCGGGGCGCAGGTCCTCGAGCACGAGGCCGAGGCCTTCGCCCGCCTCGGCCAGCCGATCGGCGATCGACTGGTCGATCAGCCTGCCCAGCCTCCGCGCGACCGCCGCGACCACGGCCGCGCTCAGCTCGCCGGTGGCGACGCCGGTGACCCGGTCGACCAGCTCGTGCGCCTCGTCGACCACCACCACGTCGTGCTCCGGGAGCACCGCGCGCCCGTCCATGGCGTCGATGGCCAGGAGTGCGTGGTTGGTGACGACGATGTCGGCCCGCCCGGCCTCGGCGCGGGCGCGCTCCGCGAAGCACTCGTCGCCGACGGGGCACTTCGACGCGCCCAGGCACTCGCGCGCGGTGACCGACACCATCCGCCACGTGCTGTCGGGCACGCCCGGCACGAGCTCGTCGCGGTCGCCGGTCTCGGTGTCGTCGGCCCACTCGTGGATCCGCTTGACCGCGCGGCCCATCGCGGAGATCTGGAACGGGTCGAAGAGCTCGTCCTCGGGGTTCTCGTCGCCGCCGTGCAGCTTGTTGAGGCACAGGTAGTTGCGGCGGCCTTTGAGGATGGCGAACGTGGGGGTGCGCCCGAGCAGCGGCTTCAGCGCCTTGGCCAGGCGGGGGAGATCGCGGTCGACGAGCTGGCGCTGCAGCGCGATCGTGGCCGTGGAGACGACGACCGTGGAGTTCTTCTCCACGGCGTGGTGGATCGCGGGCACCAGGTAGGCCAGCGACTTGCCGGTGCCGGTGCCCGCTTGCACGGCCACGTGCTCGCCGGTGGCGATCGCCGAGCGCACGGCCTGGGCCATCGTGTCCTGACCCTCCCGACGGGTGCCCCCGACGGCGGTGACGGCGGCTTCCAGGAGCTCGCCGACCCCGGGGAGCTGGGCGGTAGGCACGGCAGCGAGGCTACCGGCTGCCCCCGACGCGCCGGGCCGGAACGGGGCTCACTCGGGCCAACTGTCGGACACGTCGGCCCACACCGTCTTACCGTCGGGGTGCGGGGTCCACCCGTGGCGCAGCGCGAGCGCCGCGACGAGCTGCACGCCGTGCCCGCGACCCTCGGCCTCCTGCGGGTGGAGGCGGGGTGGCTCCGCCGTGGCGTCGCACACCTCCACTCGCACGAACTCCCGGCCGAGGCGCAGCGTGACCCGCAGCGGGGGCCGCGCGTGCTCGACGGCGTTGGTCAGCAGCTCGGTCACCACCAGCAGGGTCGGCTCGGCGGCCTCGCCGCGCACGTCCCATTCGGTGAGCACGGCGGTCACCTGCGTGCGCGTGGCGGGCAGGTCGCTCGGCACCGGCGGCGCGTCCCACGCGGTCGTCCAGCTCGGCCCGTCGACCAGCGGTGGCTCCGCGGCGCTCCAGTGGACCGGTCGGCTGTGTCGCGGCCACCACCGGCGTCCGCGGGAGCGCACCCCGACCACGAGCGCGAACACGGCGGTCGCCAGCGCGATGGCCACCGGCACGGCGGCGAACGCGGCCGCGACGAGCGCCAGCACGAGGACGAACGCGAGCACCGTCGCGACGACCACCAGTGCAAGGCGGCGACGGGCCGTCATCGGGGCCATCCATTCGTGCAGATCGGTTGATTCAGACGGGGTACCCGGTCTCGTCCCCTGTGACCCCTCGACCGTCACGCCGTCGTGGGCATCGAGCGCAGCCACCGGTAGCCGTAGGGCGGCAGCGAGACGTCGAAGGTGTCCTCGCCCACCCGGGCGGGCTTGCGGGTGCCGTCGAGCACGTCGTGGAGCTCCTGGCCCGCGAGGTCGGTGAGCGGGAGCCGCGCGGTCGCCTTGCCGTCGGCGAAGTTGTGGACGGCGACGACCGTGACGCCGTCGACGTCGGCGCGGTGCGCGAGCACCGACGGGGCCTCCGGGCCCGGGTCGAGGACCCCGGCGGTGCCCCACGCCAGCTCCGGGCACGCCCGGTAGCAGTCGATGAGGTGGCGGAAGAACGACAGCAGCGACTCCGGCTCGCGCGCCTGGTCGCGGACGTTCACCCGCGCGGGACCGAAGGCGCCCTTGGGGAACGGCGCGGGGAACGTGGACGGGTCGGCCGTCGAGAAGCCGCCGCCCGGCTCGCCGCTCCACTGCATCGGGGTGCGGACGGCGAGCCGCCCCTCGACCTTGAGGTTCTCGCCCATGCCGATCTCCTCCCCGTAGAACAACACCGGGGTGCCGGGCAGGGCGAAGAGCAGGCTGTAGACCAGCCGGATCTTGCGCTGGTCGCCGTCGAGCATCGGGGGCAGCCTGCGGCGCAGGCCCCGGCCGTAGAGCTGCATGTCCTTGCGGGGGCCGAACGCGTCGAAGACCTCCTTGCGCTGGGCCTCGGACAGCTTGTCGAGGGTGAGCTCGTCGTGGTTGCGCACGAACGTGGCCCAGTGCCCGTCCTTGGGCGGCTGGGGCCGGTCGCGCAGCGCCTCCGCCAGCGGCCCGGCGTCGCCGCGGGCGAGCGAGAGGTACATCTGCTGCATCCCGATGAAGTCGAAGCACATCGTGAGCTCGTTGCCCTGCTCGCCGAAGAAGCGCAGCGTGTCGGTGTAGGGCAGGTTGACCTCGCCGAGCAGCACGCCCTCGCCGTTGCGCCGGTTGAGGAAGGCGCGCAGGTCGGCGAGGTAGGCGTGTGGGTCGGGCAGGGCGTCGGCGTCGATCTGGCCGGTGTTCTCCAGCAGGAACGGCACGGCGTCCACCCGGAAGCCGGACAGGCCCAGCTCCATCCAGAACCCGATGATGCGGGCGATCTCGTCGCGCACCGCCGGGTTGTCGATGTTGAGGTCGGGCTGGAACTTGTAGAAGCGGTGCAGGTAGTACTGGCCCGCCTCGTCGTCGTACTGCCAGAGGCTGGTCTCCTTGTCGGGGAACGTCACGCCCTGCGGGCCGTCGGTCGGCGGCTCGTCGGCCCAGACGAACCAGTCGCGATACGGGTTGTCGCGCGAGGCGCGGGCCTCCTGGAACCACGGGTGCCGGATCGAGACGTGGTTGACCACGAGGTCCGCGATCACCCGGATGCCGCGGTCGCGGGCGGTGCGCACGAACTCGACGAACTCGCCGAGCGTGCCCAGCCGCGGGTCGACGCCGTAGAAGTCGGTGATGTCATAGCCGTCGTCGCGGTCGGGCGAGGGGTAGAACGGCATGAGCCAGATGCACGTGACTCCCAACCGCACCAGGTGGTCGATCTGCTGGATCAGGCCGCGGAAGTCGCCGCACCCGTCGCCGTTGCCGTCGGCGTACGTCTCGACGTCGAGGCAGTAGACGACGGCGTTCTTCCACCACAGTTCGGACGTTTGGGTCAGCCGCATGGCGGCCTGTACCCGTTCCTGATGATCAATGCACCACAATGGCCCGCGTGACGACGTCCCACGAGTTCCCGGTCACCGTCGAGCGCACGGCCCGCTACAGCGACCTCGACCCGACGCGTCGCCTCGGCCGCGACGCGCTCCTGCGCTGGTTCGAGGACGCCCGCGTGGCCGTCGAGCGCGACGCGTTCGACTCCGACCTCACCACCCGGGAGCACTGGCAGGTGAAGCGGCTGCTCGCGGGCGTCCGCGTCGACGTGCTGGCGCCGCTGAAGGTCACCGGGCGCCCGTACGAGGTCGGGCTCGGGGTGACGAACATCGGGCGGTCGTCGTTCAGCTACGCCTACGGCGTGTACGACGGCGACACGTGCGTGGCCACGGGCGCGTCCACCAGCGTGCACGTCGACGGGAAGGAATCGGCGCCGCTGCCCGACGAGGTCCGCAGCGAGCTGGAGCTCCTGCGGGTGGAGGCGGCGATGCCGGTCCGCGCGGCCGCCGATCCCGCCCGGCTGGTGCGCGAGACCTACCCCTTCCGGGTGGACGTCCGCGCGCGGTTCGGCGACCTCGACACCAACCGGCACGTCAACAACGTCGCGCTCGCGGGCTGGTACCTCGACGCACTCGCCGAGCTGCACCTCGACGTGCTCGGCTACCCCACGGGCGGCCCGCTCGACAGCCTCGCGCCGAGCTCGCTGCGCGTCGACTACCTCGCCGAGGTGCACTACCCCGCGATCCACCAGCTGCGGGTGGGGGTGGTGGCGCTCGACGAGACGTCGGTCCGCTACGCCTGCGGCCTCTTCGACGGCCCGCGCTGCATCGGCCTGGCCGAGGCGACCGGCGGCCTGTCCCCCGAGGAGGACCCGGAGCTGGGCAAACGCCTCGGCGCGTTCACGCTCCGGGGCTAGCTAGCGCAGGAACTGCACCCGCACCTGGTCGTTCATCGGCACGACCAGCGTCGGGTCGCCGCGCCGCCACGGACTGGGCACCAGGAACATCTTGTCCTTGCCCTGGATCAGCAGCCGCAAGTTCCAGTACCGGAAGTGGAAGCTCTGGTCCTTGTCCGTCGGAAGGGGAACCTTCTGAACGGTCGTGGTCGGCAGGAAGAGGCGTTCCTTGGTGTCGAGCACGACGCTCGGTCGGTCGCGGAGCTGGCCGAGCGTCATCGCAGCGAACCGGCCCGTGTACTGCGCGAGCGTCGACGTCGCCCACAGCAGGCTGATGGTCAGCACGGCGTAGCGCGCCACGTTCACGATCCGGCTGCGAGACCTGCCGAGCAGCCGGTCGAGCCGAGCTGCGTAGATGGCCGTTGCCGCGCTGACGGCTAGCACCGACGGCGCAACGAGGTCGTAGAGCGGCACCAGCGGGCCCACTACGGCGTAGCCGAACAGCATGGCAGCACCGACGCCGAGCCCCACCCAGCCTGCGGCCGTGCAGCCGAGGGCGAGGCGGCGGAAACGACGAAGTCGCCACGGTGCCTCCGCGGAGGCCACCTCGATGCGACGGCGGACCGCGGCGTGAGCCAACCCGATCACCACCGCGATCAGACCAGCTGCGAGCAACGGCGTGAGCAGCGGGCCGGGGCTGCGCATGATGAACTCCTGCGTACCCAGCCCGATGGTGTCGACGTCGAGGCCGAAGTAGCCGTACTGCGTGGTGGTATAGACGTAGCCGAAGTAGAAGAGGATGCCGCTGATCAGGGTGATCGGCGCAACGAACGAGCTGACTGACCCCGCGATCTCCTGGAGGCGGCTGATCGTCGGATGCGGCTCGGGACCGTCGGCCATGACGTCAGGTGGTGGAGGACACGGCGGTGTCCTCCGTCGTGGTCGTCGTTTCCGTGGTTGTCGTCTCCGACGGGGCGTCCTGGGTGGTTGTGGTCGTCTCGGTCACTTCGGGCGTGGTCGTCGTGGTGATCCCCGTCGACTCGAGGGGGACGTCAAGCGTGGCGGCCTTGCGTTTGACCTTCTTGACGTAGTCCACACAGGTTTCGTGTGAGACGGCCCGGCAGTCGGCCTTCCCTGCGAAACGCAGGCTGATCGACTTCTCGCCGTTCCAGCCGTGCTTCTCGGTGAGGGCGACTTCGCACGTCTCGTCGCCGTCGACCCAGGCGAAGTTCGCGGTGCAGAGGGGGCTGGTGCAGCCACTCCCTTCGATGTTGACGTACTTGCTGCCCGCCACGAGCTGGACCTCGGTGACGACAAAGCGCACACCATCGGGAATGGGGGCGACGTCATTGGCCAGGTAGTTGGCTTCGATGCAGTGGACGCCCGAGCTCGGGGCTGGGAAGTTCTCGCCGCCGCCGGGTGGCCCGGTCGGCACCGCGATGTAGGGGTCGTCGGGACCGGGACCGGGACCGGGGCCGGGGCCGGGGCCGGGGCCGGGGCCAGGTCCGGGGCCAGGGCCGGGTCCGGGGCTCGGGGGGCCGTCGATGGGCGACGGAGCGGCCCCCGTCGGTGGCACGGTCGCGGTCGCCGCTGCGCTCGGCGGTTCGCCGAACCCCGACGGCAACGGACCCGTACACCCCGCCACCAGCGCGGTGAGGAGAACGGCGACCAGAGCCGCACGCGCACACGCCATGGAAACGAGAGCGGCGGCGCAGCGCGCCTGATACGTCAGACCACGTGCACACCCGCCGCCGCCATCTCGGCGAGGGCGCGCTCGGTCGTCGCAGGCGCGACGCCCGCGCACAGCTCCAGCAGCACGGTGGTGGCGAAGCCCGCGCGGGCCGCGTCCAGCGCCGTGGCGCGCACGCAGTGGTCCGTGGCGATCCCGGCGATCTCAACGGCGGTCACCCTGCGCGCGGTGAGCCAGGCGTGCAGTGCCGTGCCGCCGGGCTCGGCGCCTTCGAAGCCGGAGTACGCTGCCGCGTAGTCGCCCTTGTCGAAGACCGCCTCGATGGCCGCGACGTCCAGGTCCGGGTGGAACGACGCCCCGGGGGTGCGGGCGCGGCAGTGCACCGGCCAGGTGTCGACGTAGTCCGGGGCGTCGGAGAAATGCGCGCCGGGGTCGACGTGGTGGTCGCGGGTGGCGACGACGTGGTCGTACCCGCCTGCCCGCATGTGCGCCGAGATGGCGGCAGCCACGGCCGCGCCGCCGACGACCGCCAGCGACCCGCCCTCGCAGAAGTCGTTCTGGACGTCCACGACGAGGAGAGCTCTGCTCATGGCGCCTCCACGGAGGCAAGTGCGTCGGCGCGGCTCATGGCGCCTCCACGGAGGCGCGTGCGTCGGCGCGGCTCATGCGAACACCGTAGGTATCGCGGGCTCGCCGCGCGACAGCTTGAGCCCCTCCCACGGCACCGACACCAGCGCCGCCCGCAGCCGCTCGCGGGACTGCTCCAGCGTCTCCACACCGGGCACGACCTCGCCGTCGCGCATCAGCGGCACCGGCACCACCCGGTCGTACGGGCCGACCGCGGGCGGTTTCGCTGCGGCGTGCACGACCTCCTCGATCGCCGTTCCCGTCGGCTTGAACCGCCGCACGGCCGACTTGCGGCCGCCGCGCGACTCCTTCGCCGCGCTCCGCTTGGCCACCGGCCGCCCGTCGACCTCCACGAGCTTGTAGACCATGCCTGCGGTCGGCGCCCCCGAGCCGGTGACCACCGACGTGCCGACGCCGTAGGAGTCGACGGGCTCGGCGCGCAGCGCGGCGATCGCGTACTCGTCGAGGTCGCCCGAGAGCACGATCCGGGTGCCCGTCGCGCCGAGCTTGTCGAGCTGGTCGCGGGCCTGGCGGGCGAGCTCACCGAGGTCGCCGGAGTCGATGCGCACCGCACCCAGCCCCGGCCCGGCGGCGCGCACGGCCAGCTCGATGCCCTTGCGGATGTCGTAGGTGTCGACGAGCAGCGTGGTGTCCGGGCCGAGCGCCTTGACCTGGCTCTCGAACGCGGTGAGCTCGTCGTCGTGCAGGAGCACCCAGGCGTGCGCGGCCGTGCCCGCCGTCGGGATGCCGTGGCGGCGTTCGGACTCGAGGTTCGACGTGGCCGCGAAGCCCGCGAGGTACGCCGCGCGCGCCGCCGCGACCGCCGCCGCCTCGTGGGTGCGCCGCGACCCCATCTCGATGATCGGCCGCCCGGCCGCGGCGGAGACCATGCGCGCCGCGGCCGAGGCGACCGCGCTGTCGTGGTTGAGGATCGACAGGGCGAGGGTCTCCAGCATCACGGCGTCGCCGAACGTGCCCGTGATGGTCAGGATCGGGGAGCCGGGGAAGTACAGCTCGCCCTCGGGGTAGCCGTCGACGTCGCCGGTGAACCGGTACTCGGCGAGCCAGTCGAGGGTGGCGCGGTCGACGACCCCGTCCAGCACCGCGAGCTCCTGGTCGCCGAAGCGGAACCGGTTGATCGACTCCAGGAGCCTGCCGGTGCCCGCCACCACCCCGTACCGTCGCCCGTCGGGCAGCCGCCGGGCGAACAGCTCGAAGACGCACTGCCGCGCCGCTGTGCCGTCCGCGAGCGCGGCGGCCACCATGGTCAACTCGTACCGGTCGGTCAGGAGCGCGGTGGACACGCCCGCCGTGGAGGGACTGCCGCTCATGGAACGTAGAGCCTAGGGGTCGTGCGAACTCGGTCGGGACGATGTCACCATGGACACATGGCCGCGCCGCTGCCCGCACCCACCCGTCAGGTGGACCCCGCCGTCACCGAGGACGTCGCCGCCGACGTCCCGTGGCAGGCGATCGTGTGGAACGATCCGGTCAACCTGATGTCCTACGTCACCTACGTCCTGCAGAAGCTGTTCGGCTACCCCGAACCGAAGGCCACCGCCTTGATGCTCGACGTGCACAACAAGGGCAAGGCCGCCGTCTCGGCGGGCGACAAGGACAAGATCGAAGCCGACGTGGCGAAGCTGCACGCCGCCGGGCTGTGGGCCACCATGCAGCGCAGTTCGTGAGCGGGGCACGTTCATGAACGGCTGGAAGAAGTCCGGGCGCGGCGCCAAGGCGCGGCTGGTCGGCACGTTCGACGCGCAGGAGGCCGCCGTGCTGCGCGGCCTCCTCGACGAGGTGCGCCAGATGTTGGCCAAACGCGAGGCCGACAACCCGGCGGACGAGCTCGCGGTGCTCACCGGCATGCGGACCGGGCCCTCCTCGCGCCCGAGCGACCGCGTGCTGGCCCGGCTCCTGCCCGACTTCACCACGGAGGACGCCGACCTCGCCGCGGGCCTGCGCTCCCTGCACGAGCCGGAGCTGATCGAGGCCAAGGACCGGGCCGCCGCCGAGGTGCTCGGGGGCCTGCCCGCGGGCGGCGGACGGGTGGAACTCACCCCGGCGCAGGGCGACGTGTGGCTGGCCGCGCTCAACGACGTGCGGCTTGCGCTCGGCACCGCGCTCGACGTCAACGAGGAGATGTCCGACGACGTCGACCCCGATGACCCCCGCGCCGCCCACCTGGGGATCTACCACTGGCTCACGTTCGTGCAGGACGGCCTGGTGCACGCCCGCATGCGGGTGTGACGCTCGCTCCGCGGGCGTGCGCACCCCGACGGCCGCCCCGTAGTCTTGGCGCGTGCTCGTCATCCGCCGAGACCTCGTCGACGAGATCGTCGCGCACGCCCGTGAGGAGCACCCCCACGAGGCGTGCGGCCTGATCGCGGGCGCCGAAGGCGCGGAGCGGCCGGAGCGGGTGATCCGGATGGTCAACGCCGCGAAGGCGGACGAGGAGCAGGAGCGGGCGCACCGCGAGGTCCTGCTGGGGGAGCACGGCGAGTACCGCGGCGAGGCGCGGTCGTCGCTCACGTACTACACCTACGACCCGGCCGAGTACCTGCGCGTCCAGCGCGAGATGGACGGCCGCGACGAGTGGGCCGTCGTCAACTACCACTCCCACACGCGCAGCGAGGCCTACCCCTCGGTGGTCGACACCGAGCTGGCGTCCGGGCCTGCCAGCGACCCGCGGATCCACTACGTCATCGTCTCCACCCGGTCCAAGGACGCGGAAATGCGCTCCTACCGGATCGTGGACGGCGTGGTCGCCGAGGAAGACATCAGCGTCGTCGAGAGTTATGCCGTCGAGAGCTACATGTTCGCGCACACCGGCGCGGACGACGTGCCCGACAACTCCTGACGCCCTCTTCCCGCCCGATCCGACCACACCTGGAGCCCGAGCATGGCCGTGACCGTCTCCGTCCCCACCATCCTGCGCACCCACACCGGCGGCGAGAAGTCCGTCGAGGCGAAGGGCGCCACCGTCGCCGAGGTGATCGACGACCTGGAGGCCCGCCACCCCGGCATCGCCGCGCGCCTGGTCAAGGACGGCAAGCTGCACCGTTTCGTGAACATCTACGTCGACGACGAGGACATCCGCTTCGCGGGCGGCCTGGAGGCCCCGGTCGGCGAGAACTCCACGTTCACGATTCTCCCCGCAGTAGCCGGAGGCGCTGCGTCGGCGAGCGCGACAACCTTCTGGCGCGCAGCCGACGTCAGAACCCGGGTGGCCGGCGGCTGATGCGCTACGACTCCCTCCTGGCCGCGGTCGGCGACACGCCGATCGTCGGCTTGCCGTCGCTGTCGCCGTCGCCCGAGGTGCGGCTGTGGGCGAAGCTGGAGGACCGCAACCCCACCGGGTCGATCAAGGACCGGCCCGCGCTGGCGATGATCGAACGCGCCGAGGCCGAGGGGCAGCTCACGCCCGGCTGCACGGTGCTGGAGCCGACGTCGGGCAACACCGGCATCTCGCTGGCCATGGCCTGCAAGCTCAAGGGCTACCGGCTGATCTGCGTGATGCCGGAGAACACCTCGGCGGAGCGCCGCCAGCTGCTCACGATGTACGGCGCGGAGATCATCTCCTCGCCCGCGGCGGGCGGGTCGAACCAGGCCGTCGCGATGGCGAAGCAGCTCGCCGCCGAGAACCCCGACTGGGTGATGCTCTACCAGTACGGCAACCCGGCCAACGCTGACGCGCACTACCGCACCACCGGGCCGGAGATCCTGCGCGACTGCCCGGAGATCACGCACTTCGTCGCGGGGCTGGGCACCACCGGCACGCTCGTCGGGGCCGGGCGCTACCTGCGGGAGCACAAGCCCGACGTGCAGGTCGTCGCGGCCGAGCCGCGCTACGGCGAGCTCGTGTACGGGCTGCGCAACCTCGACGAGGGCTTCGTCCCCGAGCTGTACGACCCCGACGTGCTCACCGCCCGCTACTCCGTCGGCTCCTACGACGCCCTCCGCCGCACCCGGCAGCTCGTCGAGCAGGAGGGCATCTTCGCGGGCATCTCGACCGGCGGGATCCTGCACGCCGCGCTGGCCGTCGCGGAGAAGGCCGCGGGGGCGGGGGAGCGGGCCGACATCGTGCTGGTCGTGTGCGACGGCGGCTGGAAGTACCTGTCCACCGGCGCCTACACCGGCACGCTGGACGAGGCGGCCGAGGCGCTCGAAGGCCACCTCTGGGCCTAGTGTCCTAGCTTCACGTTCTGCTCAGCTTCGCCGCGTAGCCTCGGTGGCATGGTCGCCCCTGCGCCCGCCCCGCGGCGGTCCGTCGCCCGCGTGCTGCCGCCGCACCCGGTGGTCGCCGCGCTCGTCATGCTGGTCTTCACCGCGCTGCTGTACGTGATCGAGCTGGTCGACCAGCTCACCGGCGAGTTCCTCGACAGCGAAGGCATCGTGTCCCGCTCGCTGTCCGGGCTGGGCGGCATCATCTGGGCGCCGCTCCTGCACGGCGGCTGGCCGCACCTGCTGGCCAACACGATCCCGTTCCTGGTGTTCGGCTTCCTCGCCATGGCGGGCGGCATCGCGCAGTGGGTGGTGGTCACGGCCACGATCTGGGTGATCTCGGGCGTCGGCGTGTGGCTGGTCGGGCCGTCGAACACGTCCACGATCGGCGCCTCCGGGCTGATCTTCGGATGGCTGGTCTTCCTGCTCGTCCGCGGGTTCTTCGCACGGAGCCTCCGGCAGATCGCGCTCGCGGTCGTGCTGTTCGCGATCTGGGGCGGCGTGCTGCTCGGCGTGCTGCCGGGCGCGCCCGAGGTCTCGTGGCAGGGGCACCTGTTCGGCGCGCTGGCCGGGTTGCTCTGCGCAGCGCTGGTGGCTAAGGCCGACCGCAGGCCCGCGGCGCTCTAGGCTTCCGCCCGTGCCCGACCTCGACGCACCCATCGGGATCTTCGACTCCGGGGTCGGCGGGCTCACCGTCGCGCGTGCCGTGTGGGATCTCCTGCCGAACGAGGCCGTCGTGTACTTGGGGGACGGTGCCCATTTCCCCTACGGCCCGAGGCCGGTCGAGGAGATCCGACGCTTCGCGATGGGGGTGGCCGACCACCTGGTCGCCAGGGGTGTGAAGGCCCTCGTCGTTGCCTGCAACTCGATCGAGGTCTCGGCGATCGGCGACATCGCCGCGGCGGCCGAGATCCCCGTGCTC
>DATAOO010000044.1:0-2371 GCA_036265695.1 Pseudonocardia sp. | reverse complement strand
GAACGGCGGCACGCCGCGCCGGACCAGCAGCGCCGAGAGGGCGCCCGCGCGCACGGTGAGGATCACCAGGTCGACCGCGACCGCGAACAGGTTGCCCCGCATATTTGTCACCCTGACGAGAAGTCGGTTATCGTCGCGGTGACGATAGATCATGGAGGAACGATGGCCGACATCACCCACCCTGTTCCTGCGCCGCCACCTGCGTAGCGGCCCGACCGCGTGGACGCGCCACAGCGTCCGCGGGCGGGTGCGGCAGGAGGGCGTCGGGCTGTCCTACGCCTTCCGGGCGCGCATCCGCCGGGTTCGCTTGAGCCAGGCTTCGACCAGGCACCGTCGTACGATCTGCCTACGCCTGGCGTGACGTGTCCTGGAATCGCGCACCGACGTCGCGCCCGCGTACCTCGCCGCGCGATCGCAATCCCGCCGCCGCGATCGCATCCCGCTGCGTGATCCCATCTCGCCGCGCGCGACGGCATCCCGCTGCGCGATCGCACCCCGCTGCGCGGTCGCGGTCGCGCACGGCGCCCGGAGCCGAGCGCGGCTGAGCGTGCGACGCTGATCGCGTGCAGGTCGTACGGGCGGGACTCACCTTCGACGTCCGCGACGACGGCCCGCGCGACGGCGAGCCGGTCGTGTTGCTGCACGGCTTCCCCCAGACCGGCGTGATCTGGGATGCATTGGCCGCCCGACTGCACGCCGCGGGCTACCGCACGCTCACACCCGACCAACGCGGCTACTCGCCGGGCGCCCGCCCGCGCGGCGTGCGGCCCTACGCGCTTCCGGAGCTGGTCGCCGACGCCTTGGCGGTGGTCGACGCGGCGACGGACGGCCGCGTCCACCTCGTCGCCCACGACTGGGGCGCCGGGGTGGCGTGGGCCCTCGCGGCACGCCACCTCGACCGGGTCGCGACCCTCACCTCGCTGTCGAGCCCACCTCCACAAGCCCTGCTGCGCGGGCTATTGCGACCCCGGCAGGCGCTCGCGGCCTGGTACATCGCGGTGATCGCGATCCCAGGGCTGGTCGAGCGGGTGCACGCCCGGCGACCGGACGTGCTGGTGCGGCTGTTGGAGCGCAGCGGCCAGACGCACGCCGCCGCGGAGCGCGACGTCGCCGTCGACCGCGCGACGCTCACCGCGATGCTCAACTGGTACCGCGCCATGCCGTTCGGCGGTCGCGACCCGGGCCTGGTCCGTGTGCCCGTGCTCTACGTGTGGGGCTCCGCCGACAACGCCCTCCTGCGCCCGACGGCCGAGAGCACCGCGCGGTGGGTGCCGGGCCCGCTCACCTACGTCGAGCTGCCCGGCGCGAACCACTGGCTGCCCGAGCACAACGTCGTCGAGGTGGCGCCGCTGCTGCTGCGCCATCTCGCCGCCCACCCCGCGCTCGACGGGTGAGCCCTGCCGAGACGGCCAACTCACTGCGCCGAGATGCACGACTCACCGCGGTGAAACGCACGACTCACCGCGGTGAAATGCACGACTCACCGTGGTGAGATGCACGACTCACCGCGGTGAAATGCACGACTCACCGTTGGCGATGCGGTGACTCGCCGTCGTGGAAGTGGGGACTCGCCGCGTCGATTGGGGCGGGGTCAGTGGGTGTCGTGGAGCTTGCTGTTGGCGGCCAGCGCCGCGCCGAACCTCGCCTCGTCCCAGCCTTCGGCCAAGGCCTGCCTCACGAGGTCGGCCTGGCTGGGCGGGGTGAGGCCGTCGACGGCGGCGTCGCGGTCGAGGTTGGTCGGGAACGCGTAACCCTCCGCCGACGCCGCGACGGCGTGCTCCGGCGCCGGGTGCGCCCGCAGCGCCGGGTAGATCGCCGCGCAGATCCGGGCCCGGTCGACGCTCTCCATCGCCCGCCCGAACGCCGAGGAGATCTGCAGGAGGTTGGCGATGCGGCGGAAGTCGGCCGACCGGTTGGTGCCCGCCCCGTGGAACACCGCCGGGTTGAAGAACGCCGCATCCCCCCGCGAAAGCGGCAGCTGCACGTGGTGCTGCTCGAAGTACTCCTGGAAGTCCGGCCGGTTCATCGCGATGTAGCCGGGCACGTACTTCTGGGAGTGCGGCAGGTACATCGTCGGACCGCTCGGAAGCGGCATGTCGCTGTGCGCGACCGCGCCCTGCAGGGTGAGCACGGGGGAGAGCCGCTGCACGTGCTCGGGGAAGCGGGCGATCGTCTCGGCGTGCAGGAAGCCCAGGTGGTAGTCGCGGTGGCCGCTCTGCGCCTTGCCGCCCGGGTTCACCACGTTCACCTGGGACGTGACCTGGTAGTTCGGCCCGAGCCACGCCGTCGCGATGGCCGCGATCACCGGGTTGGCGTAGTAGTCGACGAACACCGCGGGGTTGGTCACCGCGAGCTTCTCCAGCGCGTTCCA
>DATAOO010000043.1:0-6709 GCA_036265695.1 Pseudonocardia sp. | reverse complement strand
ACCTCCGGCCGCGCGGGGCCGGGCCCGATCCGCGGGTGCTGCTCGGGATGGCGCTGCGCAACAACCCGCGCCGGGCCCAACTGCTGGTCTCGCGGGTGCTGGGCAAGCACGTGCCCACCGATCCCCGGGTCGTGCACGGGGCCGGGCTGCTCCTCGGCGCGCTGGTCGCCGACGCGCTGGCAGGCTGCCGGCCACGCACGCTGCCCGTCGACCTGCTGCACGACGCCGTGCGCGGCGCGCCCGGCGCCGCGGGTGCGCTGCACGTGGAGGCGCGGGCCGCGGTGGCACCCGAGCCGGTCGACGCCGTGGTGCTGGGCTTCGCGGAGACGGCCACGGCGCTCGGGCACTGCGTGGCGGAGGCCCTCGGCGGCGCGGACTACCTGCACTCCACGCGGCGCCCGGTGGCGGGCGTCGCCACGGCGGGTTCGTTCGTCGAGGAGCACTCGCACCACACCGGCCACCTGCTCCTGCCGTCCGACCCGGCGCTGTTGGCCGGGCCGCGCCCGCTGGTGCTGGTCGACGACGAGCTCTCCACCGGTCGCACCGCCGTCAACACCATCGCGGCGCTGCACCGCACCGCCCCGCGAGCCCACTACGTGCTGGCCACGCTGGTCGACCTCCGCGACGACGCCCTCGCCGGGCTGCCCGACGGGGTGCGGGTGGACGTCGTGGCGCTGACCCGCGCCCGCCTCAGCCTCCCGCCCGACCTCGCCGAGCGCGCCGCAGCCCTGCGCGCCGAGCTGGCGGGCGCGACCGCCGATGCCGGGCCGGGCAGAGATGGCGCCGCTCCGGCCGTCACCTGCAGGGATGCCATCGGCGCACCCGCAGCAGGAGCGGACGCGCCTGCCCGGGTGCTGCTCAGCGACCTCGGCTGGCCCGCCGGGCTGCCCGCGGGCGCGCGGCACGGCTTCACCGCGGCCCACCACCGGCTGCTGGCCGTCGCGCTCCCCGAGCTGGGCGCCGCCCTCGCCCGCGCGGCAGGCGTGCGGCCGGGCGAGCGCACGCTCGTGCTCGGCACCGAGGAGCTGATGGCCGTGCCGCTGCGGCTGGCGGCAGCGCTGGCCGACGCGGGCCACGACGTCCGGTTCTCGACCACCACGCGCTCCCCCGCGGTCGTCGCCGACGAGCCCGACTACGCCCTGACCAGCGGGATCGTCTTCCCGTCCCACGACGACCCCGCCGACGGCCCGGGGCCCCGCTACGCGTACAACATCGCGCGGAACTGGGACCACGTCCTGGTGGTCGTCGACCCGGCGGGCGACACCACCGCCCTGCGCGCCGGGCTCCTCCCGGCGCTCGCCCCGCACACCCGCCGCACCACCGTCGTGGTCACACCGTGAGCACCCCCGAGCCGCTGCGCGGGCCGGAGTTCGGCAGCTACCCGCCCGACGAGGTCGCGTGGCTGCTCACCGACCTCTCCGACGTCGCGCTGGAGGCGCCGACGGAGGAACGCGAGGAGGCCGTGCAGAGCGGCGGCGCGCACTACGCCGAGTCGCTGCCGCACGAGTACCAGCCCGACGCGGCTTACCTGCGGCTCTTCCACGAGGCGCTCGCGGCGTCGGCCGGGCGGCTCGCCCAGGCCGTCGGCGTCGTCGCCGAGCTCGTGCTGGCCGAGCGCGGCCCCGACATCGTGCTCGCGTCGCTGGCCAGGGCGGGCACCCCGGTCGGCGCGCTGCTGCGCCGCTGGGCGGCGGCCCGCCACGGGCTCACGCTGCCGCACTACGCCGTGTCGATCGTCCGTGGCCGGGGCATCGACGCGGTCGCCCTGCGCCACCTGGCCGAGCACCACGACCCGGCCCGCGTCGTGTTCGTCGACGGCTGGACCGGCAAGGGCGCGATCACCCGCGAGCTGGCCGCGGCGCTGCGGGGTACCCCGTTCTCCTCCGAGCTGGCCGTGCTCGCCGACCCCGGCCGCTGCACCAGCACGTTCGGCACCCGCGACGACTGGCTCATCCCGTCCGCCTGCCTCAACTCGACCGTGTCCGGGCTGGTGTCGCGCACCGTCCTCAACGACCGGCTGATCCGCCCCGGCGCGTACCACGGGGCGAAGTTCTACGCCGAGCTCGCGCCCGCGGACGTCTCCGTCGCCTTCCTCGACGCGGTGGCTGCGCAGTTCGAGCACGTCACCGACACCCGGCCGCCGCGCGACCGGGCACCCGACTACGCCGGTCGCGCGAGCGTCGAACGCATCACGGCGGAGTACGGCATCGGCGACGTCAACCTCGTCAAGCCCGGCGTCGGGGAGACCACCCGCGTGCTGCTGCGCCGGGTGCCGTGGAAGGTGCTCGTGCGGGCCGGGGCACCCGCCGCCGACCTCGCCCACGTGCGCCTGCTGGCGGCGCAGCGCGGCGTCCCGGTCGAGGAGGTGCCCGGGCTGGCCTACAGCTGCGTCGGGCTGATCCACCCCCGCTACACCCGGGGCGCAACCGGCCCCGACGGCCGGGCGGTGCGCGTCGGATGATCATCTGTGTCGACCTCGACCGCACGCTGATCTACTCGGCGAACGCCCTCGACCTGGGCACCGAGACCCCCCGGCTGCTGTGCGTCGAGATCTACAAGGGCGCCCCGCTCTCCTACATGACCGAGACAGCGGCGCAGCTCCTGCGCACGCTCCCGGCTCACGTCGTCCCGAGCACGACGCGCACCCTCGAGCAGCTGGCGCGGGTGCGCCTCCCCGGCCCCCCGTCGCGCTACGCGATCGCGAGCAACGGCGGCCACCTGCTGGTCGACGGCGTGCCCGATCCCGCCTGGACAGCGCGGGTCGCGGCCCGGCTGGCGGGGTGCGCCCCGCTCGCCGAGGTCGAGTCCCACCTCCGTGCGATCGCGGGGCCGTTCGTGCGCACGCTGCGGGTGGCGAGCGACCTCTTCGCCTACGCCGTCGTCGACCGCCCCGCCCTCCCCGACGGCTGGGTCGACGCGCTCGCGGCGTGGTGCGCACCGCGAGGGTGGACGGTGTCGCTGCAGGGCCGCAAGGTCTACGCGGTGCCGCGCCCGTTGACGAAAGCCGCCGCCGCCCTCGAGATCCGCGAACGGCTCGGCGGCGACACCCTGCTCGCGGCGGGCGACTCGCTGCTCGACGCCGACCTGCTCGACGCCGCCGACGCGGCGATCCGCCCCGCACACGGCGAGCTCGCCGAGGCGGGGTTCACCAGAGACCACCTGACCGTCACCGACACCATCGGCGTGCGGGCGGGCGAAGAGATGCTGGCGTGGATGCACGCCCGCGTGAGAACAAGGAGGACGACGCCGTCATGGCGCTGTGGGACCAGCTGAAGAGCCGGATCGCCGATCTGCAGGGCAACACGAAGACGCAGGTCGCCAAGCACAAGAGCAAGGACTTCGCGAAGGCGAGCATGGCCATGTGCGCGTTGATCGCCGCCGCGGACGGCACGATCACGGCCGAGGAGCGGCGCAAGACCGCGGCGTTCATCGGCAGCAACGACGCTCTGTCGGTGTTCGAGCCGAGCGAGCTGCAGCAGCACTTCGAGTTCTACTCGTCGAAGCTGGAGCGCGACTACGACTTCGGCAAGGTCGAGGCGATCGCCACGATCGGCAAGCTGAAGAGCAAGCCGGAGGCCGCCCGCGCGGTGATCCAGGTGGGCATCATCATCGGCGGGGCCGACGGCAACTTCGACCCCGACGAGAAGCAGGCCGTGCGCGAGGCCTGCAACGCCGTGGGCATCTCGCCGTCGGAGTTCGACCTCTGACGGATGGCCGAGCGCGGGAACGGGTGCGCCGGCGCCCGTTCCCGCGCACAACCTGCGCTCAGGAGGAGTGCTCCATCTCCTCCAACGTGCGGTGGGTGTCGATGCCCTCGGCGGCCAGCTTGCGGTTGCGCATCACGCTCGACAGGAACGCCGCACCGATGAACGCGACGCCGATCAGACCGGTGATGATCTCGTCGACGTGGAAGCCGATGCCGACGAGCAGGATCACCGACAGCGCGCCGATCGCCCAGTGCGCGCCGTGCTCGAGGTACACGTAGTCGGCCAGCGTGCCCTTGCGCACGAGGAAGACCGTGAGCGAGCGCACGAACATGGCGCCGATGAAGCCCAGGCCCAGCGCGATGAGGATCGGGTCGGTGGTGATGGCGAACGCACCGATCACGCCGTCGAACGAGAACGCGGCGTCGAGCACCTCGAGGTAGAGGAAGAGGAAGAAGCCCGCCTTGCCCGTGGCCTTGGCCAGCTGGGACGGGCCCGAGCCGTTGCGCGCGGGCTCGGCCTCTTCGTCGTCGCCTGCGTCAGCGGCCTGGTCGAAGAATTCGCCGAGCCCGTTGACCAGCAGGTAGGTGACCATGCCGAGGGCACCCGCCATGAGCACCACGTTGGGGTCGGTGGCCAACGTCTCGGACAACACGACGAGCACGACGAGCGCGATGACGATCGACAGCCGGGACAGCTGCCCGATCTTCGCGAGGGGCTTCTCCAGCCACGTCAGCCAGCGGATGTCGCGGTCTTCGAACAGCCAGTCCAGGAAGAGCATGAACAGGAACGTGCCGCCGAACGCGGCGATCTGCGGGTAGGCGGCGTTGAGCAGCGCGGCGTAGCTCGTGGGGTCGCTCGCAGGCCGCTGCTCCAGCGCGAGCCGGACGGCCTCCACCGGGCTGAGCTGCGCAGTGATGCCGACGATGAGCAGCGGGAAGACCAGCCGCATGCCGAACACCGCGATCACCACGCCGATGGTCAGGAAGATGCGCTGCCAGAACGGGCTCATCCGCTCCAGCACGGTCGCGTTGACCACGGCGTTGTCGAACGACAGCGAGATTTCGAGGATCCCGAGGATGGCACAGAGGACGAGCCCCGTGACGCCGGCGTACAGGAACGCCACAACCAGCGACACCAGTGTGACCGCGTACGAAAGGCCGAATATCCGAAGGTTCATGTCCTCTGTTTCTGGCTCGCCGATGCGGACTCGATGTCCAGTGTGCCCGGATTCGCCGCGACGGGTCGGAACGGGTGGCGGTCAGCTCCCATCGGAGCGGCCCTCCGCCGACCGTACGCCTTCCCGGGCCGCGCTCACGGCGTAAACCGGCACGGTTCCCGCAGGTGCGCCGCCGTCCTGGAGGCGGGTGGCGCGGGTGCGGCCGACCACCTGCCAGCGGGCGCCGTCGAGGCGGCGCACGCGGTACTCGACGTCGTCCGCGACGGGGGTCCACGTCACGTCGACGGTGCCGTCACCAGCGCGGACGGCGAGCACGCCCGCCGGAGCGGCGGGGCACAGGGTCGCTGCGGCCGAGTCCGAGCGCGTCTCGGGCGAGGTGCGGCCCGCGTGTATCGCGGACACGGCGTACACCGGCGCCTCGACGCCGGGCGGGGCGCCACCGTCCTCGATGGAGCTGTCGGTCACGCGGCCGACCACCTGCCACGTGCCGTCCGGGCGCATGCGACGTACGCGATAGGTGACGCCGAGCACGGTCGACGGGGCCCACAGCACCACGACGTCGCCGCGCAGGTCCCGCGCGGCGTTCACCCACGCGGGCGGGTCGGGCGGCGCGACCGCGAGCTCCTCAAGCGCTCTGCGCGCGCCGTCGTGGTCGCGGCACGCGGCGAGCACCTCCCGCAGGGCCGCCTCGCGCCCGGCGTCCGGTCCGGCGAGCGCGGCCGCGAACCGCTCCCCCGCCCGAACGACCTCGTCGCGGGCCCGGGACCGCCGCTCGTCGAGGTCGGGGACGACGTCGGCCGCGGTGCGGGCGAGGTCGTCCAGCTCGGCTGCGGCGGCCACCCATCGGCGGTCGGCCGCCGCGGCGGCGGCCTCGCCCACCCGGCGTTCGGCGTCGGCGAGCACGGTGGCGACCTCGTCGGCGAGCGCCCGCGCCTGCCCGGCCACCGAGCCGGTGGCCGCCGCGGCCGCCGCGGCGACCAGCTCCCGCGCCTCCCGCGGGCGCCCGGCGCGCAGAGCGGCCCGTGCGCGACGCAGCAGGTCCGGCGCGACGGCGGGCTCACCCGCTCGGTCCGCAGCCCGCTCGGCGCCAGTCGTCGGTCCGCCGGGCCACCCGGTGCCTCCGGTGCGCCCCGGATCGCGCGGCCTCCCGCCTTCGGATCCGGCGGCACCCGCCCGACCCCCGGCATCCCCGCCTGCGCCGTCCGGCCACCCGGTGCCGCCCTCGCCACCCGCCTGACCCCCGGCCGCCCCGCCTGCGCCGTCCGGCCACCCGGTGCCGCCCTCGCCACCCGCAGCGCCCGCCCGACCCCCGGCGGGCCCGCTGCCGGTCTCGGCGCGGCCCGGGACCGGCTCGACCACGGCCCCCAGCTCGGCGGCCAGCTCCAAGACGACGGCGGCGGCGCGCCGGCCGTCCAGACCGCGTTCGGCCGCCTCGTCCAGCATGTGGGCGTGGTCGTCGGCGACGAGCCGGTCCTCGACCAGCACCGCGGCCCGCACCCGCGGCCGCAGGTACTCGGTGACGTCGGCGGCCACCGCGTCGAGGTAGGTCTCCACGGCGCTGCGGCCGGGGACGAGCAACTCGCTCACGTGTACGAGGAGCTCGTCGACCACGGCACGGAGCCGTCCGGCGGGCAGCTCCCGGGCGCGGGCCCGCCACGCCGTCCAGCCCGCGTTGACCTGCTGCTCGGTCGCCGACGGCACGAGCCCGAGCAGCGCGAGCAGCGTCGGCGGGGCCGCGGCGCCGGTCAGCCTGCCGAACTCGGCGAGCAACGCCTGGATCTGCCTGCGGCGTTCCGGGCCGATCGAGGCTCCGAGCACCCGGTGC
>DATAOO010000042.1:0-17746 GCA_036265695.1 Pseudonocardia sp. | reverse complement strand
CCGAGCCACAGCAGGGTCGGCAGCTGCCCGCCGCACCGGCACGTCCGCCACAGCACGCCGAGCCGTCCCGGGATGAGACGGCGGTGCCGGGTGGGCACGGCGGGGTCGCACGACGGGCAGTCGTACGCGGGAGCCACCACCCGGTGGTGGCAGTTGACGCACTCGACGGTGATCCCGCGCACCCGAAGCACGAGCGTCTCGAAGCCCCTCAGCGCCAGCATGGCCAGCCCGGCGAGCGCGGACGCCAGGGCGACGGCGGCGGCGAAGACGAGCAACACGAGCATCACCACCGCCGAGCACGCGCCGTACCCGACCCAGATCCCGACCTCCGCGGCGATCAGCACCGGGAGCAGGCCGATCTGCCACCCGGAGTCCAGATCGGACCAGGAGTCGATCACCTTCCGCACGAGCGCTTCCGGGTTGGACGGCCGCACCGTGCGCGTCCAGGCCCGGTCGGCGGCGCTGGCGACCAGCTCCCGGACGTCCTGCAGCACCGGGCCCAGCAGGTAGCTGCGGTAGGCGGGGTCGCGGCCCGACCCGGCGGCCTCCTCGTCATCGGCAGGCGCGTAGCCCTCGAGGTGGTCGACCGGGGCGTCCGGGCCGAGCACCGCCCGCGTTGCGCCCCAGATCTCGTCGACCACGTACCAGCCTGCGATGAGTGCCCCGGCCCCGGCGGGCAGCAGCAGGAACACGATCAGGAGGAGGTAGAGGACGGTCGCCATCAGCGCTCGTGCCGCCGTTGCAGGCCCGCTCGGAGGTTCCCGAGCAGCGATCCGCCGAGGTTCGCCGCACGCCAGTCATGCCACCACGCCGACCAGGTCCCCGTCCCCGGCGGTGGCGCGACCGAGGTCTGCCGCTCCAGCGCTCGCCCGACCGCGTCGAGCTCGCGTTTGCCACGACGGCGCAGGGCCTCCGCGCACACCCCGTCCAGCTGCCGCTGCGCGTCCGGTCCGCAGGTGGCGACCGCCGCCAGCAGCGTCGCCGCCTTCCCCGGGTCGGTGACGGCGAGCAGGTCCCGCAGCCGCGGCTCGTAGCGGGCGAGGAACCAGCCGGCCGGGGGCCCGGCCAGCAGCGGGCGCAGCACGTCGGCGTGGACCACCGGCGGCTGCGGGGTGAACAGCCACCCGACGACCACCGCGGCCAGCCGTTCGCCCAGCGCCCTCGGCACGTGCTCGGCCAGCCGGGCCGCCTCGACGGCCCGACCGGCGATCTCGGGAGAGGCGGCCGGGCGGTGGCGGAACGTCTCCTCGAGCCGGGCGGCCCGCACGATGTCCGCTTCCGCGGGCGGGAGCCCCTCCATGATCGGCACCGCGGAGAGGGCCCGGGCCAGGTCGCCGATCTCCGCCACCGCGTGGGGGTCCTGGACGTCCTCGGCCAGCCGCCGGACCATCCCCGCGAGCAACCCGCTGCGGGCGACGACGGCAGGCACGTACGCGCGGCAGAGCGCGGTGGCCTCGCGCACGGTGGGCGACTCGGGCCAGATCAGCCCCGCGATCCAGCCCAGCCGATCGCCGTCCGCCTCGGCGCCGCTCTCGCCGACGGCCTCGCGCAGGACCGTCATCCGGTCGAGCGACCCGGCCCTGGCCAGCGCCAGCCGCCCCACCGTCGCGCAGCGCGACCCCCGCGCCGCGGCCGCCACCAGCAGCTCCGCGGTCGGGACCGGGAGCCCGCGCGCCACCGCCTCGAACGGGCCGGGGGCCACCAGCCGTGGTTCGAGCTGCTCCGCGGCCAGGCCGAGCAGCCGGGCGTGGTGCGGCAGCGCCCGGATGCGGTCCGCGACCCCGGCGTCGGCGGGATCGACGAGCTCGGGGATCACCGCGAGGTCGGCGATCTCGCGCAGCTCGGGCTCGGACGGCGTCACCGCGAGCGCCGCGACGGTGGTCAGCACCCGCGCCGCCGTGGCCAGGGTCGGGGTGGCGCGCACCGCGTCCACCGCCCAGCCGCCCGCCACGGCCTCCACCTGCGGGCCGCGCGGCAACCAGAGCCCCGCCGGTTCGAGCCGCCCGGCGGCCACCTCGGCCAGCGCGGCGCGCAGGTACGCGGACTCGACCGCGGACCCCGGCGCGCCCGCCGCGCGGAGGGCCGCCGACCACCGCGGCACGTCGAGCCAGCCGGGCTCGTCCCCGGCGTCGCCCACCGCCGCGTCGACGCGCCGCCACAGCTCCGCGGTGACCCCCCTGCGATGTCGGCCGCCGGTGAACTCGACGGCGGTGAGCGCGGTCGCCGCGTCGCCGCCGTCCAACATGAGCTGCCCGAACGGCGCGAACGCCCCCAGCTCCTCGGCGCGCAGCGGCGGGTGCACGCTCTCGGCCAGCGCGACCAGGTCGTCGACGGCCTGCGGCCCGAGCGCCCAACACCGCGCGGCCAGCGCGGCGTACGCGCCCACCGCGGACGGCGGCTCCCCGAGGTCGACGACGACGCGTCCGGCCTGTGCCGTCGCCGTGCGCGCGACGTCCGGGGTGGTGCCCACGACGAGCAGGTCGAGGTCGGCGGGGGTGGTGCTGAACGTGGTGAAGGACAGGTCGGCGGCCAGCGCGGCGGGCAGGGACCGCGCGGACGCGGCGAGCGCGGTGGCGATCGCGCCCACGTCGGCGGCCACCAGCAGCACCCCGGGGCCGCCCTGCAGCCCCCGTACGACGGCGTCGAGCACGGTCGGGAACGCGGCCACTGCACCGAGCGCGGCGCGCAGCCCGCCGCGCTCGGCGAGCGGCCCGCACGGCGGCGCCTGCAGCGGGGGCAGCCGCGTGCCGTCCGCCCGCTGCGACGTCCACGCCGGCGCGGCCCACGCCTCCGCGGGCCGCAGCCCGGCGAGGTCGGCGTCCGGCTGGTCCAGCACCAGGACGTGGGCGAAGTAGTTGCCCTGCCGCCCGGTGAAGTCGACGCCGGTGTAGCTGCTGTGGAACAGCACGGCGACGTCGTCGAAGCGCCGGTAGCCCAGTGCGACCGGGAACGCCGCGACCTGCTCGGCGGTCGGGATGGCGGGGGCGTCGGGCGGCGGCCGGTAGGCCGCCAGCGGCAGCGCGAGCCGCTCGTGGCGCAGCGCGAGGTCCGGCGAGCTCGCGGCCACCTGGAAGCCGTCGATGCCGTCGCGGCCCTGGCGACAGGAGGTGTAGTGCAGCTGCCGGATGGTCATCGGCGGGGTACCAGGCCGAACCGCGCGAGCAGCCAGAGCATCGGGTCCTCCGCCCGCAGCGGGTGGATGCGCCCGGCGAGCTCGGTGGGCGTCGCGGGCGGCGTGCCGAGCGCCGAAACGGCGAAGAACCGGCAGTCGGCGAACGTGCTGTCCACGACGTCGAGCAGGTGCCTGCCCTCGGGCCACTCGGCGATCAGCGCGCGCACCTCGTCGTGCATCCGCTGCCCCTCCGCCTCGTCGTAGCCCCCCTTGGGCGTGCCGGGCCTGCGCAGGACGCTGCCCGCGGGCAGCGGGTCGAGCGCGTCGGTCTTCGTCACCACGACGGCCAACGGAGTGCTGATCCGCACGTCCGGGCCGTGCCCGCGGTGTTCGCGGATCAGCTCGGCCACCCGGATGAGCATGTCGGCCTGGTCCGGCGCCTGGTCGGGGAGCGGGACGCGGCTGCCCACCGCCGCGCGCACGCTCGGCAGCTGCAAGGGGTCGAGCGCGAAGACGATCGCGTCGGCGCCGTTGACGTACCTCGCGAGGAGGTCGAGGTTCTCCCGCCGCAGGAGGTCCTCGCCCGCCGCGTCGTAGAACACGTTCATCCCGACGAGCAGCCGGTCCGACCGGCGCGGCCACCGGCTGACGAGCGGCCGTCGGGTCATGATGAGCAGGGGCTCCATGCCCTTGGCCGCGCGGATCGAGTCGTTCCTCGCCACCGTGCGCCCCTCCGCGAAGAGGGCCTTCTCGAACACGGTGCGGTAGCGCTCTTTCGAGGCGTCCCCGACCAGCTCGGTGGTCATGCCGCCGAACTCGCGGCCGCGGTTGCGCAGCTCGCGGACGAGCACGCCGATCCACGTGCTCTTGCCCGAATCGCCCGATCCGATGGTCGCGATCACCCGGCTGCGGCTGGTGATGTAGTCGTGCTCGAGGCGCTTGTGGCACTCCGGGTTCGGGCAGTAGCTCGCGGTCGACGGCTCCACGCCGTGCGGGCAGAGCGTCTGCGTGCGTGGGAAGAACTCCCCGGCCTGCCCGCAAACGGCCGGGCACCTCCGCAGGACGGTCGGCACGTCCTCCCAGCAGTGCGGGCACCGCGTGCCCCGGCGCCGGTCCGGGCGCGGGCGCCGCCACGGCCGTTCGCGGGCCGCGCCGACGCGCAGGGGCTGCGGACCGGCGGGCGTGAGCACGACGTCGGGCGCGTCGAGCGCGAAGGCGCGCAGGTGCAGCACCGCGCCGTCGGGCTGCGCCGTGAACTCGCCGCGCAGCACGTCCGCCGCCGCGTCGGGTGCGGGGAACCGGGCGATCTGGTACCCGTCGTCGGGATGCAGTGGCGGCAGGTCGGCGCGGGCCCTGACCTGGACGGCGGGCACGGTGCCCTGCGTGGCGCGCACCTCGATGCTCCGGCGCCACCGCTGCCACCAGCCGACCGGGCGTATGGCGTACTCCAGCTCCCGGAGCCGGATGGTGAACGAGCACTGCTCGACCGGGCCCGCGAGCTCCTCGCCGCCGTCGACGGCGACGAGCCCGACCCCGAACCACCACTCGCCTTCGGTGACGCGGACGACGCAGCCGTCCCGCTCGTAGGCGGCCCGCGCGACGCGCTCGACCACCGCCTCGGCGTCGGGCGGCTCGCCGATCCGCGACCCGCGCTTGTGGTAGACGCGCGCCTCTGTGGCGTGCGGCGGCCACGACCAGCTCAACCGCACCCCGTAACCCCACGGCTTGACCGTGAGCCCGGTGACCGCGGGCAGCCGGGCGTCGTAGGGGACGGCCGTGCCGAGGACCGCGAGGTGGTCGGAGACGGTGATGGGCAGCAGCCAGTAGCGCTGCCCCGCGGGCGGGTTGTCGATGTGCAGACCCGCCCCGACCGGCGTTCCCGTGATCTCCTCCCCGAGCCGCTCGCCCGCCGCGCGTGCGAGCGGGTGACCGGACGGGTGTGCCGGGGGCGCCGTGCAGCGCAGGATCCGCACCGACCCGTGCGGCGGGGGCGTCCAGGTCAGGAGGAGGCCGTCGCCGTCGCGTCCGACGCGCAGATCCGACACCGGTGGGGGCGGTGGCCCCGGGCGGACGGAGCCGACCGCGGGCTCGGCGAGGCCGACCCGGTAGCGCGCCCGCACCCGGTACTCGTACTCGGTGCCGTTGCGGGCGGTCGCGTCCGGCCACTCGTGGCGGGCCCTCCCCAGCGGTGTCTCGTGCGGGTCGTCGGCCGTGACGCGCGTGACCTCGGCGTCCGACGCGTCGCCGGGCAAGGTCCAGCGGAGCTCCACCGCGCCGTCGCCGGGGATGAGGACGAGGTCGGTCACCCGCGGCAGCACCGTGACCGGCGCCGTCGTCGCCGCGCCGCCCGGTCGCCCGTCGCGCAGCGTCGTCACGGTGTAGGACAGCGCCACCGCGGCGGGCGGCTGCCGGTCGACCGCGGAGCGACCGGTCGTGGTGCGCTCGACGACCGCGTCGTCCCCGCGGGTCACGGTGTAGGCGATGGCCCCGACGCGCGCCGGGCTCGGCTCCCACTCGACGCGCACGCGCTCGCCGTCCACAACCTCGGCCCGCACCGACGGCACCGCGGCGGGCCTGCACCGCTCCAGGCCCGACTCCGCCTCCGGGTGGACGCACACCGCCAGCACGGCCGCGTAGATCTCCGCCGCGGCCTCGGGGTCGTCGCGCTCGATCGCCCGCGCCTCGGCCGTCTGCCGGTCGCTCGCGGCGAGCGTGTGGGCGAGGTCGTCGCGCAGGCGGGCGTACTCCGCGGGCAGGTCGCCGCGCGCCCGCAGCAGCTCCAGGGCCCGGCGCAGGTCGCGATCGGCCACCGCCGCGTCGACGTCCGCCTGCCACCTCGGGGGGCCGCCCTCGGCCGGGAACCGCTGCAGGCACACGACCGCGTACGCGAGCTCGTCCGGCCCGGGCAGGCCCAGCGCGGTGTTGTAGCGGCGGACGTCGGGTGGACGCAGCGCCTCCTCGACCGCCGCCTGCCCGCGCTCGGCCAGCCGCACGAGCGCGTCGAGGGTGTCGCGGCGCAGCAGGTCCCGCAGCGTGCCCTCGCGCCGCCACCGCCGCAGCACGATCAGGACCTGCTCCTCGGCCGTCCGCTCCGCCCCGCTGAGCCGGGAGTCGACGACGGCGTCCTGCTCGTCGAGCGCCTGCTCGCTCGGGTCGGCGCCCAGCCCGCGCGCTCGGAGGTACGCGCCGACGCTCGCGAACCGCAGCCTGCGCAGCTGGTCGCCGAGCCGGTCGCGGCCGGTGAGGGGCGGGGCGTCGAGCGTGACGGGCTCCCGCTCGGCGATGCCCAGCTCGGCCAGGAGGTCCCGCACGTCGCTTTCGGTGGCCCGGCCGCCGGACTGCCGCGCGAAGGCGGTGACGGCCCTGGCGGGAACCGCCCGCACGTCGCCGACGGCGCTCCGGATCCGGTCCCGTACGTGCTGCAGCCCGCCGCTCGCGTCGGTGCGGTGGGCGGCGCGGGCCGTGGGGTCGAGCAGCACCGCCCGCGCTTCGGGGATCCGGGCGACGAGGGAGTTGGCCGCCTCGCGGAGCGCGCCGCCACCCACCGTCATCTGGTTGAGGCAGAACGAGACCGCGTCGAGCGCGCACCCGATCAGGTGCTGATCGTCGGTGCCGAGCGGCAGCTGGACGAACCGGAACCAGTTCTCGGCGGGGTCCCAGCCGTCCGCCGTCGCCTTGATGACCTCTGCCTTGTACCTGTCCCGGTCCAGCTCCCACTGCGGCATGTCACGAGCCGGGCCGCTGCCAGCGGAGGTTGAGCTGCTGGCCGCTCGGCCCCGTCGCGAGGATCTCCAGGATGCCTTCGTCGGTGAGCAGGAACGTGACCGTCACCCGCTGGCCCGCGGGCTGGCGCGGGGGCAGGCCGGTGAGCAGCCCCTTGACCAGCTCCTTGTTCACGGCGATCTCGTCGTTGAGCTGGTTCGTCGCGGACTCGTAGACGACGATCTCGACCTGGGTCTGGTCGTCGGCCACCGTGGCGTAGAGCTGCTGGGGTGAGGCGGGCAGCTCGTCGTTGGGGCGGATGAGCCACGACACGTACCCGACGGGGTCGCCCCGCTCGTGCACCGCATGGATGCCGTACCCGCGGGACGCGACGTTGACCAGCACGGGAAAGTTGCCCGCCTGCTCGGCGAGCGCGTGCTCCTCGCCGTACTGCTCGCCGACGGCCGCCGCCGCGTACATCGCCGCGCCCTTCGCGACGATCAGGTCGGGGTCGACGAGATGGGGCGCGGGCGCGTCCGGCAGCCGTTCGAGCAGCCGCTCGTGGAGCACCCGCGCGATCGTCGGCACGCGGGACATCCCGCCGACCAGGATGACGTCGTCGAGCTTGCGCACGCCCTTCTCCGCCGCCGCGTCGAGGACGAGGTCGGTGTAGCGCATGGTCCGCTCGACCAGGTCGCCCGTCTGCTCCTCGAAGGCGGCGCGGGTGATCTCCACGGTGGCCCGGTCGGTGCCCACCGTGAACGAGCCGGTGTAGCGCTCGCTGCGGCTGAGCCGCTTCTTGATGTCCTCGACGAGGACGTCGAGCGCGCCCATGGCCTCGTCGTCGAGGCTCGGGTCCGGCGCGTCCGGGTACTGCTCGCGGTGCTGGGCGAGCACGAGCGCGCCGAGCACGGTGTCCCAGTCCACGCCGCCGAGCTCCTGGCTGCCGCCGGTGGCGATCGCCCGGATCATCTTCGCCGACGTCTCGACGACCGTGACGTCGAACGTGCCGCCGCCGAGGTCGAAGACCAGCACGGTGTTCGTCGCCGGATCCCTGGTGAACCCGTAGCCGACCGCGGCGGCGGTCGGCTCGTTGATGATGCGGACGACGTTGAGGCCCGCGGTCTCGCCCGCCTCGCGGGTGGCGGCCCGCTCCGCCTCGCCGAAGTAGGCGGGCACGGTGATCACGACGTCCGCCGCGGGGCCTTCGGCGGGCCACTCGACGCCGAGTGCGACGAACGCGTCCTTCACGACGGACTCGAGGACCATCGCCGAGATGTCGGCGGCCCCGTAGCGGCGCCCGTCGAGCTCGACGGCGAAGCCCGGCACCCCCATCTTGCGTTTGATCTGCTGGAACACCCGGTCGGCGTGCAGCCGGAGCTCGTGCTTGGCGGTCTTGCCGACCACGACGTTGCCGCCCTCTTCCAGGTACACGACCGACGGGGTCGTGTTGTCGCCGTCGGCGTTCGGGAGGACGGTCGCCCGGCTGTACTGGTCGAGCTGCGCGACGCAGGAATACGTGGTTCCGAGATCGATTCCGAGGACCGGTCGTTGCGACATCCGGTAGGGCTCGCTTCCTGCGCAGCGTTCGTTACGAGTCACAGATCGTGCTCACCCGGGGGCGCGACCACAAGCGGAAAGGGGGTCACCCTTCCGGGTGGCGCCCCCGCAGTCGGGCGGCGACAGCGCGTAGCCCCGCCGTGGTGGCGGTGCGCTCGACCCGGGTCGGCTCGCCCCCGGCCAGCACGGCCTCGCCCGCCACCCACACGTCGGTGACGAGCCGGGCACCGCCCGCCCACACCAGGTTGGACAGGAGCTGCGCGTCGTCGGCCGGGTCGGCGAACGCCGGGTCGTCGAGGTCGACGTGCACGAGGTCGGCCCACGCCCCCGCCTCGATGACGCCGAGGTCGGGGCGGCCGATCGCGGCGGCTCCCTCGCGCGTGGCCATCAGCAGCAGCTCGGCCGCCGTGAGCGCGGCCGCGTCGCCCGCGCCGACCCGGGCGAGGAGCCCCGCGAGCCGGGCCTGCGCCCACAGGTCGAGGTCGTCGCCGGACGCCGGGCCGTCCGTGCCCAACCCCACCCGCACGCCCGCCCGTCGCAGCGCCGTGACCCGCGCGACCCCGGCGGCGAGCTTGGCGTTCGAGCCCGGGCAGTGCGCCACCGCCGCGCCCCGCGCCGCCAGCAGCGCCACGTCGGCGTCCGACAGCTGCACCCCGTGCGCCGCCAGCACCCGCCCGCCGAGCAGGCCGACCTCGTCGAGCAGCGCGGGCACCGAGCCGTACTCCGCGCGCTGGTCGAGATCCTCCTCCGCGGCCTCGGCCACGTGGATGTGCACCAGCGCGCCCCGCGCCCTGGCGTGCTCCCCGATCGACGCGAGCGCGTCGGCAGGCAGGGTGTACGCGGCGTGCGGGCCGTAGCCCAGCTCGACCCGACCGGACCGGAGGCCGCCGGCGTCGATCCGCGCCGAGACGTCGTCGCGCATCGCCTCCCACGGCCCCAGCCGGTCCCAGCCCGGCGCCGCGATGATCCCGGGCGTGAGCAGCACCCGCGAGCCGACGGCGGTGACCGCGTCGATCACCGCGTCGGTGAAGAAGTACATCTCGACGCTCGTGGTGCACCCGGTGCGCAGCAGCTCGACGCAGCCCGCGGTCATGGCGGCGCGCACGTCCTCGGCGCGCAAACGGGCCTCCGCGGGCCACATCACCTCGGTGAGCCAGCGCATCAACGGCAGGTCGCCGCCGAGCCCGCGCAGCGCCAGCATCGGCGTGTGCGCGTGCGTGTTGACCAGCCCCGGGAGCAGCACGCCCGACAGCGCCCGCACGGGCGCCCCCGTCGAGGGCGCCGCAGCGCGGGCCCCGACGTAGGTGATCCGGCCGGAGGAGTCGACGTCGACGACCGCGTCGCGCAGGACCGAGCACGCGTCGTCGCAGGGCAGGACGACGGGCGCGGTCAGGCGCAGCGTCATCGGGCGGTCACCGTCGCGGCTCCAGGAGCGACTTGAGCGACCGGAACGGCGGCAGCCAGGCCCCGCCGTCGGGCAGCGAGTCGAGGGAGATGCGCGGCAGCGGCTCGCGGAAGACGCCCTCGATCTCCTCGAGGTCGACGAACTCGATCACGTCCGAGGTGAGCGCGAAGCTCGCGTGCTCACGGAAGCCGATCACGGTGACGTAGGTGCCCCGCGTGCGCAGCTCCTCGAGCGGCTCGCGGAAGGCCCGCCCGTCGCCCGACGCGACGACCACGTGCTCCAGGTGGCCTTCGTCGGCGCGGAGCTTGATGTGGCCGAGCATGTCGTCGTCGATATCGGAATCTTCGGACGTCTTGGGTTTGGCGAATACGGCGAAGCCGACGTTGCGCAGCGCCTCCACCCAGGGCCGCACGACCTCGGTGCTGCCCGGCACGACGTTGGTGAACACGCAGGCCTCGGCGACGGCGTGCTCACCCGCGAGGTCGAGCAGCCAGCGGCCGACGGCGTCGAACCGCGGCCGGAACGCCGACGTCGGCCGGGCGCCGAGCAGCGAGCCGAGGCTCATGTCCATGTTGGGGGCGTCCCACACCAGCAGCACGCGCGGCTCGGGGCCGGTGGGGGAGGTCATGGCGCCGACCCTACCGGCGAAGGGTTGATCACCAGTGCGCCACCTCGGGAGGTCGGGCCGTCGCGTTGTGCGCCGAGCGTCCTGCGGTGGGGCACTAGATTCGCGCCGGTGGACGAGATCGCGCAGCGCGCCGCCGCAGCCATGGAGCAGGCCGACGCCGCGGGCCGGGAGGCGGGCGTGCAGTTGCTCGACGTCGGGCCGGGGCGGGCGCGCACGGCCCTCACCGTGGCGGCCCGGCACCTCAACGGGCACGGCATCTGCCACGGCGGGTACGTCTTCCTCCTGGCCGACGCGGCGTTCGCGTACGCGTGCAACAGCTACGGCGTCTCCGCGGTGGCCGCGGGCGCCGACATCGACTTCCTGCGGCCCGTGCCCCTGGGCGCCGTGCTCGTCGCGGAGGCGGTGGAGCGGGCGCGTTCGGGCCGGTCCGGGCTCTACGACGTCTCGGTGCGGGTGGCGGACGAGGTGGTGGCCGAGTTCCGCGGCCGGGCCCGCCAGGTGCCGGGGCTGCCCGGCCCCGGGGCGTGAGACCTCAGGTGGCGGCGGGCTGCAGCTCGTCGCGCTCGGCGTGCAGGTCGGTCGTCTCCCGGTGCTCGGGGCCGTAGGCCGTCGCGCTGGCGGCGATCGCCTCGTCCAGCTCGGCGACCGCGGCCAGCATCTGCCCGTCCGCGACGTGCGCACGGGCCAGCGCGACCCGCAGCTCGATGACGTGCGGGTGGGCGCGGCCGTGGGCGTCCTCGGCGACGCTCAGCGCGCTCTGCAGCTGCGCGCGGGCCTCGGGGACGGCGCCCGCGGCCAGGTAGGCGAGCGCGAGGCCCATCCGGGAGGTCAGCGTGTCGACGTGGGTGCGGCCGAGCGTCCGGGTGCGCGCCGCCACCACCCGCTTCCCCAGCGCGACAGCCTCCGCGTGGCGGCCGAGCAGGCGGTGGGCGGTGGCGAGGCAGTCCGCCGCCGTGAGCGTGGCCGCGTCGGACTCGCCGAGCACGCGCTGGCGGGTCCTGTAGGCGTCGAGCAGTAGCGCGTGCCCCTCGTCGAGGCGCTCCGCGCAGAGGTAGGCGACGGCGAGGTTGCCCTCCACGGTCAACGTGGGCCCCTGCCGCAACCCGAACACCGTGCGGCAGCCGATCAGGATCTGTTCGAGCTGGGGCACGGCCAACTCCGGTTGGCCCTCCCGCAGGAGCGCGAGGGCGTCGTCGTGGCGGAGCGCCAGGCCCGCCGCCGCCTTCTCGTCGACGCCCCGCCGCAGCCACCCCCCGCGCTTGCTCATCGCTCTCCCTCGCTGGGCCTACCCACCCCGGCCTGCTCCGCAAGCTCCGCAGGCCTCCATCCCCCGGGCTCGCTCGGCGCTTCGCGCGGGCGCTGCGTCGATGATTCGCTCGCTGCACCAACCCACCCCGCCTGCTCCGCAAGCTCCGCAGGCTGCCGTCCCCCGGACTCGCTCATCGCGGCGGCACGAGCGGCTCGAACAGCCCGCCGCTGCCGATCCGCGGCGCGGGCACGACCGACATCGCCGACCGGACCTGCTCCGGCACGGCGTTGCGCACGGAGAAGACGCCGCTCACCCGGCCGAGCCGCAGCACGACCACCCGGTCGGCCACGGCGACGACGTCCTCCAGGTCGTGCGACACCATCACGGTGCTGATCCCCCGCGCCCGCAGCTGCCGGATCATGTGGAGCACGGTGGCCCGCTGTTCGACGCCCAGCGCGGCGGTGGGCTCGTCCAGCACCACGAGGCTCGGGTCGCCCAGCAGCGACCGGGCGATGGCCACGATCTGCCGCTCCGCGCCGGTGAGGTCGGTGATCTTGGCGTCCATCCGGAACCGGCCCGCGTACAGCTGGCGGAGCAGCTGGGCCGCGTGTTCGATCATGGTGGTGTCGTCGAGGACCACGCCGCCGAGCTCCCGACCGAGGTACATGTTCTCGACGATCGTCATGTTCGTGCAGAGCCCGAGGTCCTGGAACACGGTGGCGATGCCGAGCGCGTGCGCGATGTCCGGCCGGTCGATCCGCGCAGGCGTGCCGTTGATGGCGATGCTGCCGGAATCCGGCCGCTCCACGCCCGCGAGGATCTCGACCAAAGAGGACTTCCCCGCCCCGTTGTTGCCGAGCACGGCGAGCACCTCGCCGCGGTGGACCTCGAGGTCGACGTCGGTGAGCGCCGACACCCGGCCGTACGCCTTGCACAGGCGGCGGACTTCGAGCACGGGCGGCCTTCTCTCCGCCACCGGCGTCACCTCCTCGGGTGACTCCGCAAGGTATCAGCCGGGGGAAGGTAGGCAGGCCGCATCGTCGGATCCGGCTCGTCGTAGTAGCGGTGGAACACCGGCGTGAGGGCCCCGGAGATCGGTGGCACGATCCAGCTCCAGTCCGCGGGGCACCCGCGCCCGGCCCGCTCCTCCTTGGCCACGTGCTTGAGGAAGCGGCGGGACTCCTCGTGGTGGTCGGACATCGTCACGCCTGCGACGTCGAACGAGTGCTGGACCGCGCGCACCAGCTCGATCACGGCCCGGTCGCGCCACAGCGTGCGCTCGGAGCCGCCCGCGATGCCCATCCGTTGGGCGACGACGGGCAGCAGGTCGTACCGCTCGGGGTCGGCGAGGTTGCGGGCGCCGATCTCGGTGCCGAGGTACCAGCCGTTGAACGGGGCCGCCGGGTAGGTGATGCCGCCGATCGACAGCGGCATGTTGCTGATCGCGGGCACCGCGTGCCACCGCAGCCGGAGGTCGGCGAACCACGCGAACTCCGGGTGTACGAGCGGCACCTCCAGCACGGCGTTGCGGGGCAGCTCGTGCACCTCCGGGGCCGCGCCGTCCGCGGAGATCAGGAGCGGCAGCACGTCGAAGCGACCGGGCGGTTCGGGTGGCTGCCAGCCGAGGGCCAGCGCGTGCTCGGTGAGCTCGACCTGCCCGCCGTCGCCGCGGATCGCGCCGCTCGACGTCCGGTGCCCGGCGTAGCGCACCAGCTGGTCGTTGACGATGCGGGGGCCGGGCTGGCCGGGCCGGTCGGGCGCGAACACGGTGATCGTCGACCGGATCCGGCCGCCGCGGGTGCACGCCCGCAGGTGCGCGGCGCACTCGTCGGCGACGGCGGACGGGGTGTGCACGGCCCGCCGGTCGCGCACGTGCAGCCCGTGCCAGTACAGCCGCCCGATGCAGCGCGCGGCGTTGCGCCACGCCACCTTGGCGCCGAACTCGACCTCGGCTTCGGTGTGCACGTAGGTGCCGGTGCGCTCGATCTCGGCCCGCACGCGCCGCAGCCGCCGCCGCAGCGGGTACGGGGGGTTGGTCTCGGCGTGGAACTGCTCGAGGAACGCGTGTGCGGCGTCGACGTCGACACCCTCTTGCCGGGGCGGCAGTACGGCGAGTGTCACCGAGCGGAACCTCTCCGTCATCCGTAAGGGGCCGCGGATGTTCTTACCCGGCTACCCTTCGTGCCCGCAAGGTGGCCTGCTGTAAACGAAGTCGTGGACGTCGCGCCCCTCGGACAGAGCACGCGCCTCGAATTTGGTCACCGGCCGCCACGAAGGACGCGGCACCTCCCCGCCGGAGAGGAGCGGCTCGGCGTCGGCGACGGCGCGCATCTGGTCGGCGTAGTCGGCCCAGTCGGTGGCCATGTGCAGGGTGCCGCCGGGCTGCAGGCGGCTCGCCGCGAGGGCGACGAACGCGGGCTGCACCAGCCTGCGCTTGTGGTGGCGGCGCTTGGGCCACGGGTCGGGGAAGAAGATCCGGATGCCCGCCAGCGACGCCTCCGGCACCCGCGTCGCGAGCAGCGCGACGGCGTCGCCGCGCAGGACGACCAGGTTGGTGAGCTCGGCCGCCCGCATGAGCAACGCGGCGATGCCGGGCTCGAAGACCTCGACGGCGAGGTGGTCGACGGCGGGCTCGGCCTCCGCCAGCGCGGCGGTCGACTCGCCCATGCCCGAGCCGATCTCCAGGACCAGCGGGGCGGCGCGGCCGAACCAGGCGCGGGGGTCGTAGTCGAGGGCTCCGTCGAGCAGGTCGGCGACGTCGTGCCCGCGCGTGGGCCACCACCGCTCCCACGCCGCCCGCTGGCCGTCGGTCAGTCGAGCGCGGTGGTGGACGAAGCTCGTGACCGCCCGGTGGTGCTCAGCCACCGGCCGCGGGCAGCCGCACACCGGACGTCGCGCCGGGCAGCCTGCCGCGGACGTAGCCCGCGGTGGTCCAGGCGAGCGCGGCGACCACGGCCGCCGCCGACGACACCCGGCGCTGCCGCAGCTCCCTGATGACCGCCGCCGGGAGGACCTTGGCGGCGTAGTCGCGCTCGGTGGAGAGCGCGGCGTCCGAGCCGACGAGCTGCGCCACGGCCGCCTTCGACAGGCCCTCGGCCCAGCTGCGCCGCCGCAGGTAGGCCCATTCGACGCGGTCGAAGCTGACGCGGTGGTCGACCTCGGCGCGCGGCTCGAACACGATCCGGATCTTCTCCCCCGAGCGGGCCCAGGCCTGGCGGGCGCGGATGCAGAGCTCGGTCTCCTCGCACCCCAGCGGGTTCTTGCCGATGCGCCCGATCTCCTCGGCGAAGCCGCCGACGCGCTCGAACACGTCGCGCCGGAACGACATGTTGCAGCCCATGAGGTTGCGCACCTCGGCCCGCGTGGTCGGCTGCCCGGTGTAGGTGCAGCCGACGATCCAGTCCAGCTCGCCCGTGGCGTCGCCGTCCTCCGGCACGGCGCCGGGCAGCAGGTGCGGGCGGCGGCCGCCGTTGGGCCAGGTCGGCCAGCGCGGGTGGGCGACGCCGCCGACGGCCTGCACGGTGGCGTCCTCGTAGGGGTCGAGCAGCGCGGCGAGCCACCCGGGGCGGGCGCGGGCGTCGTCGTCGAGGAACACCACGACGTCGCCCTTGGCCTCGGCGATGGCGGTGTTGCGGGCGCCGGACAGGCCCTGGACGTGCGCGTTGGCCAGCACCTTCACGTCGTTGAGCTCGGCCTGCGCGCGGTCGAGGAGGGCCGGGTTGTGGTCGACGACGACGAGCGTCTCGACCGGCGGGACGTCCTGCGACGCGACGGACTCCACGGCCGCCACGATGTCGTCCCAGCGCTTCTCGGTGTAGACGCAGACGACGACGGTGGCGGTGGTCACGTGATCTCCGGGGTCAGCGGGTGCGGGCTCGACGATGCTCTGCGATCAGAGTACGGAGCACCCGCGCGCCGTCGGCGAAGGTCCGGAGGTTGGTCTCGCCGAACATGCGTTGCCGCTCGACGGACGGCACCTCCGTGATCCGCAGACCCGCCGCCGCCATGCGGCAGTTGAGCACCGTCTCGATCTCGAAGCCGTCGCCCCACAGCATCCCCTCCGCGGGTGCGGGGGCGTCGATCGGGGGCAGGTCGAGCACCGGGAGGAGGTCGGCCCAGAAGGCGTTGTAGCCGTAGCAGAGGTCGGAGTACGCCGTGCCGAACAGCGTGTTCGCGACGCCGTTGAGGCCCGCGTTGCCGGAGCGGCGCAACAGGGTGATGTCGTCGCTGCCGCCGCCCGGGGCGAACCGGCTGCCCTTGGCGAAGTCGGCGCCCGCGATCAGCGCGTCCACGAACGCGGGGATCTCGGCCGGGTCGGCCGAGCCGTCGGCGTCGAACATCACAACGACGTCGCCGGTGGCGGCGGCGAACCCGCACGCCATCGCGTTGCCCTTGCCCTTGCGGGTCTGGGTGATCGCCTTGACCGACGGGAGCACGCGGAGCGCGACGTCGATCGAGCCGTCGGTGGAGTGGCCGTCGACCACGATGATCTCGTGGACGGCCGGTCGCACCGCGGCGATCGCGGGCAGCACGATCTCCAGGTTCTTGGCCTCGTTGCGCGTCGGCACGATGACGCTGACCAGCGGGTACGGCGTGCGGCTCGGCTGCCGCCTCGAGACGGGTGAGAGCTGCACCGGTAGTTCCTGGGTGGGTGACAATGCGCTCACACATCCTCCATGGAGATCCGCTTCCCCGGTCAACGACGAGGGCGCCGCGGGGTTACGGGCGTTCGGTCGGTGGCGGCTCGCGCCACATTCACTTGGACGTATGTAGCGACGAGTGGTTGCCCCGGGCTCCCGATACGTCGATCAAGCGTCGTGACCGGACCGTGATCAGACCCGGGTAGTGGTACGCAGGGGCGGGGCCTCCCACCTGGGCAGGATCCGGTCATGAGCACCACTCCGACGCCCGACCCGCTCGCCGCGCTGGCCGCCGAACTGCGGCGGATCGCGCAGCGGCTCGACGGGATGGGTGTCGAGCTGCTCGCGCTCCGTAACACCGGCTCCGCCGCGACCGCATCCGCGGATGCGACGACGTCCGGCTCCGCCGGTGTGGGTCAGGCCGGGATGGCCGCTGGAGTCCGCGGTTGGGGCGCCCCGTCCGGCGCCGTCGGATCTCCGTCGGCCACGCCCGGGGGCGCGCCGTCTCCGGCCTGGCCCATCGGGGCCGCTGCGTCGTCGCTTGACGGGTCCACTGCCTCGTCGCCTGCTGGGGGCGCCGCGTCGTCGCCTGCTGGGGCCGCTGCCTCGTGGCCTGCCGCGACCGCTGCGTCGTGCTCGGCGCCGCCGTCTGCAGCAGCTGCCCCGCCGTTGCCGTCTGGTGGAGCCGCCGCGTCGTGGTACGCGCCGCCGGTTGGAGGCGGCGTGCCGTCGCCGTGGCCGCCGGCGGCGCCGCCTGCCGGGCTCGGTCCGGCGCCCGGCTGGGCGCCCGCGGGATGGGCGGGTCCGGGAGGGCCGCCTGCGGGCACCCCGCTCGCCGGACCGCCGCCCGCAGGCTCCCCGCAGGCGGCTCGGGGCGCCACCGCACCTGGCGCACCGAAGCGGTCCCCGCTGACCGGCGCCCGGTTGCTCGCGTGGACCGGCGGCGCCGTGACGCTGCTCGGCGTCGTCCTCCTGCTGGCCCTCGCGGCCTCGCGCGGCTGGTTCACCCCGCCCGCGCGGGTCGCGTTCGGCGCAGTGCTGGGCGCGGGGCTCGTCGGGCTGGGCGCGTGGCTGCACCGCCGCGAGTCCGCCCGGGCGGGAGCGCTCGCGCTGGTCGCCACCGGTTTCGCCACGCTCTACCTCGTCGACGCGGCCGCCACCGCGATCTTCGGCTACCTGCCCGCGCTCCCCGCGCTGCTGCTCGCGCTGGTCATCGCAGGCGCCGGGTTGGGGCTCGCCGACCGGTGGCGCACCCAGCTGCTCGCGGGCGGGGTCGTGGTCGGCGCGGCGGTCCTCGCCCCGGCCCTGGTCGACGGCTGGCTCCTCGTCGCCCTGGTCCTCGTCCTCCAGCTCGCCGCGGTGCTGGTCGTGCTGCGCAGGCGGTGGGCGGTGCTGATGCTGCTGGCCGCGGCCGGACCCGTTCTCTACGGGATGTACGCGGTCGCGGCCG
>DATAOO010000041.1:0-2436 GCA_036265695.1 Pseudonocardia sp. | reverse complement strand
CTACCGGGAGATGAGCAAGCTGCTCGACGAGCGGCTCCGGGCGGAGTCCGAGTGCACGCTCTCCGACGTCGACGTGCTCAACGAGCTGTACTGCACGCCGGAGCACCGCCTCCAGATGCTGGTGCTGGCCGAGCGGCTCCGCGTCACGCGTGGCGGCCTCACGCGGATCGTCGACCGGCTGGTCGAGCGCGGCTGGGTCAGCCGCGAGCGGCCCGCCCACAACCGGCGCGAGGTCTACGCCGCCGTCACCGAGGACGGCGCCCGGGTGCTCCACCACGCGCGCACGGTCTACATCCGGCTGCTCACCGAAACCCTCGGCGCCCACCTCGACGACGCCGCGCTCGACGACCTCGCGGCAGGCATGGCCAAGCTGCGGTCGGGCCTGGCCGAAGCGGGTGGTCGCTGCTAGACGCGCTGGAAGGGGCGGTCCCGCCCGGTCCACTGCCGCTCGTCGCGGCGGTACACCGGGATGGGGCGATCGGCCACCCGGAACGTGTAGCGGCCCGCCTCCTCGACCACTTCACCGTCGGTGGCGAGCATCCCCGGCACGGCCAGCTCCACGTCGAACTCGGGGACCTGCCGCTCGCCGTACACCCGGCTGTGTCCCAACGCGCCGGTGAGCAGGCCCGCGATCGCGCGCAGCCGGGAGAAGCGCAGGTCGGCGCGCAGCCAGCGCACGTCCAGCAGCCCGGAGTCCAGCGACGGCCGCCACGCGGGCACCATCCCGCGGGGCGCGTAGGGGCCGTTGCCGACGAAGAGGAACCACACCGCGGTCCACCGGCCCTCGATCTTGACCCGCACGGGCTCGGCGCGCCGCAGCACGATCACGAGCGCCGCGGCGAAGGCGGGCCACTTGCCCCACCGCGGCGTCCACTTCTCGCGCAGCCGCACGAGGTCGGGGTACGAGCCGATGCTCGCCGTGTTGACGAACGCCCGCAGGCGCATCACCGCGGGCGACTTGGGGTCGTCGCCGCGGCCGGGGTGCACGTCGACGAGCGCGAGGTCCACGGCCACTGCCTGCCCCGTACCGGTGGCGTCCACCGCCTCCTGCAGGTCGTACACGCCGACGTCGCGGGCGAAGTGGTTGAGGGTGCCCGTCGGCACCACGACGAGCGGCAGCCCGCGCCGCCCGGCCACGGCGGCCGCCGCCGCCACCGTGCCGTCGCCACCCGCCACGCCGACGGCCAGCGCCTCGTCGCCCGCCTGCTCGATGGCCTCGTCGAGCTGGTCGTCGAGCCCGCGGTCGGGGTCGGCACGCACCACGATCGCCCGCGGCAGCGCCTCCTCGAGCTCGTCGGCCGGGTCGTGCTCCGGGTCGCCGGAGCGCTGGTTGGACACGATCACGAGCCCCTTGCCTTCGGGCAGCTCGGGGACCGTGTCCAGCGGCCGGGCCCGCGCCTCGTCCTGCTCGCGCACCGGCCACCAGCGCTCGGTGGCCAGCGCCACCCCGGTGCCGAGGGCCGCCCCCACCACGACGTCCGACGTCCAGTGCACGCCGACGTGGACCCGCGAGTAGGCCACCGCGGCGGCCAGCGGGACCACGGCGAGCGCGGTGCGGGGGCTCTCCATCGCCACCGCCGTCGCGAACGCCGCCGAGGACGCCGCGTGCCCGGACGGGAACGACGACGACCGCGGCGGGTTGGCGATCGTCTGGTAGGCGGGCAGCTCGGACGCGGCCGGGCGCCGTCGCGGCAGGAGCGGCTTGAGCACGGCGTTCGCCAGCGGGCTGGTCGCCGCGATCGAGAGCACGCCCCGCACCGCCGCCTTGCGCGTGGTGCCCTTCCGCAGGGCCAGCAGCAGCGCGAGCGCGAACCACAGCTTGCTGTGGTTCGCCGCACCGGACAGCGCCTTCATGGCGGTGTCGAACGGGGTCGGCGGCAGCGACGAGATGGCGCGGGAGATCGCGCGATCGACCTCGTTCACGTTGTTCGCGCGGCGGCTGAACCAATGCATCACGGTGCGACCCTAGGGGCGCGTCGCCGGAAACGCCGTGCGAACCACGCGTCACACGCGTGACATGAGACGCCGCTCTCCGCCTACGCTAGGAGGATGCAGCGGCGGATCTACGGGGTCGAGACCGAGTTCGGGGTCACGTGCACCTTCCACGGCCAGCGACGCCTCTCACCGGACGAGGTGGCGCGCTACCTGTTCCGCCGGGTCGTGTCCTGGGGGCGTTCGTCGAACGTGTTCCTGCGCAACGGGGCCCGGCTCTACCTCGACGTCGGCAGCCACCCCGAGTACGCCACGGCCGAGTGCGACTCGCTCGCGCAGCTCGTCGCCCACGACAAGGCGGGCGAGCGGATCCTGGAGGACCTGCTCGTCGACGCCGAGCGGCGGCTCGTGGACGAGGGCATCGGCGGCGACATCTACCTCTTCAAGAACAACACCGATTCGGCGGGCAACTCCTACGGCTGCCACGAGAACTACCTCGTGGCC
>DATAOO010000040.1:0-12014 GCA_036265695.1 Pseudonocardia sp. | reverse complement strand
CGAGAACGACCCGCGGATCGTCGGCCACGACGTGACCGACGGCGCCGAGGAGGGCGGCCGCACCGCGATGGAGAACCTCCTTCAGAAAGACCCGGGCATCACGCTCGTCTACACGATCAACGAGCCCGCCGCGGCGGGCGCCTACCAGGCGCTCAAGGCCGCGGGCAAGGACAAGTCGGTCACCATCGTCTCGGTCGACGGCGGTTGCCCCGGCGTCCAGGCCGTCAAGGCGGGCCAGCTCGGCGCCACCTCGCAGCAGTACCCGTTGAAGATGGCGCAGCAGGGCGTCGACGCGGTCGCCGCGTTCGCGAAGGACGGCACCAAGCCCCAGGCCACGGCGGGCAAGAACTTCGTGGACACGGGCGTCACGCTGATCACCGACCAGGCGCAGCCCGGGGTCGAGTCCAAGGACACCGCCTTCGGCCTCCAGAACTGCTGGGGCTGACCTGTAGACGGACCGTCCGGCCGCAGAGCAGGCTGGGGTGAGGCCGGTCACACGACCCCTCACCCCAGCCGCCTGACCGTGACTGACGAAGGAGCGCACTGATGGCCTCAGACACCTCGGGCGGCACGGCCACCGCCGAACCGAAACTCCCTTCCGGCTTCGAAGACCAGAAAACCGAATCGCTGCTCGACCGCGTCCAGCACGTCCTGCACGGCAACCCGATCCTGGGGCCGCTGGCGGTGCTCCTCGTGGCGATCATCGCGTTCGCGATCGTCAACGGCCGGTTCCTCTCCGCGGCGAACCTCGGCCTGGTGCTGCAGCAGGTCACGGTGATCGCCACGCTGGCGCTCGGCCAGACCCTGGTCATCCTCACCGCGGGCATCGACCTCTCGGCGGGCGCCATCGCCGTGTTCTCGTCGATCCTCATGGCGAACATGGCCACTAAGCTGGGCTTCCCCGGCGTCATCGCCCTGATCATCGGCTTGGTCCTCGGCACCGCGATGGGCGCGCTCAACGGCTGGCTGGTCACCCGCATCAAGCTGCCCCCGTTCATCGTCACCCTGGCCACGCTGTCGATCTTCTTCTCGCTCAACTCGGTCGTGTCCCGCAGCGAGACGATCCGCGGCTCGGACATGCCCGGGATCATGACCGCCACCGGGAACAACGCCCTGCGGATCGCCGGCTTCAGCCTCACCTGGGGCACGATCATCATGCTGCTGCTGTTCGCGTTCTTCTGGTACGCGCTCGGCAACACGGCGTGGGGCAAGCACGTCTACGCCACCGGCGACGACCTCGAGGCCGCGCGGCTGTCCGGCATCCGCACCGACCGGGTGCTGCTGTCGGTCTACCTCGTGGCGGGCCTGATCTACGCGATCGGGGCGTGGATCCTCATGGGCCGCCTCGCGTCGGCCAGCCCCAACGTCGGCACCGAGTACAACCTCGACTCCATCACCGCCGTGGTGCTGGGCGGCACGAGCCTCTTCGGCGGCCGCGGCCTGGTGCTCGGCACCTTGGTCGGCGCCCTGATCGTCGGCGTGTTCCGCAACGGGCTGCAGCTGGCGGGCGTCGACGTCGTCTGGCAGGGCACCGCGATCGGCCTGCTCGTGCTCATCGCCGTGGCCCTCGACCAGTGGATCCGGAAGGTGAAGGCATGACCAGCGCATCACTGGACAAAGACCCGGCCCCGGGCGCCACCCGCGAGCCGGTGCTGCAGGCCAAGGGCCTGGTCAAGCGGTACGGGAAGGTCACCGCGATCGCCAACAGCGACCTCGAGCTCTACCCCGGCGAGATCCTCGCGGTGATCGGCGACAACGGGGCGGGCAAGACCAGCCTCATCAAGGCGCTGTGCGGCGCGCTCATCCCGGACGAGGGGCAGATCCTGCTCGACGGCAAGGAGGTGCACTTCCGCAACCCGATGGACGCCCGGCAGGCGGGCATCGAGACGGTGTACCAGTCGCTGGCGGTCTCACCCGGGCTCGACATCGCCGACAACCTGTTCCTCGGCCGCGAGGAGCGCAAGCCCGGCGTCCTCGGCTCGGTGTTCCGCATGCTCGACAAGAAGCACATGAAGTCCGAGGCCGCCAGGCACATGAGCGAGCTGGGCGTGGCCACGCTGCAGAACATCGGCCAGGCCGTGGAGAGCCTGTCCGGTGGGCAGCGCCAAGCCGTCGCGGTCGCGCGTTCAGCCGCGTTCGGCAGCAAGGTCGTCATCCTCGACGAGCCCACCGCCGCGCTCGGGGTCAAGGAGGGCAACCGGGTGCTGCAGCTGATCCGCGACGTCCGCGACCGGGGCCTCCCGGTCATCCTGATCAGCCACAACATGCCGCACGTCTTCGAGGTCGCCGACCGCATCCACATCCAACGCCTCGGCAGGCGCGCGACGGTGATCACACCGCAGAGCCACACCATGTCCGAAGCGGTGGCCATCATGACCGGCGCCGCGGAGCCGCCGCCGGCGGTAGCCTGAATATCCCCTCCACGAACGGCCGGGCGCTTCCGGGACCGAAGCGCCCGGCCGTTCTGTGTCAGTCGTAGATCCCGGCCACCCACCAACGGCCGTCCCTGGCGACGAGCAGGAGCGCCGTGCCGTCGTCGAGGACGACCTGCATCCGCGCGGCCGGGGTGGCCTCCGGGCTCCACCAGCGGGCCCACACCGGCCACGGCCCCGACCAGCCGACGACGGCGGCGGGCGCGCGGCCGTCGACCGTGACCCGGGCAGGTGGTGCGGCGAGCAGGTCGGGGCCGACGAGGCGCACCGGCTCGCCCGCGGTGTCGTGGACGAGGGCGGGCAGCGGCGTGGGCGGCACCGTGGCCGGGGACGGGGCGGGCAGGCGGCCCGGCCACGACGGCGGCGGCTCCCGCACCGGCGACGGGCGCGGTGAGCGGTGGGCGGGCAGCCGTCGCCGCCGGGAGCGCGGGCCGGGCGGCAGCCCACCCTGCTGCAGCTCCACAGCCGAGAGCCGCCCGGTGCGACGCAGCACGTCGACCGGCCACCCCGCGGGCGCGGCGCCGGTGAGGTCGGGGACCAGGTCCGCAGGGCGCCGCCGTCCCGAGGCGGCGGGTGGGCCGGGGCGGCTCGGCGGCGCGGCAGCGGGCGCGGCAACGGACGCGGCAACGGACGGCGCGGCGGGTGACGGCGCGGCAGGCGGGGGCTCGCCGCGGTCGTCGCCCCAGGGGACCAGCCGGATGCGTTCGGCGGGGTCGCGGCCGCCGCCGAGCACCGCCGTGACCACCGACTCCGGCCCCAGCAGCGCCTGCACCCGCACCAACGCGCGGCCTGCCCGCTCGTCGGCCTCCCCCGTCTCGCCCCAGAGGCCGCGTTGCAGCGCCCCGGCGGCGACGGTCTCCTCCGGCACCAGGCGCAGGCGGACGACCGCCCCGTCTTCCGGGGTGTCGCGCCGGTGGGTCAGCCAGGCGTCGAGCTGCCAGCGGACCCGGTCGACCGTGGCGGCGGGGGTGAGCGGCTCGGCGCACCGCCAGATCCGGTGCAGCTCCTCCCCCGCGGCCGTGTGGGCGGTGACCCCGAGCCGGGTGCACGCCAGTCCGTGGCCCGCCAAGGTGGCGTGCAGCCGCTCGGCCAGGCCGCGGGCGGCGAACGCGGCGGCGTCGACGCGGTCGACGGGCGGGTCGAGCTCGGCCTCGACCGTGAGCTCCTCCGGCGGACGGCGCCGCAGCGGCGGGCGGGGGTCCAGCCCGCGGGCGAGCCGGTGGCAGAGCACGGCGTCAGCACCGAACCGGGACGCGACGTCAGCCGGGTCGAGCGCGGCGAACGCGCCCAGGCTGAGCAGGCCGAGGCGGCGGAGGAGGTCGACGAGCGCGGAGCGGTCGATGTCGGGCTCGCGGTCGAGCTCCTCGACGCCGAGCGCGGCGAGGAAGGCGGGCGTGTCGCCGGGCGCGACGGCCACCGCGCGACGGGCGGCCAGCACGGCGGCGAACAGCCCGTCGGCGAAGCCCGCCTGCACCTCCACTCCGGTGCGGGCGGCGACCTGGTCGACCAGCCGCTCCGCCGCGGTCAGCTCGCCACCGAACCAGCTCACCGGGCCGCGGGCGGGCAGGGCCACCAGCCCGGGGCGGAGGATCTCCACCCCCGGCGCCAGTTCCTCGACCGCGGCGACCACCGGCTCGAACGCCCGTGCGTCGCGATCCGGATCGGGGGTGAGCACGGCCAGCTCGGGGCAGCGCGCCTGGGCCTCCCGGCGCCGCAGCCCCCGGCGCACCCCCTGCGCGCGGGCCACCGCCGAACACGCCAGCACCCGTCCCGCGACGAACACCGCCGCGGGCTGGTGCGGCGGGATGCGCGCGGCGTGCGCGGCGGCGGTGACCGGCCAGTCGGGCGACCACAGCGCGAGCACCCGCACGGCCCGTCCCGTGATCGCCGTCTCGGGGACATGAGGTGCACCAGCGCACCTCATGTCCCCCGACTGGCGATCTTGGCCGGTCATCCGGCCAACCGGGCGGCCACCGGAGCCTGTGCGAGGGCGGGGAGGGCGACCGGAGCAGCGTCGGGGGCCGCGGGCATCAGCAGCCGCTCCACCCGACCTGCCGGGGCCATCCCCCGCCCCAGCACCCGGACCTCGACCTGCCGCTGCCCGAGCCGCCCGCTCCCGCCGTGGAGCCCGGCCCCCACCCCGCCCCACCGGGCCTCGGTGCAGCTCAGCTGGACATCGGCACCGGGCCACGAGCCCAGGACGCAGAGCACCGCGCCCCGCTGCCGGGCCCGCGCCGCGAGCCGCTGCCGCTCCCCCGCGGGCACCGGGCGCTCGACGGTGGTGACGACGACGTCGAGCCCGTCGAGCAACGCGGACGTGACGGCCATCAGCTCGGGCCCGGGAGCGGGCACCAACGCCAGGCGCTCCAGCCGCATCCCGGCCTCGGCGGCGGCGACCAGCCCCAGATCGGGACGCCCCACGACGCCCACCCACGCCCCGCCCGCGGACGCCTCGACGAGCACGGCCCACAGCAGCGACGTGGCCGCCGGGCCCGCCGCGACGGCCACCGTGGTGCCCCGCCGCAACCCGCCCGCGGGCAGCAGCCGGGCCAGCGGCGCGACGACGGGCAGCACGCCGCCCTCCAGCCCGGCCTCCACCTCCGGCGCCGGGCGGGCTCGCACCGCGCGATCCTCCGCCCGTCGCAGCAGCCCCCGCGCATGCTCCAGCCTGGCCGCCGCATCGCTCGAACCCACGACACACCTCTCCCCACGGCGCCGCGGGGAGACGGCGTATCGAACCTCTGTTCGAAGTTTAGCGGCTCACGGAGCGCTCCTCAAGAACTCGGCCCGCCAACGGGGGATCCCGTCGTCGACCTGCTCGATCGCCACCGGGTCGAGCCCGTGCTCGGCGAACGAGTCGATCTCCGCGCGGGTGAAGGCCCACGGCGGGCGTTGCGAGAGCGGCCCGGTCCGCACGTTCTCGACCGCCAGCAGCGTGCCGCCCGGCGCGACCAGACCCGCCACCGCGGCCACCGCCTCGGCCCGTAGCGACACCGGCAGCGCCTGCACGTTGATGATCTCCACCACCAGGTCGAACGCCCACCCGTCCGGCAGCGCGAACAGGTCCGCGGTGCGGTAGTCGACGGGCGAGGTCGGGTACCGCTGCCGTGCCGTGCGGACGGCCGTCGCGGAGATGTCGAAGGCCGTCGTCGCGAAGCCGTGGGCCGCGACGAACTCCGCATCGGCCCCCAGCCCGCAGCCCACCACGACCGCGGAACGCCCCGTTCCGGAACCGGTCAGCCAGTCCGCCAGCAGAGCCGAGGGACGCGTGCGGTCCCAGGGCATGGTGATCTCTTCGCGGGCGCCCGCCGCGTACAGCTCCTCGAACCAGGCCGTCGGACGGCCGTCCGCCAGGGCCCGGGCGGCCAGCCGGGCGCTTTCGGCGTCCCAATCGTCCACTAGTGGGCGAAGTGCCGCGTGCCCGTGAAGTACATCGGCACTCCCGCAGCCGTGGCGGCCTCGATCGAGAGCGGGTCGCGCACCGAGCCGCCGGGCTGCACCACCGCGCGCACCCCGGCGTCGAGCAGCACCTGCAAGCCGTCGGGGAACGGGAAGTACGCGTCGGACGCGGCCACCGAGCCCCGCGCGCGATCACCGGCCCGCGTGACGGCGAGCCGCGCGGCGTCCACCCGGTTGACCTGCCCCATCCCGACGCCGACCGCGGCACCGTCGGCGGCGAGCAGGATCGCGTTCGACTTGACCGACCGGCTGGCGCGCCAGGCGAAGACGAGGTCGGCGAGGACGTCGTCGTCCACGGGGTCGCCGGTGGCGAGGGTCCAGGTGGCGGGGTCGTCGCCGGGGGCGTCGAGGCCGTCGCGCTGCTGCAGCAACAGCCCGCCCGAGACGGGCCGCAGCTCGGCGCCACCGCGCGGCGGCGCGACGGGCAGCCGCAGCACCCGCAGGTTGCGCCGCTCCGCGAGCACCGCCGAGGCCCCGTCCGCGTACGCGGGCGCCACCACGACCTCGGTGAAGATCTCCGCGATCTGCTCGGCCAGCTCGACGCTCACCTCGCCGTTCACCGCGATCACCCCGCCGAACGCGCTGGTGGGGTCGGTGGCGTGCGCCTTGCGGTGGGCCTCCGCCACGTCCTGGCCGATCGCGATCCCGCACGGGTTGGCGTGCTTGATCACCGCGACGCAGGGCACGTCACCGTGGTCGTGGGCGGCCCGCCAGGCGGCGTCGGCGTCGACGTAGTTGTTGTAGGACATCTCCTTGCCCGACAGCTGCTCCGCGACGGCCAGGCCCGGTGCCCCCGACGCGTACAGCGCGGCCGCCTGGTGCGGGTTCTCGCCGTAGCGGAGGGTGGCAGCGCGGTCCCACGTGGCGCCGACCCAGCCGGGGAACGGGTTGCCGTCGGGCGCGATCACGCTGCCGAGGTAGGAGGCGACGGCCACGTCGTACGTCGCGGTGTGCCGGAACGCGGTGACGGCGAGCGCGCGGCGGTCGGCCAGCGTGAACCCGCCGTCCTTGACGGTCTCGAGCACCCAGTCGTAGCGGGACGGGTCGACGACCACCGCCACGCTGTCGTGGTTCTTCGCCGACGCCCGCACCATGGCGGGGCCGCCGACGTCGATCTGCTCGACGCACTCGTCGGGGGTGGCGCCGGACGCGACCGTCGCCGTGAACGGGTAGAGGTTGCTCACCAGCAGCTCGAACGGGGCGATGCCCAGCTCGGCGAGCTGGGCGAGGTGTTCTGGCCTGCGGGTGTCGGCGAGCAGGCCCGCGTGCACGCGCGGGTGCAGCGTCTTGACCCGCCCGTCCAGGCACTCGGGGAACCCGGTGAGCTCCTCCACCGCCGTGACGGGCACGCCCGCCTCCTTGATGACCTGCGCGGTCGAGCCGGTGGAGACCACCTCGACGCCCAGCGCGTGCAGCCCGGTGGCCAGCTCCAGGAGCCCGGTCTTGTCGTAGACGCTGACCAGTGCGCGCTTGACGGGCCTGCGCTCAGTGGCTTCCGGGGAGCTCACGGGATGGTCACCTCTCGTCCGTTGACGGTGGCCCCGTGGTGGGCCAGCGCGGCGACGGTCGCTACGAGCAACCGGCGTTCCTCGATCTTGATGCGCTCGTGCAGGCGGTCGGGATCGTCGCCCGGCTCGACGGGCACGGCCGCCTGGGCGAGCACCGGGCCGGTGTCGACGCCGTCGTCGACGAGGTGGACCGTGGCCCCGGTGACCTTCACCCCGTAGGCCAGCGCGTCGGCCGGGGCCTGCGTGCCGGGGAACGCAGGCAGCAGTGCGGGGTGGGTGTTGAGCAGCGGGGCGCCGATGGCCTCGCGGAACGACGGCCCGAGGATCTTCATGAAGCCCGCGCTGACGACCAGGTCCGGCGCGTGCGCGGCGACGGCCTTGGCCAGCGCTGCGTCCCAGGCGGCGCGGTCGACGAAATCGGCGAGCCGCAGGTGGGCGGTGGGCACCCCGGCCCGCTCGGCGCGGGCGAGGCCCTCGATGCCGGGGCGGTCGGCGGCGACGCCCACCACCCGCGCGGGGTACCGCGGGTCGGCGGCGGCGTCGAGGAGCGCCTGCAGCAGCGTGCCCGACCCCGACACGAGCACCACGACCCGCGCGGGCACCGGAACCTCGATCCGGTAGGACGCAGGCAAGCGCGGCTCCTCGGCGGGGGTGCGTGGGACGGCGACAGCCTAGTCGCGCCGGGGCGCCGGGCGGGACGACGGCTGCGTGGGCCTGCCCACGTCCGGCCCGTCGTCGGCGTCCTCGTCGGCCGCGTCGTCGTCCTCTTCCGCGTCGTCCTCTTCCGCGTCGTCGTGGGCGTCGTCGTGGGCGTCGTCCGGGTCGTCCTCGTCGTCGTCGAAGTCGAAGTCGTCAGTTTCATCGGCCAGGTCGTCGGCGTCGTCGTCGGGATCGTCTGACGCGTCGTAGGCCGTATCTTCGTCGTCCTCGTCGTAGCTGTCGTAGTCGTCGCCATCGGCGTAGTCGTCGGCAGTGTCTTCGGCAGTGTCTTCGGCCGAGTCGTCGGCCCAGTCGTCGTCGAGATCGTCGGTCGGGGCATCGTCGGCTTCGGCCTCGTCGCGATCCCCCGGGTGGGCGGTGGTCTCGTCGGCGTCGGCCCGGGCCGCCGCTTCCGCGGCGCGCTGCCGCTCCTTCTGCGCGACGAGCTCCGCGACGGTCGCGGGCCGCGGCGGCCGATCATCGACGGGGGCTTCCGGCGCCGGGCGTCGGCCACCCGGACGTCCGCGTCGGCGGGCTTCGCGCGGCGGCGCGGGCTCGGCGGGCGGGGCGGGCTCGTCGCTCTCGTCCCCGTCGCCGCGCTCGCTGCGGCTCTGGACGCTGGCCATCACCAGCGTCGGCACCCCGACCAGCAGCAACGCCGCGGGCAGGACCAGACCCACCGGCACCTGGACCGGGTCGAACGCCCCGGCCGCGAGCCGCCCACCCGCCAACTCCGCCAGCAACCCGACCGCCCCGGCGGTGAGCACCGCCGTGATGCCCGCGGCGGGCAGCCGTTCGGCCATCGGCAGCGCCCGCCGCAACGTCAGCCCGGCCAGCGCGCCGACCCCGACCGGCAACAGCAGCACGACGAGCGCCCACTCCGGCGGCGTCGCGGTGGGCAGCGCGGCCAGCAGCGGGAACTCGGACGAGGGGCCCGGGAACGCCGCGAACGGCGAGGCCGCCGCCGACCCGACGGCCACGCCCGGACCGAGGACCCACCCCATGCCGCCGACGATCGCGTTGGGGAGGTAAGCGAGCGCGAGCAGCGTGACGCCGACGCCCGCCCCGAAGTCCGGGGCCACGGTGCTGTAGGCCGCCGCCACCGAGGACGCGCCGATCACCAGCGCCAGCAGCACCATCAACGCGCCCACGCCGAGCAGCGCCACGATCGCGACGCCCGCCCCGCGGGCACCGACCCGGGCCCAGTCCGGGATGCGCTGCGCCCATTCGGGGGGAAGCCCGCAGACCCGCAGCACGCCGATGACCGCGCCGATACCCGCGACGAACCCGCCGCCGACCATCGCGGCCCACGGCGCCGCCGCCACCTCGGTGGCGCGGGGCAGCAGGGCGCTGCCCAGCACGGCGACGGCGGCGTGCCCGCCCGCGATCGACGCCAGAACGGGGCCTGCGTCCATCCGGAACCGGCCGCCGAGCTTGCGGACGGACCAACGCGCCCCGGCCTGCGTGATCCAGAGCACGGCCACGGTCGGCAGCAGCGGCAGCACGCTCAGCGGCTGGCCGCCGAGCGCGAGCGGGATTTGGTGCGCGGCCAGCCACAGCGGGATCGCGGCGGCGAACGCGCTGTCGGCCGACAGGCCACCACCCGCGCTCAGCACGATCACGCCGACGGCGGGCACCAACACCGCATAGCTGATCAGGACCGTCCCCATGGCGGCGGCCAGCACCACCCGGAGCCGGTCCAGCCCCTCCGGAGGGGAGACGCCCGGCGCGGAAGGCGTCCGATCGTCGACTGCGCTCACCCCTCCAGGGTCGCAGCGCAGCGCGTCCGGGCCGGGCAGGCACGCCGCGCGAGATGCACATCCCCGGCCGATCGGGTGTTCACCACCCTCATCCTCCCGCGCGCGGGCTCCGCCGTCCTCCCCGGCTCAGGCGGCCGATCGGAGCCCGCGCCGTGCTCGCCACGCGGATCGCACGACCCAGGCGGCCGACCGGGGCCCGCGCCGTGCTCACCACGCGGATCGCACGACCCAGGCGGCCGATCGAAAGCCCGCCGCCGGTGCTCGCCACGCGGATCGCAGCCCGCTGCGCGGGCAGACGCCTGCGACGGTGTGGATCACCGGCGCTGGCGACGCCGCGTCAGCGTTCGGGCGGGTTGTTCCGCGGCGCGTCCGGCTGGCCGTGGCGGCCTTCGCCGGGGTTGCCGTGGCGGGCGCGGCGGGGTCCGGGTGGGCCCGCGGGGTCCGGCTGCCCGGCGTCGAGCCAGCCGGGCGAGGCGACCATCGTGGCGTCCTGGCCCGCGGGCGGCGGCCTCCCCCACGCGGGATCGGCGCCCGGCGCGTTCTGCACGGGGAAGGCCGTGGTCTCGGGGGTCGGATCGCCGTCGCCGCCTGCCTGCCCGGCGGGACGCCGGGGCGGGAGCGCGGCCTCGCGGCCGGGAGCGCCGGGCTGACCGTACGACGGCTGCGCCGCGTCCCCGCCCGTCGCCGCCCCCGGGTTCGCCGGGCCGAACGGCGACGACGAACCCTCGCCTGCCGCCCTGCGCCTGCGCCCGGCACCCGCCGCCTGCTGGTACGACGGTCCGGACGCCTCGGTGCCCGCCCGCTGCGTCGGCACCGCGCCGTCGCGGGATGTTCCGTTCATGCCACGCGGCGCCGCCTCACCGCCCGCAGCGGCGCCGTTCGTGCCGGACGGCGGTGCGCGGTGCGGCTCCGACTCGGGGTGGCCCGGGCCGGTTCGGCCGTTCGACGGCGAACCTCCGTCGGCCGGGGCGCGGTGCGCACCGGTCGGCGCCGTGCTCGCGCGGAACAGGCCCTGCCCCTGCGGATCGGGGTTGACGGTGACGCCGAAGCTCGGGGCGGCGCCCTGCGCAGGCGTGCCGTTGCGCGGCGGACCGCCGAACACCGGCGTGGACCCGTCCTGGGCGAGGGCCCGGTGGGCGCCCGCCTGCTGCTGCCGGGCCGCGCGCTGGCTGCGCTCGGCGGCGTACCGCTCGAACGCCGACGCGTCCTGCACCGGCTCGTGGTGCGCGCTCGACGCCTGCCCCATGCCGGACACGCCGAAGAGCGGCACGCCACCGCCCCGCTCGAACGCCGAGGCGTCCTGCACCGGCTCGTGGTGTGCGCTGGAGGCGGCCTGGCCGGTGCCTGCGAGGCCGAACGTCGGCGTCGCCGCGGTCGCGTCGGCACCCGGCTGGGCGCCCGCCGGGCGATACGGGGAGGTGTCCGACGTGGGTTGCCCCGGCCGGACGCCCTGCGCGCCGAAGCCGGGCGCCTCCGGGGTCGGGTGGGCACCGGTCGGTGGGTGGGCGGGCGCGTCGGGGCGCGTGGCCGACGAGTGCCCCGCGAAGAGCGGCAGCGCGGAGCCCGCCTGGGGCTCGAAGAGCGCGGCCCCGCCGTCCTGCGGCGGTACGCGGTGGTTGCCGGTAGGGGGTTGGCCGCCTGCGAGGCCGTACAGCGGAGCCGCACCGGGCTGGCCCTGCCCCGACAAGCCGGGCAGCACCGCGGTGGGCTCCGGCCGCGACGGCTGACCCGCCCCGCCGAACGCCTGCGCACCTGCCTGGCCGAACGCCGGCGTCGGCTCGCCACCGAACGTCGCCGCACCCGGCTGGCCGAGCGCGGGCTGCTGCTCCGGCTGGCCCGCGCCGAACGTCGCCGATCCGGCCTTCTGCTCCGACTGGCCCGCGCCGCCGAACGCCGCCGATCCGGTCTTCTGCTCCGGCTGGCCCGCGCCGCCGAACGCCGCCGATCCGGTCTTCTGCTCCGACTGGCCCGCGCCGAACGCCGTCGCGCCCGACTGCCCGAACGCCTGCTCCGGCTGGCTCACGCCGCCGAACACCGCTGTCGACTCCGGCGCTCCCGCCTGACCGAACGACGGCTGCGCCTCCTGCCCGAACGCGGGCCTGCCGTCCTGCCCGGGCGGCTGCAGCGCCTGCCCGAACGCCGGCTTGACCTCCTGC
>DATAOO010000039.1:0-14225 GCA_036265695.1 Pseudonocardia sp. | reverse complement strand
CGGCACCGCGATCACCCAGGACGATCTGGCCGACCACGTCGCCGGGCTGGTGGTCACCAACGACGTGTCCGCCCGTGACGTGCAGCTGCCGCAGACCCAGTTCTACGAGGCCAAGTCCTACCCGGGCTTCACCCCCGTCGGACCCGCACTGGTGCTGCTGGACGCCGACGAGCTCAAGCGCTTCACCGACCTGCGGCTGCGGCTGTGGGTCAACGGCGAGCCACGCCAGGACGCCTGCGTGGGCGGCGACATGATCTACTCCCCGCTGCGCGCGCTGCAGGCGCTGGCCCGGTTCCAGCACCTCGACCCCGGCGACCTCGTCCTCACCGGCACCCCGGTGGGCACCGCGCTGTCGGCACCGGCCAAACCGATCGCGCTGCTCACCGCGCTGCTGTCGCCCGCGCGCAAGTGGCAGCTCTTCCTCGGCCGCCAACGCAACAACCCGCGCTACCTGCAGGACGGCGACCTCGTCGAGGCCACGGTCGGCACCGACGACGGGGCTATCGACCTCGGCACGCAGCGGACGAGGGTGCGGTGGGCCCGATGATCACCCCGCCGATCACCCCGCCGATCACCGACGACCTGCTCTGGCCCGACTACGCCACCCCCGACGACCTCGCCGCGATCGAGGCCGTGCCGCTGCGCGACCGCGGCCTGCCCGAGAGCACCTACGCCCTGCTGGCCCGCGCGGCGACGCTGTGGCCCGACCGGGTCGCCGTCTCCGTCCTGCCCGACGCCGATCACTGGCAGCAGCCCGCGCGCCGCACCTACGCGCAGCTGCTCGCCGACGTGCACCGCTACGCCAACCTGCTGCGCGAGCTGGGTGTGCGCCGCACCGACGCCGTCGCCCTCATGGCCCCCAACTGCGCCGAACTCATCACCGCGACGCTGGCCGCGCAGCTGGCGGGCATCGCGGCGCCCCTCAACGGGTCGCTGTCGACGGCGCACCTGGCCGAGCTGCTGCGCCACTCGGGGGCGCGCGTGCTCGTCGCGGCGGGCGCCGAACTCGCCCCCGACACGTGGGCGACCGCCCAGGAGCTCATCGCGGGCGGCACGCTCGACACCGTCCTCGTCATGCGGCCCACCGTCACCGCGACCCGCCCGCACCCGCTGCCGTCGCGTCCCGGGGTGACGATCACCTACCTCGACGAGGCCGCCCGGCGCGCGGAGCGGTCCCGCTTCCGGGGAGCGGCCCCCGGCTCCTCGGACCTCGCCGCGCTCTTGCACACCGGCGGCACCACCGGAGCGCCGAAGCTGGCCGCGCACACGCACGCCATGGAGGTCGCCGACGCCTGGATGCTCGCCGCCTACGCCGGGTTCACCGCCGAGTCGACGGTGTTCGCCGGGCTGCCGTTGTTCCACGTCAACGCGCTGGTCGTCACCCTGCTGATGCCGCTGTTCAAGGGCCAGCACGTGGTGTGGGCCGGACCGCTGGGCTACCGCGACCCCGCCCTGCTCGGACGGTTCTGGACGCTGGTCGAGCACTATCGCATCGCCGCCATGAGCGCCGTGCCCACCGTCTACGCCGCGCTCACCCGACACCCCGTGGACGCCGACATCTCGAGCCTGCGGCTGCCCGTCGTCGGCGCGTCCCCGCTGCCACCCGCGGTGCGCGACGGCTTCCGGGCCCACACCCGCGTCGCCCTGGTGGAGGGCTACGGCCTGACCGAGGCCACCTGCGCCAGCGTCCGCGCCTTCCCCGACGCACCCCGACCGGGCTCGGTCGGGCAACGGCTGCCCTATCAGCGGATGAAGGCCGTGCGCGCCGACGGCAGCTGGGCGGACCTGCCCCCCGGAGCACCGGGCGTGCTGGCGATCAGCGGCCCCGCCGTGTTCCCCGGCTACGTCGTCGGCCGCGACGAGAACGGCTACGTGCTCTCCAGCCAGGGCAAGCTGGTGGACGGTTGGCTGGACACCGGCGACCTCGCCCGCGTCGACGCCGAGGGCTTCGTGTACCTGTCCGGCCGCGCCAAGGACCTCATCATCCGGGGCGGCCACAACATCGACCCGGCCGTCGTCGAAGACGCCCTGCTCGCGCACCCGCAGGTCGCCGCGGCCGCGGCCGTCGGCCGACCGGACGCGCACTCCGGCGAGGTCCCGGTCGCCTACGTCACCCTCACCGAGGGCGGCACCGTCGGCGCGGACGAGCTGCGTGTCTGGGCGGCCGAGCGGATCGGCGAACCCGCCGCCGCCCCCAAGACCGTCACCGTGCTCGACGCGATGCCGGTCACCGCGATCGGCAAGCCCTACAAGCTGCCGCTGCGCGCCGACGCCACCCGGCGCGCCGTCCTCGACGCGCTCGCGGCGACCAGCCCGCGCGCGGTGGTCGAGACCAGGATCGAGGACGGGTCCGCAGTCGCCACCGTGCACCTCCCGCCTGACGCCGAAGCCGCCGCCGTCGAGACGGCTCTGGGCCGCTTCGCCATCACGTGGGAACTGGCGGTGGGGCAGCGATGAGCCCGATCATGAACACCCCCGTCATCCCCGTCGTCATCATCGGCGCAGGCCCCACCGGTTTGGCCGCCGCCACCCTGCTCGCCCGGTACGACGTCCCCTGCCTGGTCCTCGACCGGTGGGACGCGATCTACCCACAACCGCGTGCGGTCCACCTCGACGACGAGGTCTACCGCATCCTGCACCGGCTGGGGATCCGGGACGAGTTCGCGGCGATCTCCCGGCCCTGCCACGGGCTGCGGCTCGTGGAGCCCGACATGACGGTGCTGGCCGAGCTGCAGCGCGACGCCGAGCACGGCACGCACGGCTACCCCCAGGCCAACATGTTCGAACAGCCGGAACTGGAAGCCCTCCTGCGCGCCAACCTGGCCCACTACCCGTCGGCCACCCTGCGCGGCGGCCTCGAAGTCACCGCGCTCACCCAGGACGACGACGGGCCGGTGCGGGTCGACGTGACCGATCGGCTCCACGGCACCTCGACAACGCTGCTCGCCGCCTACGTGCTCGGGTGCGACGGGGCCAACAGCATCGCCCGCACCGCCATCGCCACCCACATGGTCGACCTGACGTTCGACCAGCGCTGGCTGGTCGTCGACGTCGACACAACCCGTGAACTGGGCGAATGGGAAGGCGTGCACCAGGTGTGCGACCCCCGCCGCGCGGGCACGTACATGCGCATCGGCAACACCCGCTACCGGTGGGAGTTCCGCCTGGGCCATGACGAGTCCGCCGACGACTACCGCGACGTCGTCCGCCTGCACCCGCTCATCGCGCCGTGGACCAAGGCGATACCGCGGGACCAGCTGCACGTCGTGCGGGTGGCGGAGTACACCTTCCGCGCCCAGATCGCCGACCGCTGGCGCGACCGGCGGATCTTCCTGCTCGGCGACGCCGCCCACCTCACCCCGCCGTTCATCGGCCAGGGCATGGGCGCGGGGCTGCGCGACGCGGCCAACCTGAGCTGGAAGCTCGCCGCCGTGCTGGCAGGTGACCTGCCTGAGCGCCTCCTCGACACCTACGAGGCCGAACGCAAACCCCACGCCCGCGCCATGATCCGGCTGGCCAAGCTGGTCGGCACGGTCATGACCGGCGGCGGCGAGCTCGGCAAGCTGGCCCGCAGGCTGGTCGCACCGCGCCTGCACCGCCTGCCCGGGATCAAGCGACACGTTCTGGACAGCCGCACACCGGCCCTTCGGCGTACCGCCCTGGTCAATCGGCCGCGCCTGCGGCCGACGGCGGCCGGGCAACTGTGCCCCAACGCCCTCGTCGATCCGGCCCACCGCTTCGACGACCTCGCCGCCGGGCGCTTCGCCCTGGTCACCGTCGCCGCGCCGACCGCGGCGCAGGAGTGCGAGATCCAGCGCCGCGGAGCCGTCGTCATCGACGCCGCACCCGGTTCCGAGCTGCACCGGTGGTTGCGACGGAGTCGCGTGAACGCCGCCGTTGTGCGGCCCGACGGCACCGTCCGATGGGCAGGGCGCCGCATTGCACCGCTCATCGACGCGCTGACGCCGCTGCGCCGTCCGTCGCGCCCGGTCACCACCGACCCCGCACCGGCCGCCTTCACCACCCGATAGCCCCAGTCATGGGCAACACACAAAGGAGATCACCATGGATGACAACGTCGTGCTCGTCGGATTCACCGAGCAGAGCAAGGCTTACCAGGCACTGAGCAGGCTGCGGCAGGCAGGCGACGCCGGGCAGGTGGACGTCCGCTCCACCGCGCTGCTGGAACGCGGACCCGACGGCGTGGTGCGGGTTCCCGAAGGCGACGACGCCGCCCCCGGCGTCGCCATCGCGGGCGGCGGCCTGATCGGCATGCTCATCGGGGTGCTCGGCGGCCCTCTGGGCGCACTGCTGGGCACCTCCACCGGCATGCTCACCGGCGGCGTCGCCGCCGCAGCCCACGCCGATGACCAGGACATCGCGCTCGCCGCGCTCGTCGGGCAGATCGCGCCCGGCAGCACCGTGCTCGTCGCCGAGGTCGGCGAGGCCACCCCGGAGGTCGTCGACAACGCCATGGCCGCGCTCGGCGGCACGGTCACCCGGCGGTCCGCCGCCGACGTCTACGCCGAGGTCCAGTCCGCCCGCGCGGCCCAGGAAGCGGCCGACGCCGAGGCCCGGCGGGTGCTGCGCGACCAGCGGCGTGGCGAGCACAAGGACCAGTGGGAGCAGTTCAAGAACAAGGTCAAGTCCGCGGTGGGGTGACACCGCTGTGACTGCCGGTGAACCCTCACCGGCTCTGCCGGAGACCCGCAAGGGACTGGCGCACGGCCGACTTCGTTCGGCGGACCACGGCGTACCCGTTGGTCAGCGTCCGCTCCTTCAGGTACAGCGCGGGCACTCCACGCCCGGCGACCGCGGCCTGGAACTTGGTCATCGTGGTGCTGCGGCCGATCGTGAGCCGCGGCAGCGCGAACCGGTCGTGCGCGGGGGCGACCAGTGCGTTGTTCACCGCGCAGGCCGCCTCGTAGCCCGTGGCGGCGACGGCCCGGCGGACCCGGGCGTTGGAGTACCCGTACGGGTAGGCCATCGTCGTGACCGGCCTGCCGAGCTCGTCCTCGAGCAGCGCCTTGTTGCGCCCCAGTTCCTCCCGCAGCGCGGCGCCGTCGATCTGGTCGAGCTGCGGGTGGCTGTGGCTGTGCCCGGCCGGCTCGACACCGTGGGCGGCGGCTTCTTTCACCTGGCTCCAGGTGAGTGTGCGATCGAGCGGCCTGCCCGCGGCGTGCGGCCCCGCGTCGGCCAGCCAACCGGTGGTCACGAACACCGTGGCCGCGAAGCCGAACTGCTCGAGGATCGGCAGCGCCTCGGTGTGGAAGTCGGCGTAGCCGTCGTCGAAGGTGATCACGACCGGCCGCGCGGGCAGGCCGGACCCGCCGTCGCGAAGGCGCGCGGCCAGGTCGGCGAACGTGAGCGGGGTGAACCCGGCGTCCTTCAGATGCCCGAACTGCTCGACGAGCGCGCCCGGCCGCACGGCCAGATCGCGGGTCGCGGCGGGCGGCCGGTCGGTGACGGAGTGGTACATCAGGATCGGGACGTGCACGTCAGCCCCGTCCGGCGCGCGCCCGCAGCCGCGCGGTGCCCACCGCGTAACCCCACGTCGCCGAGGCGAGCCCGATCACGATCCCGGCCGCCCGCCCGAGGCCGCTCAGGTCCCCGCGCAGGGCATCGCCCAGCCCGCACAGCACACCCAACGGCAGCGTCTTGAACGTGTAGCCCCGCTCGGTGGCCAGCCCGTCGCCGGCTCCGACGCTGTGCGTCACCAGGGCCTTGGACAGGCCCTCGGCGTAGCACCGGCGGCGGAGGTAAGCGGTTGTGCACCGGGCCGCGGGCACCTTGTGCTGGATCACCGCGTCGGGTTCGAACATCAGCACCGTGCCCGGCCGCCGCTGGGCCAGCCGGATGCAGAACTCGGTCTCCTCGCACCCCAGCGGCCTGCTCTTGCGGCCCTGCACGTTGCGCCCGATCGCGGTGCTGAAGCCGCCGACCGGAGCGATCACCTCGCGCCGGAAGGCCGCGTTGCCGCCCATCACGTTGCGGATGCGCGCGCGTCGGGTCGGCATACCGCGGTAGCTGCAGCCGACGACCCAGTTGAACTCCTCGGGGAACCAGCGGGGCCGCTCGCCCGTGAGCCACAGCGGCCGGGTCAGCCCCCCGACGCCCGTCACCGCCGGATCCTCGAACCGCTCGGCGAACGCGGCGAGCCAGCCAGGGGCGGCGACGGCGTCGTCGTCGAGGAACGCCGCCACGTCGCCCGTCGCGATGGCGACGCCGGTGTTGCGGCCCCCGGACAAGCCCCGCTCCTGGGTGTTCTCGATGACGATGGCGTCCCGGTAGGCGTCCTTGAGCTTGAGGTGCAGGTCGGGGTTGTGGTCCACCACGAGGATCAGTTCGTGCGCAGGTAGCGTCTGGCCGCGCACCGAATCCACGGCATCGCGGATATCGCCCCACCGGTCCTCGGTGTAGACGCAGATGACGACCGAGATGCGGATCATGGCGCACCCCCTCTCATGCGTGTTCGACCGTTCGCTCTCGGAAACCCCCGCGCGCACGGGAGCGGGCCGAAACCCACGCGCCGATACTGCTCCCCACGATGCTGTCGAGGTCGTGGCGGGGCCCCCAACCGAGCCTGCTCGCGATTCGCGAGGAATCAGCGACCACCGCGGCGACATCGCCGGGCCGACGGCTGGTGATCGTCATCCGGACGCTCCGCCCGGAGAGCCGGGAAATGGTTTCGAGGACGTTGAACACGCTGAAGCCGCACCCGCTTCCCACGTTCAGCACGCCCGCACCGCGTCCGGAATCCTCCATGTACCGAACGGCGGCGCAGTGGGCGTCGGCCAGGTCCTCGACGTGCACGTAATCGCGGATGTTGGAGCCGTCCGGGGTCGGCCAGTCACTCCCGAACACCCGGACGGGATCGCCGCGCATGACTTGCGAGATCGCCGTGGGGATGAGGTTGGGCGCGGTGTCGTCACCGCGGATGCCGGCTCCGCATCCCGCTGCGTTGAAGTAGCGCAGCGACGTCCACGCCATCCCGTTGGCCTCGGCCATTCGCCGCACGACCCATTCCGCGGCGAGTTTGCTCTCGCCGTAGGGATTGGCCGGACCGGTGTTGTCCTCCTCGGTGATGGGTCGCTCCGGGCCCGCCCCGTACACCGCCGCCGTCGACGAATAGATCAACCGGGTCACGCCCGCCAGAGCGGCCGCCTCCATGAGGCGCAGCGTGCCCACGACATTGACCTCGTAGTAATGATGTGGCTTGATAAGCGACTCGGGCACCGACTTCCTCGCCGCGAGGTGGACGATGCCCGTGACACGGTGCTCGAGCATGCGCGCGGCGGTGGCTTCCGGGCTGTCGAGCACGCTCGCTTTGACAAGATGAAGATCGCCCACACGGTTCAGCGACCCCGTCGAGAGATCGTCGAGAAGTACGACGGAGTAGCCCGCGGTGCGCAACGCCCGGGCGACGTGCGCGCCGATGTAGCCCGCCCCGCCGGTGAGCAGCCACGTCCCCGGGGCGGCCGCGCTCACGCGTTGCGACCTCTCGGGTTCGTCGACACGGCTCACACGCGTTGCACCATTTCTCGAGAGTTCCGTTGAGCGCGGCGGTCGCCACCCCTCCTCAGCTCTTCGCTCTGAGATCGCGCATGTTACACAAGACTCATAAAAGGCCCATAATGCTCTAATCGCCCAGCTGATTAGCCCTTACGGCCTATTGACATCCCGGGCCTGAGGTGTTGCTGGAGGGGGTCTTCAGCCTCGGTTCAGCGTCTTTCGCCTAACGTTTCGGTCGGGCGTGGTGCCGGGCGCGAGCAGCGCCCCGAGGCTGCCCCTGCGGAACGGCCTTGATCGACACTGGCTCGGACGTCTCGCGGCGAACCCGAAGATCGCAAACAGGCGCGGGTGCGGCGGAGATCCGTGGGAAGGGGCCACATGGGGGCGTCCTTCCTCGAACGTTGGCGGCGCGGCCGACAACGGCGCGACCGACAACGGCGCGACCTCGCCCGTCCCGCGGGCTCCGACGAGAGCAGCGCCCGCACCGGCGTCGCGTTGTCGGTGAGCTCGGTCATCGGCGCGCTGGCGGGCCTCCTGAGCTGGGTCATCGCTACCCGCCTCGTGGACCCGGCCGAGATCGGGAAGGCCTCGCAGTTCGTGTCTGCGCTCCTCCTGGTCGCAGGCGCGACGCAGCTCAACCTCGACGTGGGTCTGATGCGGTGGCTGCCCGGGGCTGGTCATGCCGCGGGCCGACTGGTCTGGCGGACGACGCTGCTCGTCATGCCGCTGGCGGCGGTGGTGGGGCTGGTCTACGCCGTGACGCTGCCGGACATCGGCCGCACCGCCGCGGGTGCGGCTCCGCCGTGGTTGGGGGTGGTGCTGTTCGTACTGGCCGCGACGGGGTGGAGCGTCTTCACCCTGCACGACTCGGTGCTGGTCGCGTTGCAGCGGCCGTGGTGGACGGTCTGGCGCAACGCGGCGTTCGCGCTCAGCCGGATCGGGCTGCTGGTGGTTCTGTGCGTTCTCGGGTTCGGCGCCCAGGGCATCGTGCTGTCCTGGGTGGGATCGATCGTGTTCTGGATCGCGATGGGCTCGCTGGTCCTGGCCGTGTTGGTGCGGCGGGCCGCGGCGCGGTCCGCGGAGGGGTCGCTGCCGACCCGTCGGGAGGCGGTCCGGTTCTTGGGCCCGACCGCGGTGGCGCAGTTGGGCACGGTGTTGCTGTACGACCAGATCCCGGTGTTGGTGGTGGCGCGGTACGGCGACGCCACCGGCGGCCGGTTCTTCCTGGTGTGGCAGGCCCTCGTCGTCGTCGACGTCGCCGCGACCTTCTTCATGAACGCGCTGACGCTCGGCGTGGCCCAGGAGCCTGCTCAGTCGGCTCGGCTCGCCGCGGCGGCACGACGTCGCCTGCTCGTGGTGTTCCTCCCGCTGCTGGCGCTCGGGGCGCTCGTGGCGGCGCCCGCGTTGGACCTCGTGTTCGGTGCGGCTTACGCCGAAGCGGCCGATGTGCTGCGACTGCTCCTGGCGGGGATGGCGTTCCGCCTGATCGTGCTGCACGAGCTGGGGGTTCGACAGGCGCTCGGCCGGTCGATGGGCTACGCCCGCCTGCAGCTGACGAGCACCGTGCTGGTCACCGTCGTCGTGATCGTGGTGCCGGTCGGTGACCGCACGGTCGCCGACCTGCTGCCGGTCGCGATCGGCTACGTCGTGGTGCAGGCGCTCTGCATGCTGACGGTTCTGACCCTCCCGGCGCTGCGCCGCCTGACCGCGACGACGCCGCGCCGCGACGACGACCTGACGCAGTCGCCCCGCTGAGCTGCCCCGAGCGCGGGCGGACGGCGCCGACAGCATCCCCCGGCCCGATCACCCGACCCCGCAGGCGTTCCGCAGGTTTTCCGCGGTCACGCCGACGACGCTGGGCTGGACGCGGGCTCGGCCGCTGCGCGGGCCTCCAGGTCGAGCAAGGTGCGCTTGGCGTCGAGGCCGCCGAGGTAGCCGCCCATGCCGCCGTCCGAGCGCACCACGCGGTGGCAGGGGACGACGACCGGGAGGGGGTTGGTCGCGCAGGCCGTGCCGACGGCGCGCACGGCCCTCGGGTTGCCCGCGAGCGCGGCGACCGCGGCGTAGGAGGCGGTGCGCCCGTAGCCGATGTCGGCCAGCCGGTGCAGCACGGCGGCGCGGAACCCGGCCGCGAGCTGCCAGTCCAGCGGCACGTCGAAGGTGCGGCGGGCGCCGTCGAAGTACTCGCCGAGCTGCCGCGCCGCCGGGTCCAGCGGGGCCGGAGCCCGCAGGACCCGGGGGCTGATCCGGTCGGCCAGCGCCTGCAGCACCGCGTCGTGGTCCTCGCTGAGGTAGGCCACGCGGACCAGGCCGCGCCCGGTCGCGGCGAGCAGCAGCGGTCCGACCGGGCTGTCGAGGGTGCGGTAGGCGACGTCGAGGACGCCCTCGGCCTGGGCGGTGGTGGCCAGGCGGGCCCGCAGCCGCCGCAGGGTGTCGGTGTCGTCCGGGGGGAAGGCCCGGGCGAGGTCGTCGGGAAGGCTCATCGGTCGGCCCCTTTCCGTGTGTCGGGGTAGCTGCGGCGGAGGGCGGCGATGCCGTCGGCGGCGGCGCGCCGGGCCGCCGCCGTGGTGCCGCCGAGGATGGCGGCGACCTCGGCGTGCGGCAGCCCGGCCAGGTAGTGGTAGGCGACGGCGTGCCGCTGCTTGACGGGCAGCCGGGCCACCGCGGCGATCAGGTCGGGGTCGGGCCCGGCGGGTTCCGGGGCGGCGGGCGCGTCGGGGAGCTGCCCGAGCGGGGTCGCCCGGCGGCCCGCGGCGCGCAGCACGTCGACGGCCTTGCGGTGGGCGATCGTGACGAGCCAAGCCTCGACGTTGGCGTCCGCCGGCAGCTCCGGGTAGGCCTTCAGGGCCGCCAGGAACGTCTCGGACCAGGCGTCTTCGGCCTCCGCGTTGCCGAGCAGGGCGCGGCAGACGCGCAACACCGTGCCCGCGTGGGCCGCGACGACGGCCTCGAACGGCTGCTTGCTCATCACCCTCGGTTGACGCCTCCGTGTCGTCGTGATCAGCCGTTCACCACAGCACCGCCTGCGCGCCGACCGCGGCCCGTTCGAGGTCGAGCAGGCGGCGCTTGCGGGCGAGGCCACCGGCGTACCCGGTCAGCTTGCCGCCTGCGCCCACGACCCGGTGGCACGGCACCAGGATGCACAGCGGGTTGCGCCCCACCGCGGCCCCGACCTCCTGCGCCGTGACGTCGGATCCGAGGCGGCGACCCAGCTCCCCGTACGTCACGGTCGCGCCGTAGGGCACCTGCGCCACCAGGTCCCACACCCGCAGCGGGAACTCGTCGCCGCGCGGGGCCTGCTCCAGGTCGAACTCCGTGCGCCGCCCGGCCAGGTACTCCGCGAGCTGGGCGGCCGTCGCGGCGAACCCGACGTCCCGGCGAGGCCCGAACGTCGCCTGCGCGGGGCGGTACCAGTGGTGCGGGAAGTACAGGCCACGCAGCCCGTCCGCGCCGCGCACGAGGGTGAGCTCACCGACCTCCGTCGCCACCACGGTGTGCCAGCTGTCCATCACGTTCTCCTTCCGGTTCTACCGAGAAGACGGCCGGCGGGCGCAGAACGTGAGGTGCTGCGCGGTTGCGACAGTTGACGCTAACGTTCGTCATCACTAACGTTCGCGACGTGTCCGATCCCGAGCACGCCACCGACGAGGCGCTGCGGGCGCTCGCCGAGCCGCGCAGGCGCGCGATCCTGCGGCTCGTCGCCGACCAGGAGCTGCCCGCCGGGCGGATCGCGGCGGCCTTCGACGTCACCCGCACCGCCGTGAGCCAGCACCTCGGCGTGCTGAAGAACGCCGGGCTCCTGCACGAGCGGCGGGACGGCACGCGCAGGCTCTACCGCGCCCGGCCCGAAGGCCTCGCCGGGCTGCAGGCCTTCCTCGACCAGATGTGGGCCACGTCCCTGCGCACCGCCGCCGCCCTCGTCGAGGCCGAGCGCGGGATCACCCACCATGACGACGCCGCAGCGGCCGGGTGAGCAGGTGGCCGCCCCCCTTCACCACAGCAGGCCCCCCATCCGCCAGGCCACGCTCGTGCGCTCCGACGTGGAGCACACCTTCAGCGTGTTCGTCCGGGAGATCGGCACCTGGTGGCCGACGGCCGCGATCTCGGCGGGCCGCGAACGGGTTCGCGACGTCACCGTCGAGCCCCGTCGCGGCGGCCGCGTGTACGAGACGTGGCACGACGACACCACCGTCGACTGGGGCGAGCTGCTCGTCTGGGACCCGCCCCACCGTTTCACCATGACGTGGACGTGCACGCCCGCACCCACCGAGGTCGAGCTGACCTTCACCCCGCTCGGGCCGTCGCTCACGCGGGTCGCCGTCGAGCACCGCGGCTGGGAGGCGCTCAGCGAGGCCCAGCTCCGCGAGGACTGCGCCGAGCCCGGCGGCTACGCGGCGGGCGCCTTCGCCACCGGCTGGGCCCGCGTCCTGGCCGCACTCGCCACCGCCGTTCCGGGAGGACCCGCATGAAGTACGTCGTCACCTACGAGCTGGCCGAGGGCGCCCGGGAGCTCGCGATGGAGCACTACCCGGCGCACCGGGCCCGGCTCGACGCGTTCCACGAGCGCGGCGTGCTGCTGCTCGTCGGCACGTTCACCGACGAGCCCGTCGGCGCGATGGCGGTGTTCACCACCAAGGAGGCCGTCGACGAGTTCATGGCCGACGACCCGTTCCTGAAGCACGGCGTCGTCGGGCGCCACCGCGTCCGGGAATGGGACGAGGTCCTAGCGAACTAGGTCGGCGGGGGGCAGGAACTCGCGGGAGACGTCGTCGTGGGTCTGGCTGGCCGCGCCGAGCTTGCGGATGAGGTCGGCCACGGCCACGCCGCGCACCCCGGCGAGCGTGATCCGCCCGTCGTGCTTGGTGGTGATGCAGCGCTGCACACGCGCCGCGTGCACGGCCGCGCACCGGGCCAGCTCGGCCGCCGCCGCCGCGTACTCGGCGGAGTCGACGAACCGCGCGAACGCCGCCTCGTCGCCGACGACCACCTCCACCATCGCCTGGTACTGCCGCTCCAGCGGCTTGGTCATCGTGACGCCGGGGTGGTCGAGGGTGATGTCGAGCTCCTCGAAGAGGTGGCGGCGCAGCTTCAGCACCTCGTCCGACGCGGCGAGGGCGGGCACGAGGGCGTCGTCCACCCAGGACCGGAAGTCGGCCACCGACACGTCAGGGGGCTTGCGCAGGAAGACGAGGTGCCGGACGTAGGTGTCGGTGCCGTCGGGCGCCGGGTCGGTGGCGTCGCGCACGGTCGCGCTGTTCGGCCCGAGCCCGGCGTACCCGATCTCCTGCGACAGGAAGTTGATCCCGTCCTCCATCTGCACCCGCGACGCCTTGATGAACTCCTGCAGGTCGTCCATCGTCGGGAACGTCGCCTCCGGCACGCCGTCGAACGTGTCCTCCTCATCGGGACGCATCGAGACGCCGTCGACGGCGGGCCACAGCGAGTCGTCCAGCGACGTCTTGTGCAGCCACACCGAGCTGATCCCGGGGAACCGGGGCGGCAGCGTGACGTGGGCGTTGAGCCAGTAGTCGTAGAAGTCCCGGAGGGCGACGCCGTCCTTCGCCTTGAGCGGGATCACCAGCGTCATCGCGTTGTGCTCCGTCATGGGCCGAGGGTCGAGGATGACGCAGGTCACACCAACGCCGCGTCCCGTTCAGTGGGACGTCACCCGCCGAGACCGGCGTCGCGGGCCCGCAGCGCCGCCTCCGTCCGGTTGGTGACGCCGAGCTTGGCGTACACCGTCGACAGCGTGTTGCTCACCGTCTTCGGGGCGACGCCGAGGCGCCGGGCCATCGCCGCGGTGGGCACGCCTGCGGACAGGAGCTCCAACAGCTGTCGCTCGCGCGGGGTGAGGGCGGCGAAGGGGTCGGGCGGCGCGTCCATCACGAGCCGGGCGACGCCCGCGGTGAGGAACGCGTCGCCGCAGGCCACGGCGTGGATCGCGCGCACGATGCGGTCCTGCGGGTCGCCTTCAGCACGTAGCCCCCGGCGCCCGCGGAGACGGCGGCGCGCACCGAGGCGTCGTCGTCGAGCATCGTGAGCATGAGGATGCCGACGTCCGGGGCGGCGCCGCGGATCTCGCGCGCGGCCGACACCCCGTCGAGCCCGGGCATGTGGATGTCGAGGACGATCACGTCCGGGCTCAGGGTCACCGCGGCCCGCACCGCCTCGTGGCCGTCGACCGCCTCGCCGACGACGTCGATGTCGTCCACCGAGCGCAGCATCGCGCCGAGGCCGCGGCGCACCACCGGGTGGTCGTCGGCGAGCACGACCCGGATCGTCATGCGAACACCGGCAGCCACGCCCTCCGCACCCGTCGCGCAACGCCCGATCACCGCCGTCGCCGCGGCCGTCCCCGGAGGCGCGATCATCGCCGTTCTCGGCGCCGTGGCGGCCTTCGCCCCCGCGGCCACCGAGGGGGCCTGGTGGTTCCTCGCCGCCGCCGTCGGCGCGCTGCTGCTCTGCGTGGCGATCCTGGCGTTGCGCCCCCGCGTGGACGGCGTCGCGCGGCCCGCGTTGGCCGTGGCCGCGGTCGGCATGGCGCTCTTCGCGCTGGCGCACGTCTACACACGCTCGTCGACGTCGACACCGCGATCCTGTTGTTCTCGGTCTTCCTGGTGGTGACGGCCGTGGCGCTGATCGTCGCCGGGATCGCGCTCGCGCGGACGTGGCGCGGTGCGGGCCGGTTCGTGCCGCTGCTGTGCGGGGTGTGG
>DATAOO010000038.1:0-2730 GCA_036265695.1 Pseudonocardia sp. | reverse complement strand
CGGCCTTCGAGTCCGCCACGGCGGCGACCCCCCGCCCCGCCCCGGCGTTCGAGTCCGCCACGGCGCCGACCCCGCGTCCGGCCTTCGACGCAGCCACCGTCCGCGTCGCCGCGGCCGTCGTCCGCCCGTCCGCCGGGCCCGCCGCCACCGAGTACGGCCCGTCGGAGCGGCGACGGCCCGGCGGTGGGCCCGCCAGCCCGGCGCCCGGTACCACGCCCGCGTCTCACCCTGACCGCCCCCGCGCGACGGAGCACGCTCCGCTCGGGGATGTCCCTGCTCCCGGGGCGCCCCGCTCGGCCGCCGACACCGGCCCCATCCGTCGCGCGGCGTCGACCGACGCCGCACGCTCGGCCGCCGACACCGCTCCGCTCAGCGCCGTCCACCCGCCGCCGGAAGCGCCCACCACGCGAGACGAATCCGAGCGGTCGCCGAGCTCCGCACCGGAGGCCCCGTGAGCGTCTGGGACGAGGTCGTCGGCCAGCCCGCGGCCGTCGCCGAGCTCCGCCACGCGGCGGAAGACCCCGCGGCCATGACCCACGCCTGGCTCTTCACCGGCCCGCCCGGCTCGGGCCGCTCGGTGGCCGCGCGGGCGTTCGCGGCCGCGCTGCAGTGCCCCCTGCACGGCTGCGGCGAGTGCGCCGCCTGTCACACGGTGATGGCGGGCACCCACGCCGACGTCCGCGAGATCGTGCCCGAGGGCCTGTCGATCTCCGTGAAGTCGATGCGCACCCTCGTCCACTCGGCCGCCCGTCGTCCCGCCATCGGGCGTTACCAGGTGCTCATCGTCACCGACGCCGACCGGCTCACCGAGCAGGCCACCAACGCGCTCCTCAAGTTCATCGAGGAGCCGCCGGATCAGACGATCTTCCTGCTGTGCGCGCCGTCCGACCACCCGGACGACGTCGCCGTCACCATCCGCTCCCGCTGCAGGCCGGTGCCCCTGCGCGCCCCGGCCACCGAAGCCATCGCCGACGTCCTGGTGCGCCGCGACGGCATCGACCCCGAGCAGGCGGCGTGGGCGGCGTCGGTGTCGGGCGGCCACGTCGGGCGGGCGCGCAGGCTGGCCCGCGATCCGGAGGCGCGCGGCCACCGCGACACCGTCCTCGGCCTCCCCGTCCGCCTGCGTGGCATCGGCGACGCGTTCGCCTTCGCGGGCGATCTCGTGCGGTCCGCGCGGGAGGAGGCGGCCGAGCTGTCGGAGGGGCGCGACGCCGCCGAGCGCGAGGAGTTGGCCGTCGCGATGGGTGCGGGCGGGGTCGGCAAGGGGGTCGCCGCCGCGGCGCGCGGGGCGAAGGCCGCCGAGCGTGAGCTGGAGAAGCTGCAGCGCTCCCGCAACACTCGCACCCAGCGCGACGCGATCGACCGCGCCCTCGTCGACCTGGCCGGCTTCTACCGCGATGCGCTCGTCGTCGGCGCGGCCGCCCAGGTGCCGCTCACGAACCCCGATCGGGAGCGCGAAATCCGCCGGGCCGCCACCGAGTGGACCCCGGAGTCGGTGCTGCGCAGGCTGGAGGCCGTGCTGGCCTGCCGCACCGCGATGGACCAGAACGTCAAGCCGGAGATCGCGGTCGAGGCGATGATGACGGCTCTCCAGCGCGGCTGACCAGCGGGTGCTCGGGCCGGTCGAGGTGATACTGGCGATCTCGCTGACATTGACCACGGCCGAGCCCGCGCCGGAGGACGGATGATTCTGCGCAGCGTCGTCGTCACCGCACGGCGCTTCATCGCGATCGACGGCTACGACCGCGCGCTCGCCCTCGCCGCGAAGGCCCTTCGTGGCGGTGGTCCCGCTCGTGCTGGTGCTCGCCGCCTGGGCGCCGGCGGGTGCACGCCAACGGGCCGGCGCGGCGCTGGTGGAGGGCATGGGTCTGGACGGCGCCACCGCGGCCGTCGTCCGCCAGCTCGTCGCGCGGCCCCCGGACGCGAGCGAGCCCGTGACGGTCGTCGGCCTCGCCCTGCTCGTCTTCTCCGTCCTCGGGTTCGCGCGGTCGCTGCAGCGCACGTTCGAGGCCGCCTGGGAGCTGCCGCGCTCCGGCCTGCGCGGCTATGGGCCGGGCTTGCTCGGCGCGTCGGTGTTCATCGGCGAGGTGGTGGCGCTGATCCTCCTCGCCGAGGCCGTGCACTCCTTCTCGGTCAACGTCGTCGTGGTGGCCCTCATGCGTGCTCTGGTGGGGGCGTTGGCGTGGTGGCCGGTGCAGCGGCTGCTCGTCGACGGCCGGGTGCTGTGGCGCGACCTCCTGCCCGGCGCCGTCGTCACCGGAGTGGGCCAGGCCGCGGTGATGGCGTTGGCCTCGCTGATCCTCCGGCCGGTGCTGATCGACCAAGCACAGCGCTTCGGCGCGATCGGCGTGGCCTTCGCGCTGGTCACGGCGTTGACGGTGTTCGGCGTGCTCCTCGTGCTCGGCGCGGTGCTGGGCCCGGTCGTCGCAGGCCGGCCCAGCCCGGCACAGCCGCGGCCTACGCCGGAACACACTTAGGCCCCCGACCGTGGGCACCGGCCCGGGTCGGTAGACTTCAGACCGCAGCACCCGCCGCCTTAGCTCAGTCGGTTAGAGCGACGCACTCGTAATGCGTAGGTCTGGGGTTCGACTCCCCAAGGCGGCTCCGGTTTCTCCTGGTCAGCGGCCTACTTGGCTCACTGTGGACCGTTTCGTGGAACGAACGTGGAACCATTGCGTGCGTCGCTCGTCATGAGCACCGACCCCAACAGGCAACTCTGTCACCGCCATG
>DATAOO010000037.1:0-28546 GCA_036265695.1 Pseudonocardia sp. | reverse complement strand
CTTCCGAGTCGGTCCACCCGATGTCGAGGCCGTTGATGCGGATGCGGTCCCAGCGGTGGGCGTGGGCCGCGTTGCGCGTGGTTCCGGCGAGCCCGGCCTTGGCGGCGACGTACGGCGAGAGGTAGGGCTGGCCGCCCAGCTCGGCAGCATCGAACCTCCTTTTGGACCAGTCCAAGTTGGCACGCGGCGAAATCGGTGTCAACGACTCCCCGCGGCTCCCCGCGGTTGCCCGCGGGTGAGGAAAGCCTGTCGGATTCCGCGGTCCGCATGTGGATCACGGCGATGTCCGCCGGACTCTTCCTTGTCGAGAATTGCCGCAACCCCGGCAGTGGCGTCGGCGCAGGAGGTCTCGATGAGGAAGTTCGCGAACGAGCAGGACCGGCAGATGCACGACGCCGCGCTGACCGCACCGGCCGACCGCGTCATCGGCGACGCGCGCACGTGCCAGTTCGAGGGGCGCGTCGACCACGGCTCCGGCGGCGCGATCGTCAGCGAGGACGAGCGCGGCACCGTGCGGGTCACCTACTACCGCAGCACCCGCAGCCTCCGGGCCGCCTGGATCGACACCGTGCACTCGCACGCGGACTGCTGCCTCTACGGGGTCGCCGCGGCCTGAAGGCCGGTCACGGAGAACGGTGCGAGGTTCATCTCACCGCGCTGTCCCGGCGTCGGACGGATCGGGAGGCCGCGGACGACGACGGCCCACCGCCGTGCACCGCATTCGGTGCGTAGCCAGCGCAGGGCGGGATGGACCTGCCGGTCGGGGTCTCGTCGGTCGGCCGTGCTCAGCGGCCGGGAGGGGCAGGGCGCGGCTCCGGTCGTCGTTCGGGGCGCCTGAGGTCGCTACGCCGTGCGGAGCTCGTCTTCGGGCGCTGATTCGGCCTGCACGCCCGCGAGGTACGCCAGGACGCGGCTGCGCGCGATGGACTCGGCGGTCAGCAGGTCGTCCGGGTCGTGGTCGTACGGGCTGAAGGTGTGGAAGTGCCTGCGCTGCGCCTCGCGGTAGACCTCGTCGAACTCGCCGGGCCGATGCTGGGTGAGGTGCCACCACCACGCCACGGCCTCGCCCTCGTGCGCCAAGGCCTCCGGTCGACGGCCGAGCGCGCGTAGACCCGCGCTGAGGCCGATGAGCGCGCGGGCGAGGTCGGCGACGTGGCGGGCCGGGTTGTAGGCGGCGAGGTCCCGGCCCAGCTGGACGGCCTCGCTCGTCACGATCAGGGCCTCGGCCTGCGCGCCCAGCCCGCGCAGGCTGGTGCCGATCTCGGCGAGGGCGCGGGCGAGGTCGGGGGCGTGCCGGTCGGGGTCGGCGGCGGCCAGCTGTCGGGCGAGCTGGACGGCCTCCCAGGCGACGGCAAGGCCCTCGTCGGACGCTCGCAGGCCGATGCCCAGCTGGGTGAGGGCGCGGGCGAGGTCGGGGGTGTGCCGGTCGGGGTCGGCGGCGGCCAGCTCGCGGTAGAGCCGCACGGCGTCGCGGCAGGCGGCGATGCCCGCCTGGTAGTCGCCGGACTCCCGCAGGGCGGCGCCGAGCACGGAGTGGGCGCGGGCGAGGTCGGGGAGGTGATCGCCGGTGCCGGTGCCGGTGGCGGCAAGCTCCGCGAACCGGCGCACGGCCTCCCGGCACGCCACGACGGCTTCGTCGTGCTCGCCGTCGGTGAGCAGGTCGGCGCCGAGGTCGGTGAGGGCGCGGGCGAGGTCGGGGCCGCGCCGCTCGACGGCGTTGGCCACCACGTCCCGGTAGAGCCGCACCGCCTCCCGGCTGGTCTCGAGCGCGTCGCGGTGGGCGCCGCATGCCCGCAGGTCGGCCCCGAGCCCGGTGAGGGCGTCGGCGAGGTCGGGGAGATGGCGGGCCGGGTCAGCGGCCGCGCCGTCCCGGCACAGCCGCACGGCCTCACGGCTGGCGTCGAGCGCGTCCTCGTGGGCGCCCGTGCTGCGCAGGTCGGCGGCGAGGTCGATGAGCGCGCGAGCCAGGTCGCCGCCGTGGCGGTCGGGGCCTGCCGCCACGAGGTTCCGGTAGCGCCGCACGGCCTCCCGCGTGGTCGCGAGCGCGCTGTCGTGTTCCCCGAGCGACCGCAGGCTCGCGCCGAGGTCGGTGAGGGCCGCGGCCAGCTCGGGCTCGGCGTCCAGGTCGCGGTGGATCTGCACGGCCTCGCGCCGGGGCGCCAAGGCTTCTCGGTGCTCCCCGAGGCTCGCGTGAGCAGCGCCGAGCGCGGTGAGCGCGACCGCGAGCGCCCCACGGCCGTCGCGGGCGGTGTCGTTGGAGTCGCTGGCGTCGACGGGGTCGTCGGAGGTCAGGCGCCGGTGCCGGATGTCGGCCCGCCGCAGCGCGATCCGCAGCGGCGCCCAGATCGGGGCGTCGACGCGCGGGATCAGCCGCTCGACGTCGACGGCCGCCGGGGCGCAGACGGCCAGCGCCGCGACGAGGTGGTCGCGCAGGACCAGGCCGGGCGGTCCGGCCCCGACCGCGGCCTCGACAACCGCGTCCAGCGGGAGCACGGCCAACAGCGCGTCCAGCGCCGCCGCGAGGCGCGGGTGCCCGGCGGCGGCCCGGGCGATGGGCAGGAACGCCGCCGCATCACGATCCAGCGCCGCCATGAGCAACGACCGGTGCTGGTCGAAGGCCGCGGCGTACAGCGCGCACCGCACCGGCTCGGGCTGCGGGTCCAGCCACCGCCCGCCGACCGGCCCGGGGTACAGGTGTCCCGCCCACGTCGCGACGTCGTGGACGTGCTCCTCGGTCGCGAGCCGGAAGCGGTCCAGCGTGCGGAGGGCGGCGACGGCGTCGTCGATGCGGCGCGGCCGCTGCAGCAGCAACGCCAGCAGGGCTTCCTCCTGGGCGTCGGGGGCGAGACCCTCGAAGCTCCAGCGGGGATCGGCCGCCGTCGCCGCCCACCGCCGCTTCTCGCCCTCCAGCAGCTCCGCGGTCAGGCGGTCGAGGTCGGCGGTGCGCAGCGCCGGGCCGCGTTCCCGGTCGTCGGCGAGGGCCGCCCGGACCAGCGTGGTGCCGATCGGTTCGCCGTCCGCGCCGACCGGGCCGCAGCCCCGCTCGGCCCACGGCGGCGACACCGCGTCGGCGCCGAGGCCCGCGAAGGCGCGCACGGCGTCGGCGAACACCCGGCGCCGGTCGTCGTCGGTTCCCTCGGCCCGCAGCGGCGTGCACTCCCGTGCGTCGAGCGCGTCCGCGGTGCGCGCCACCAACAGCACCCGCACCTGGTCGGGCGCGTCGGCGGCGTGGTCGAGCAGGGTGGCGATGTCGGCCGCGGGCTCGGTGTCCGCGTCATCGACGACGATCAGCACCGGCCGCTTGCAGTCCGCCGCGACCGGGACGATCTGCGCCGCCGTGCCCGGCCGGGCGACGCCCGCCGCCCACCCTTCCGGGAGCGCGCGCGCCACCTCGACCGCGAGGCGGGTCTTGCCCACGCCCGCGGGCCCGACGAGCACCCGCACCGGCGGGCCGTCCTCCTCGGTGCACCAACGGAGCAGGTCGGCGCGTTCGCCGTCGCGCCCCTCGAACCGCGTGCACCCGGCTTCCGGGGCGAGCAGCGCGCGCAGCGTCCGCCGGGTCGGCGGCCCGCCGGGTTGCGCGATCGGCAGCCAGAGCCGGACCAGGCGGTCGTACGCCGGCTCCACAGCGGAACGCCGTCGCGCGCGCGGCCAACGCAACCGGGAACGGAACTGCCGCACCGCCATTCCACCGCTCCCGCCGCCGCCCCAGCACACGTCCGTCAGTTACTCGATCGAGCGCGCGATGACGTTGCACTCTGGACGGACGTCGCGCACGGCGACGCGCCGCCGCATACGCTGCGGAGATGGCTCCTCGGGAGGAATCCGCCCGCAAACCGGGGCAAACCTCCGCCGTCACCGGGCTCGTCAGCGAAGCGGGGGGCATGCGGCGGACGTTCGTGGACGCGACCGGCGCCTCGGTGCCGCTGCTGCGCACGGTGCGGCGGGTCGTCGCCGCCGACGACGCGGTGGCCGCACTGCTGCTCGACGTGGGGGCCACCGTGGTGGGCTGCGCGGGCACCGTCGAGGGGATCGAACCGGTCGGACCGCCGCGCAGCCCGGACCCGGCCGCGGTGGCCGCGCTCCGCCCGGACGCGATCATCGTCGGGGCGGTCGACCGCGGCTACGACCTCGCCGACCTGCGGCTGGTCGCGACCCTGCGCCGGACGGCCCCGGTGATCGCCGTGGACCTCGCGCGCCCCGAGTCGGCCGCCCGGGACCTCCGGGCCCTGCTCGGCAACGGCGCCGACCTGCGCCAGGCGCCCCCGCCCCCGGGCGCGGAGCTCCCGCCCTGGCTCCGCCGCGTGCCCGCCCCCACCGGGCGGCCGCGCTAGAAGAGCGCGAGCTGGTCGACGACCGGGCGCTTCCGCAGCGGGGGCAGGGAGCGGCCACGTCGGGGCGGCGGGTTCCAGTCCGGCTCGACGGGCGCGGGTGGGACGGGCACCGAGAGGTCGCCCGCCAGAACCCGCAGGGCGGTGGCCGCCGTCCACGGCAGCTCCAGCGAGCCGAACGTCGCCCGCACGGCCGCGGGCACGAACGGCAGCGCGCCCGCCGTGCCCGCCAGGTCGACGGCGATGTCCTCCCGCATCGCCATGACCTGGCAGTTCAGCTCCCACGTCGCCCGGGCGCCCGGCGCGGCCAGCCGTGCGGCCACCCCGGGGCCGACGGCCTCGGCGACCGCCGCGAGGTCGTCGAACGCGGCCCGGGCCGTACCGAAGGCGGTGAGCAGCCGCGCCGCCGTCTTCGGCCCGATGCCCCGCACGCCCGGCAGGTTGTCCGACGGGTCGCCGCGCAGCGCCGCGAAGTCGCGGTACTGCTCGGGGCGCACCCCCAACAGCGTGACCAGCCGCTCAGCGGTGAGCACCGGGGACGCCTCGACGCCGCCGTTGATGATCCGCAGCACCCGGGTGTGGGCGTCGATGAGGCCGAATGCGTCGCGGTCGGAGGTGACGACGACCGTGGTGGCGCCCGCGGCGGGCGCCTGCCGCGCGACCGAGGCGAGCACGTCGTCGGCCTCCAACCCGGTGGGCACGACGACGGATACGCCGAGCTCGCGCAGCACGTCGGCCGCCACGGCGAGCTGGTCGACCAGCGTGTCGAGCTTGGTGCCGCGGTGGGCCTTGTAGTCCGGCCACCGGGTGCGTCGGATGCTGGACTCGGGGTCGTCGAAACCCACCACGACCAGGTCCGGCCCCACCCGCTCGACCGCGGCGACGAGCTGGGTCAGCAGCCCGCGCACCGCCCACCGCGGGCGCCCGTCGGGGGAGCGGAACCCGGTGACGGCCTGCGCGTGGAACGCCCGGTGCACGATCGCGTTGCCGTCGACGGCGAGCACCACCCGGGACACGTGAACGAGGGTGCCTTATCCCCGCCGCCGCTCCAACACGCCCCGCACGAACGCCGCCTGGCCCGCGTGCTCCAGGTCGTCGTCGACGACCGACACCAGCCGCACGCCGAGCGTGACCGGCGGGTCCCACCGCTCGTCGACCACGCGGTCGAGGTCGGCCGCGGTCAGCCCGCGCACGTACTCCAGCGTCTGGCGGTGGACGTCCTCGTAGTAGTCGAGCAGCAGCGCGGGATCGGCCACCCGGACGGCGGCGACGTCGGCGCTGCTGTGGCCGTAGCCGATCGCCGCGTCGTCGAAGGGGAAGTCGAACCGCTTCGCCCAGCCCTTCGCGGCGTAGGCCTGCTCGACGCCCGCGACGGCGCAGACGTGGTCGTCCTGCACCCGGGTGAGGTGCCAGACCAGCCACGCGATCGAGTTGGCTCCGGGGTCGAGGCGCGCGGCGAGCTGCTCCTCGGAGAGCCCGGACACGGCCCCGTGCACCGACTCGCGGACGCGACCGAACGCGTCGACCAGCAGATCAGCGATGTCCATCCCGCCAGCTTGCCATCCGCCAGCCCCCATCCCGGTGATCAACGCGACGCGCCCGACGACCGACCGGGTGGCGACCGGTGCACGGAGGGGGAACGGTCTTGTCGCCGCGTCACCCGCCGGGAGATGATGTTCTGGCACCGGAGAGTGGCGCTACGAGCACGTAGCGTGACTCCGGTGTGTGGGTCGCAGAGGGGAGCCTCCGTGGCGGAGCACGACAGTTCCGGGGATTACGGCTTTGACATCGACGACGTGCGGCTAGCGCTCGACACGCCTGCCCGCGGGTTCCGGCGGCCGGTCGTCGGCGCCCACGGCGTCGCCCGTGAAGTCGACCCGGACGGTGATTTCGGCTACGACCACGCCCACGAGTTCTGATCGCAAGTTCTGATCACGCGTGCCCGCCACGGATTACCGTGGCGGGCATGCCTGATGTTGACGTCCTGATCGTCGGAGCGGGCCTCTCGGGGATCGGGGCGGCGCATCGGTTGCAGACCGCCCACCCGCGGCGCACGTTCGCGGTCCTGGAGGCCCGCGCCGAGATCGGCGGCACCTGGGACCTGTTCCGCTTCCCGGGCATCCGTTCGGACTCCGACATGTTCACGCTCGGCTACCCGTTCCGGCCGTGGACGGAGGCCAAGGCCATCGCCGACGGCGGTTCGATCCTGCGCTACGTGCGGGAGACGGCCGCCGAGCTCGGCATCGACCGGCACATCCGCTTCGGGCGCCGGGCCGTCGCCGCGGCGTGGTCCTCGGCGCAGCAGCGCTGGAGCGTCGAGGTGCGCACCGACGACGGCGACACCGAGCGCTGGACCTGCGCTTTCCTGTACCTGTGCTGCGGCTACTACCGCTACGACCACGGCTACACGCCCGAGCTCCCCGGCCTGATGGCGTTCGGCGGCCCGGTCGTGCACCCGCAGGCCTGGCCGGAGGACCTCGACGTCGCGGGCCGCAACGTCGTTGTCATCGGCAGCGGCGCCACCGCCGTCACGCTCGTGCCCGCGCTGGCCGAGCGCGGCGCGCACGTGACGATGCTCCAGCGCTCGCCGACGTGGATGCTCTCGCTGCCCGGCACCGACACCCTGGCCGACCTGCTGCGGCGACGGCTGCCGCCGCGGATCGGCCACGCCGCCGCCCGGTGGAAGAACATCCTGGTCACCCAGGCCTTCTTCCAGGTCTGCAGGCACGCGCCGCGCGTCGGCAAGCGGATGCTGCGGGCCGGTCTCGCCCGCGTGCTGCCCGACCCGACGGCCGTCGACACCGACTTCGCCCCCACCTACGACCCGTGGGACCAGCGGCTGTGCGTGGTGCCCGACGCCGACTTCTTCCGGGCCATGCAGAGTGGGGCGGCCGAGGTCGTCACCGACCGGATCGCCACCGTCACCCCCACCGGGATCATGGGCGCGTCCGGGCGGGAGCTGCCCGCCGACGTGCTCGTCACCGCCACCGGGCTGGCCCTGCAGGCGTGGGGCGGCATCGCGGTGACGGTCGACGGCGCCCGGGTGGCGGCGGGCGACACGCTGGCCTACCGCGGCTGCCTCGTCTCCGACGTGCCGAACTTCGCCTTCTGCATCGGCTACGTCAACGCGTCCTGGACGCTGCGGGCCGATCTCGTGGCGCGCTACGTCACCCGGCTGCTCGCGCACATGGACGCCCACGGCTACGCGGTCGCCACCCCGCGCCCGCCCCGCGACATGCCCACGCGGCCGCTGCTCGACCTGTCCTCGGGCTACATCCGGCGGTCGCTCTCGGCGCTCCCGCACCAGGGCACCCGGTCGCCGTGGGTGCTGCGGCAGAACTACCTGCGCGACCGCTACGACATGGACCGCGGCGACATCGCGCGCGACATGGAGTTCACCGTGGGCGTGCCCGCGGCGGTCAGCGCGCCAGCGCGTCCTTGACGTCACGCAGGTGGCGGCGGCTCACCGGGAGCTCGACCGCGTCGCGGCCCCGACCGAGCCGCACGACGTGCCCGACCCCGCCCGGCTCCAGCGCGGTCACCCGGTCGGCGGCGACCAGGTAGGAGCGGTGGATCCGCACCCACCCCGCGTCGCGCCACCGCTCGGCCAGCGTGGCCAGCGAGATCCGCACGAGGTGGGTGGTGTCGTCGGTGTGCAGCCGCGCGTAGTCGCCGCGGGCCTCCACGTACCGGACGTCCGAACGCGACACCAGCGTGGTCCGGCCCGCCAGCTCGACGGGGACGATCTCCTCCGGCGGTGCGAACGCCACCGGCATCGCCGCGCGGCGGGCCAGCACCCGCACCAGCGCCATGTCCAGCCGTTCGGGGCGCAGCGGCTTCAGCACGTAGTCGACGGCGCCGACCTCGTACGCGTCGACCGCCCGGTCGTCGTGGTCGGTCACGAACACCACCGGGGGCGGCGCCGACAGCCCCGCCGCGGCCCGCGCCAGCTCCATCCCGGTCATGTCCGGCATGGCGATGTCGGTGAAGACCGCCTGTGGGGCGGTGTCGGACCGCAACAGCCGCAACGCCCCCTCCGCGTCCCTGGCCTGGCGCACCTCGGCGACGGACGGATGACCCCGCAAGAGGTCGGTCAACGTCGCCAGCGCGGGCTCCTCGTCGTCGACCGCGAGGACGACGATGCCGCCGGGCCCGCTGCAGCTCTCCGATCGGTCCACGCTGCGTCCAACGAGCGACCCCCGGACGGGCGACGCCCCTCGCGGGCATCCGGGTGCCATTCGGCCGAAGCCACCCACCCGAGTGGACCTTTGTTACCCCTTTGATCCCGTCGTTCGGCTACGCGTGGCGACACCGCTGCTACGGTTCGCCCGATCGGGGGATCAACAGGGATCAACCGAAGGGGACCGGGGTTGCCTGCAGTCGAGGGCGAGCGATGACCGAGTCCGAGCCTGCGCCCGACTTCGCCATGGTCCTGGACTGGGTCGAAGGACGGCTGGACCCGGCCACGGCCGCCCGCGTCGCCGACGCGGCGGTGCACGACCCCCGGGTGCGGGAGATCGTCGCGTGGCTGCGCCGCTTCCACGGCGCCGCGGCCGCCCTCCCGCTCGGGGACCCGCCGCCGGTCGTCGGGCAACGCCTCCGCCAGTACTTCCGGCGCTGGGCCCGGGCCCGCGAGGAGCCGGGCCGGGAGCCGGTCGAGCTCGTGGCCCGCATGCTCTTCGACAGCCGCCAGGACCTGCCGCTCGACGACCGGCGCGCCGCCGACCCCGGCACCGACGCCGACATCGCGCACCTCGCCTTCACCAGCGACCCCGCCGACGTGGTGCTCGACGTGCGCAGGCTCGGTCCCGGTCGGGTCCGCATCGAAGGGCAGGTGCTGCCCACCGACGGCGTCGACCGCGTCTACGCCGTCGAGGCGACCGGGCCGCGCATGACGGCCGTCCACTCGGTCGGCGGCGACCGGCACGGCCACTTCGTGCTGCCGGAGCTGCCCGACCGGGTCGACCGGCTCCGCCTCGACGGCGGCGAGCTGGTGCTGGTCGTGCAGTTCGACGTGGGCTGGTCGCGGACGTGACGACCGCCCGTCACCCGGGGCGTGGTGAACTCGGCGCATGATCTCCGACGGTGACCTGATCGCGCTCACGGCCGACGGTGTCGGCCTCGTCCTCGACGCATCCGGTGGGCGGCTGCCCACGGTCGTGCACTGGGGTGCCGCGCTCGGGCCGATGACGGCCGAGGAGGCCGCCGTGCTGGCGACGGCCGCCGTTCCGGTGATCGGCTCGAACAACGCGGACGTTCCGCCGCGCCGCGCCGTTCTGCCCGAACACCACGACGCTTGGTCGGGTCGGCCGGGGCTCACCGGCTCCCGGGCCGGACGACAGTGGTCACCCGCGTTCACGGTGACCGAGACCCTCGTCGACGGCGTTCCCGTCACCGGCTACGTCAGCGCGGGCGCGGCGAGCGTGGAGTACCGCGCGACCGACGAAGCGGCCGGTCTCCGGCTCACCCTGGTCGTTGCGCTGCTGCCGTCCGGGCTGGTGCGCGCGCGGGCCGCCGTGACCAACCTCGCGGAGGAGCCCTACACGCTCGACGGCCTCACCCTCGCCCTCGCGGTGCCCGCCGACGCGGACGAGCTGCTCGACTTCGCGGGCAGGCACAACCAGGAGCGCGTGCCGCAGCGCAGCGCGTTCCGCACCGGGCTGCACCTGCGCGAGAACCGCCGCGGCCGCACCGGGGCCGACAGCGCGTACGTCCTGCACGCGGGCCCGGCGGGCTTCGGCTTCGCGGCGGGCCGCGTCCACGCGGTGCACACGGCCTGGAGCGGCAACCACGTCCACTACGCCGAGCGCGTGGCGACCGGCGAGTGCGTGCTGGGCGGCGGCGAGCTGCTGCTCCCCGGCGAGATCCGGCTCGCCCGCGACGAGACCTACACGAGCCCGTGGCTCTACGGCGCGTTCGGCGACGGGCTCGACGCGGTCGCCCGCCGCTTCCACCGCCACGTGCGGGCCCGGCCGCGGCCGGTCTCGGCCGAGCGCCCGGTCACGCTGAACGTGTGGGAGGCGGTCTACTTCGCCCACGACCGCGACCGCCTGCTCGACCTCGCCGAGCGGGCGGCCGCGGTCGGGGTCGAACGCTTCGTGCTCGACGACGGCTGGTTCGGCGCCCGCCGCGACGACCGCGCGGGCCTGGGCGACTGGGTGGTGTCCGCCGAGGTCTGGCCCGACGGGCTGCACCCGCTCGTCGACCGCGTCCGCGAGCTGGGCATGCAGTTCGGTCTGTGGTTCGAGCCCGAGATGGTGAACCCGGATTCCGACGTCGCCCGCGCACACCCGGAGTGGATCATGGCCGCGCGGCCGGAGTGGCCGGTCGAGTCCCGGTCCCAGCAGGTGCTCAACCTCGGCATCCGCGAGGCGTACGCGCACGTCAAGGGCCAGATCCTGGCACTGCTCGACGAGTACGACATCGGCTACGTCAAGTGGGACCACAACCGCGACCTCGTCGAGGCGGGCACGCAGACCGACGGGGGCAGGCCGGGCGTGCACGCCCAGACGCTGGCGTTCTACCGGCTGCTCGACGAGATCCGCGAAGCCCACCCGGACCTGGAGATCGAGTCCTGCTCCTCCGGCGGGGCCCGGGTCGACCTGGCGGTCCTGGAGCGCACGGACCGGGTGTGGGTGTCGGACAACATCGACCCGCACGACCGGCAGCGGATGCTGCGCTGGACCGGGCAGCTCCTGCCACCGGAGTACCTGGGCTCGCACATCGCCTCCGGCCGTTCCCACGTGACCGGCCGCCACCACGACCTCGGCTTCCGGGCGGCCACGGCGATCTTCGGCCACCTCGGCGTCGAGTGGGACCTCGCGGAGGCCTCCGCGGACGAGACCGCCGAGCTCACGGCGTGGATCGCGTTCTACAAGGAGCAGCGCGGGTTCCTGCTCACCGGCGACCTGGTCCGGATGGACGGGACGGGGGAGCGGATCCACCTGCACGGCGTGATCGCCCCGGACCGCTCGCGGGCGGTCTTCGCGTTCGCGCCCGTCGACAGCCTCTACCCCGACCCGGCGCCGCGCCTGCGGTTCCGCGGCCTCGACCCGGAGCGGACCTACCGGGTGCGGCCCGTCGTCGTGGGCGCGGCGCCGTCGGGCCTGCGGCCGCCGTCGTGGTGGGGCGGGCCGGGGTTCCCGGGCGCGCGCTTCACCGGCGCCGCGCTGGAGCACGTCGGCGTCGCGGCCCCGATCGTGCACCCCGATCAGGTGGTGCTGCTCGAGCTGCGCGACACACCGCGCTGAGCAGCGTTCTCATCGCCGTCACAGCGACACGCCGCCACGATGGTGGCCATGTGGTTCGCGGACATCGGGGAGGGCATCGCCTGGTCGGTCGCGGCGGTGTGGGCGCTCTTCGCCACCGTCGTGCTGGCCATGCGCCGCACCGCGCTGGGCAGCCTCGTGCCCGCTGCCGTGCGCACACCGGTGCTGGTCGGCGCGGGCGCCACGTCCGGGCTGCTCGTGGCGCAGGCGGCCGTGGTCGACCACGTCGCCGACGAGCGGGTACCCGGGGTCGCGGACCGCGACGTCTGGCTGTGGTTCGTCGACCACCGCGCCGCCCCCGTCACGTTCGTGATGAAGGGCGTCAGCGTGGTCGCCGACACCCCGGGCATGGCGGTGCTCGCGATCATCGTCGCCGCGGTGCTGTGGCGCGGACGGCGCCGCCCCGAGGCCGCCGTCGTGCTCGCGGCCACCATCGGGGCCGTGCTGCTCATCGACGGCTTCAAGCGGCTCTACGGCCGCGTCCGGCCGCCCACCGCCGAGCAGTTGATGATCGAGACGAACCCGGCGCTGCCGTCCGGGCACGCGCTGGGGTCGATCGTCGTGCTCGGGGTGCTGGCCGCGGTGGTCCTGCTGGCCACCCACCGCACCCTGCTCCGGGTCGCGGCGGTGGCCGTGGCGGCGCTCGGCGTGCTGACGATCGGCGTCAGCAGGCTCTACCTCGGCGTGCACTGGCTCACCGACGTCGTGACGGGCTGGTTCCTGGGCGGCGCCTGGCTCGCCGTGTGCGTCACCACCCTCTGCGTGCTCAGCCGCCGCCGGTCAGCGTCGAGGATCGCTCCGCAAGCTCGCTCAGCCGGGCAGGTGGGGGCCCAGCAGGCTGCGGTCGGCCGGGCTCAGCCTGCCGCCTGACGTCTTGGCCTGGTGCCAGAACGGGTAGGGCAGCGGGTTGGCGCTCACCTGGTCGAGGCGGGCCAGCTCGTCGTCGGTGAGGGCGAGCTCGGCGGCGGCGAGGTTGTCGGCCAGCTGCTCCTCGGTGCGCGCCCCCACGATCACCGACGTGACGGCCGGGCGGGCCAGCAGCCAGGCCAGCGCGACCCGGGCCGCCGAAGCGCCGTGCGCTTCGCCGATCTCGACCAGCGCCTCGACGATGTCGTAGAGCTTCTCCTGGTCGTGCACCGGCGGCTCGTCCCAGTCGCCCAGGTGCCTGCTGCCCGCGGGCGCCTCGACCCCGCGCCGGTACTTGCCCGAGAGGAGGCCGCCCGCGATGGGGCTCCACACGAGGATGCCGAGACCCTGGTCGATCGAGACCGGCACGAGCTCGGTCTCGACCTCGCGGGCCTGCAGCGTGTAGTGCACCTGCTGGCTGACGAAGCGCGGGAGACCGAGCCGGTCGGAGACGCCGAGCGCCTTCATGAGCTGCCAGGCGCCGTAGTTCGAGGCGCCGATGTAGCGGACCTTGCCCGACTGCACGAGGTGGTCGAGCGCGGCGAGGGTCTCCTCGAGCGGGGTGGCGCCGTCCCACTCGTGCACCTGGTAGAGGTCGATCCAGTCGGTGCCGAGCCTCCGCAGGCTGGCTTCGGCCGCACGGATGACGTGGTGGCGGGACAGGCCCTGGTCGTTCGGCCCGTCGCCCATCGGCAGGCGCACCTTGGTGGCCAGGAGCACGTCGCCGCGGCCCGTGCCCAGCGCCTTGCCGACGATCTCCTCGCACACGCCCTCCGAGTAGACGTCGGCCGTGTCGATCAGGTTGACGCCCGCGTCGCGCGCCATGCCGATCTGCCGCTGCGCCGCGTCGACGTCGAGCTCGCCGACGGCCTTCGCCCAGCCCCTGCCCCCGTAGCCCATGGTGCCCAGCGTGATCGTCGAGACGAACAGGCCCGAGCTTCCCAGCTGCCGATACTCCATGCCTACGATCTTTCATGCCCGCATGGATCTGTGCCACCTGCGCCGTGCAGTACCCCGATACCGCCGAGCCGCCCGTGCACTGCCCCATCTGCGAGGACGAGCGCCAGTACGTCGGCTGGGACGGCCAGCGCTGGACGACCGCGCAGGAACTGGGCCGCGACCACGCCACCGAGGTGCGCGAGGAGGAGCCCGACCTCCTCGGGATCGGCGTCACCCCGAAGGTCGGTATCGGCCAACGCGCCCTGCTCGTGCGCACCCCGCACGGCAACGTGTTGTGGGACGCGGTCCCGTTGCTCGACGACGCCGCGCGCCGGGCGATCGCCGCGGCAGGCGGTATCCACACGGTCTGCATCTCCCACCCGCACTTCTACGCCGCGCACGTCGACATCGCCGACGCCTTCGACGCCCGCGTGCTGCTGCCCCGCGCCGACGAGCAGTGGATCCAGCGCCGATCGGACCGGCTCGAGCTCTTCGACGACCGCGTCGACGTGGTGCCCGGCGTCACGCTGGCCCGCATCGGCGGCCACTTCGACGGGGCCGCCGTGCTGCACTGGGCGGCGGGCTCCGGCGGCCGCGGCGCCCTGCTCACCGGCGACACCATCACCGTGGTGCAGGACCGCGAGTGGGTGAGCTTCATGTGGAGCTACCCGAACCTCATCCCGCTGGACCCCGCCACGATCGCCGCGATCGTCGAGCGGGTCGCCCCGTTCCCGTTCGACCGCATCTACGGCGGCTGGTGGGGCAGCGTGGTGGTGACCGACGGGCCCGGCGCGGTGCGCCGCTCGGCCGAGCGCTATATAGCCCGCATCACCGCGACGTGATCCGCGGCTAGCCCGCGGCGCCGTCGGCGAGGTGGGCGACGCGGGCCCGCAGGTCCGCCTCGTTCGGGGCGCCGGCGATGCGGCCGAGGTCGTCGCGGAGGCCGTCGAGCCACACGCGCAGGTCGGCGAGCGCGTACAGCTCCCGGCCGAGGTCGGTCGGCCAGTCGAGCACCGGGCGCTCCGGCAGCGGTGCCGTCGCCCGGCCGTCGCGCTCGAGGAGGCTCGCCGCGACCTGCGCGTAGCACCGCGCGACGTCCTCCGCGGCGGCGGTGAGCGGCGCCAGGCACGGCAACAGGCAGCCGGTCGGGCAACCGCGCAGCAACGCCTCGGCGCCGCGCACGGCGTGGTGGCCCGCTACGAGCGTGGCCTGCCAGTCGATCGCGGCGGACGGGTGCCGCTCGGTCTGGTACAGCGCGTACGAGGCCTCGGCGAGCATGCCCGCCTCGCGGGCGCGGGGGAGCGCGCCGCCCTGCGAGGAGTCGCGGGCGAGCACCCCGACCGTCTCCCGCACGACGTCCGCGGCGGCCGCGAGGAACGTGCCCGTGGCCCGGTGCAGCTCACCCCGTCCGCCGCGCGGCCAGGCGAGGAGCCCGATCAGCACGCCGACCCCCGCCCCGATGACGACGTCGACGAGCCGCGCCTCGGCGAGCCGCCAGTCCACCGGTGACACCTGCGCGAACACGAACGCGATCACCAGCGTGAACAGCGCCTGCGCCCACCCGGGGCCGACCAGCGGCCCGGCGGCGAAGCCGACCAGCATCACCACGGGCAGCGCGATCGCGAACACCGTCGGGGGCAGCCCGACCACGAGCAGCACCGCGGCCACCAGCGCGCCCACCGTGGTGCCGACCAACGCCGGGCGCAGCGTCGAACGCGTGTCCGCCGCCGAGGTGCGCAGCAGCGTGAGCACGGTGAGCAGCACCCAGAAGCCGTGTGACACGTCGAACACCCCGGTGAGGAGCCGGGCCACCGCGAGGGCCAGCGCCAGCCGCAGCGCGCCCTGGAAGTAGACCGAGCGCGGCGTGAGGTGCTCGCGCAGCCGGTGCCACCACAGCGCCGGGGTGCTGCGGTAGGCGAACCAGAGCGGGCCGGGCTGGGCCGACGCGGGCGTGTGGTCCGGCGGGATCGGCGCGTCGGCCGCCACGCGGATCGCGGCCACCATCGACTTCGTCCACTCGCCGAGGGCGAGCGCCAGCGACCCGAGCTGCAGCCGCTCGGGGGGCAGGCCGTCGGGGGACGTGGCGTCGCGGGCGGCCCGGAACTCGACGAGCGCGGCCGCGATCCGGTCGGTGTCGGGCACCTCGTCGGACTCACCGCGGAGCCAGGCCGCGGCCGCGTCGGCGCACGAGGCCGTCTGGCGGAGGAGGGCGGCGGCGGCCGGGAGCGTGACGGCGCTGTGGTCGTCGACGAGCGACAGGTCGACCGTGCGGCCCAGCAGCAGCCGCGCCGAGCCCGCGGCCGACGCGAGCGCGCGGTCGCGGCGCCCGGCGGAGGCGGGCCGCTGGCCCGGGGGCAGCCGCGAGGGTCGCAGCGCCTCGGCCGCGTCGGTCGCCGCGGGCAGCGCGGCCGCGAAACGCTCCTGGCCCCCGGGTCGCCCCGACCACATGTCGGCCACGGCGTCGAGGCAGCGGGCGAGCGCGCCGACAGCGACGCCGAGCCGCATCGGGTAGGGCGTCGGCGTGGCGTCCGGCCACAGCGTGACCTCGGCCGCGGCGAGCAGCAGCACCCCGATCGTGAGCCCGGCCAGCCGGAGCCACAGCGAGCCGGGGTCGAAGGGCGGGAAGCACGGGAGGATGTAGAGCAGCTGGGTGCCCGTGGCGATGCCGACGAGGCGCGGCCCGCCGATCCCCACGTAGGCGACGGCGAACCCGAGCACGAACATGCCCGCGACGGCCGTCGCCGTGGTGACCGACAGCAGCGTGCCCAGCGTGACCAGGACCCAGCCCACCGGCAGCACGGCCAGCAGCGTGCGGGCGCGGGCCGTCGGGCTGCCCGGGATCTGCGACAGCACACCCATCGCGACCACCCCGAACAGCGCGTAGGGGGCCATGGTCACGCTGTCGAGCACGTAGCGGCACAGGTAGAAGGCCACGCAGGCGACGAGGGTGACGCGCGCGGCGCGGCGCACGACCGCGAGCCCGGGGTCGTGTCGCATCAGCCACGCGCGCGGTGCCGCCACGTCCTCATCCTCGCATCACTCCAGGCAGGCGCCCAGCCGCCGCAGGCCCTCCGGGATGGCGGCGACGTCGATGGCCCCGTAGCCCAGCAGGAAACCGGGGGGTGTCGCGGTGCCGGGGATCCGGAACATCGACAACGGCGCCACGGCGACGCCGCACCGCTCGGCGCGGGCCGCCACCGCGACGTCCGTGCCGTCGGCGGGACCGCGCAGCCGGGCGGCGACGTGCAGCCCGGCCACCGACGGGATCGGCTCGAGGCGGGCGGCGAGCGGCCCCGCCAGCTCGCGGAGGACCGCCAGGTGCCGGTCGGTGTAGACGCCGCGCATGCGGCGGATGTGGCGGCCGAGGTGGCCCTTGTCGATGAACGCGGCCGTGGTGGCCTGCAGGGGTACGGAGGTGTGCCAGTCGGCGACGTGCTTGGCCTTGTGCAGCGCCGCGTGCAGCGGCGGGGGCGCGATCACGAACCCCAGCCGCAGGGTCGGCAGCAGCACTTTCGAGAACGAGCCGACGTAGAGCACGCGACCGGTGGTGTCGAGGCGGTGCAGCGGCTCGACGGGCCGTCCGTCGAAGCGGAACTCGCTGTCGTAGTCGTCCTCGACGATGGCGGCGTCGACGCGTTCGGCCCAGTCCAGCAGGGCGCGACGCCTGCGCAGCGACATCACCATCCCGAGCGGGAACTGGTGGGACGGGCACACGTAGACGAGCCGGGCGTCGTCCGGGAGCGCGTCGACGACCAGGCCCTCGGCGTCGACCGGCACCCCCACGATCCGGCAGCCGAGCGCGGCGAAGGCGTTGCGCGGCGGCGGGTAGCCCGGGTTCTCGACGGCGACCACGTCACCCGGCGCCAGCAGCACCCGGGCCACCAGGTCGATCGCCTGCTGGCTGCCGCTCGTGACCAGCACGTCCTCGGCGTCCGCGCGTACTCCGCGCGAGACGCCGACGTGCCGGGCGACCGCGGCCCGCAGCGCGGGCACGCCCGGCGCACCGACGTGCGCGCCGCTGCCGACGGCGGCCGAGCGGAACTTCTCGGAGGACAACGCCCGCCACGTCGCGAACGGGAAGCGGCGCGCGTCCGGGATGCCCGCGCGGAAGTCGAACTCGACGGAGAGCGTCGCCATGTCCGGGCCACCCTCGATGCCGTCCCACAGCGGCCGCGGGCGCAGCGGGGAGTCCGCGGGCGGTCGCGACACCGGGGAGAGGCCCTCGGCGCACACGTAGGTGCCCGCGCCGACCCGCGACCGCAAGAAGCCTTCCGCGGTCAGCCGATCGTAGGCGAGCGTGACCGTGTTGCGCGCCACGCCCAGCCGCCGGGCCAGCTCCCGGCTCGACGGCACGGCCTCGCCCGGGCGCAGCAGGCCGTCCGCGATCGCGGCCCGCACCTGCTGGTACACCTGCCGCGTGCGGTCACCGCGACCGTCGACGCGCAGGTGCAGCTCCACAGCCGCAGCGTAAGGGCGGCGATCAGCCCGTGGCCGCCGCGGGGGAACCGGTCAGGTCGGCCGGGGTCCGGCGTAGAGGCGTTCGAGCAGATCCCGGAACGCCCGGCGCTCCGCGGCGTCGAGCGGACCGAGCAGCTCCTCCTCGGCCACGCCGATGGCGCGCGCCGCGGCCGTCCGCAGCGCGCGGCCTGCTGCGGTGAGCTCGACGGTCTTGTTGCGCCGGTCGGCGGGGTCCGGGGCGCGCACCAGGAGGCCGCGTGCCTCCAGCGCATCGAGGATCGGGATGAGGCGGGTCTTGTCCCGGCCGACCGCGTCGGCGAGGCGGGACTGGGTCTGCGCGGGCCCGTCCACCAGGCCGGAGAGCACGACGTACTCCCACATCGTCAGGTCGTGCGCGGCGAGCACGGGGAGTTCGAGCGCGACCGCGCGGCGGGTGAGCCGGTCGAAGGCGGCAGCGAGCTCCACCGGCGAACAATAGCGTCCGCAGATCGTCTACAAGCGTAGACTGTCTACTCATGAAGACGGTTCACCGACATGCCCTCGACCTCGCCTCGGAGATGGTGGCCACGATCCGGCCCGCCGATCTCGGCCGTCCCACGCCGTGCGCGGGCTGGGACGTCGCCGCGCTGCTCGCCCACATGACCGGGCAGAACCACGGGTTCGCCGACGCGCTGCGCGGCGGCACCGACGTCGCCGTGTATGCACCGGTGCCGGGCATGGCGGCGTGGCCGGGCTCGGTGGCCGACCTGCTCGACGCCGTGGAGCACCCGCGCACCGATGGGGTGCTGCTGCCGGAGATCTCGACGGAGCGCCGCTTCCCGGTGCCGGTGGTGCTCGGCTTCCAGACGCTCGACACGGCGGTGCACACGTGGGACGTCGCGACCGCGCTCGGCCGGGTGTGGCGGCCCGACCCGCCGCTGGTCGCGGTGGTGCTGGAACAGGCGCGGCTGATCCCGGCGGGCCCGGCCCGCACCGCCCCCGGCGCCGCCTTCGCGCCGGTGCTGGCCGCGGAGGGCGAGGACCCATGGACGACGGCGCTCGCACTGGTCGGTCGGGCCTGAGGCGCGGGCGGCACGCCGCGCGCCGGCTACGCGATGGCGCCACGCCCCGGCGGTGGCCTCTGGCGGACCAACGCCCCGGGCGGTGGCCGTCTGGTCGAGAGACGCCGCGACGGTGGCCGCCTGGCTGCGCGCGGCGCGTGCCATCCTGGCCCGGTGGCGACGGTGTACGACGCGGCGGGCGGGCTCGACGGGCTGCTGCGGCTGGCCGCGGCGTGGCACCGCCGGGTGATCGCTGACGAGGTCGTCGGCCACGCGTTCAGCCACGGTTACCGGGCGGATCACACCGAGCGGCTCGCGGCGTACTGGGCGGAGGCGCTCGGCGGCCCGCGGCTCTACACCGGCGTCTTCGGCGACGAGACGGCCGTCGTGCGGATGCACAGCGGCAACGGCCCGCACGAGGAGATGGACCGGCGGGCGATCGCGTGCTTCGACCAGGCGCTCGTCGACGTCGGCTTCGACGCGCGCACGCGCGCGGCGCTCTCGGACTACTTCGCCTGGTCGACCACCCACGAGATGGCCGCCTACCATGCGTCGGCCGACGACGTGCCCGATGGTCTGGAGCTCCCGCGCTGGACCTGGACGGGCCGCGCCACCTGACGGCCACGCGCCCCGGGCGGGGGCGTCAGGAGCCGGGCGCTTCGCAGACCGGATGTGCACCGCACAGGCGCCGCAGCCCTTGCGCGGTGCCGAAGCGGTCTGCGAGGCGGCGGCGCTGTGCGCAAACCGGTGGCGAACGGCGCACGGCGGGTGGCGGTTTCAACGGGCGCCCGGATCGGGCGCGGCGACGCGCAGGAGGGCGGCGAAGGCCGCGGCCGCGGCGTCGACGCCCGCCTCGTCGTCCGTCGCGACCAGGTCGAGCAACAGGCCGCGGGTGACGGCGAGGCCGAGGCGGGCGAGCGCGGGATCGACCGCGCCGCCGGTGCGCTCGTCGGCCGTGTCGAGCCAGCCCCGCACGGCCCCCGGGAGCAGCCGGGTGAACGGCGCCTCGCCCTGGGCCGCCCGGGCGTAGCACTCGAAGAAGAGCCGCTCCAGCGCGCGCAGCTCACGCCGCCGGAGGTCGGTCCACATCGCCGCGAAGGCCGCGGTCGGGTCGTCGGGCAACGTGCCGAACACCGCGGCCTGCCGCCGCTCGACCTCCTCGACCACCGCGACGATCAGCTCGTCGCGCGACCCGAAGTGGTGCAGGAGCATCCGGTGGCTCGTTCCGACCTCGTCCGCGATCGCGCGGAGGGGGCGTCGTCCGATCCCGTTGCGCGCGAACGCGTCGATCACGGAGTGGAGCAGCTCCCGTCGCCGCGCGTCGTCACGCGGGCGGGGCAACCCGGTGCTCGCAGCGCGCCTTGAGCCCCGCGGCCTCCATCGCCAGGTACCGCCGGGTGGTGCCGCGCATGAGGGCGCCGACCAGCGTGCCGAGCGGACCGCGCTGGTCGATCCGCTGCCGCACCAGCGTGCGCTCCGGGCCGAGCGGGACGACCTCGTGGACGGCGAGGGTCAGACCCCCCGGCGAACCCTGCCGCCAGGTCCACGAGGCGCCGGTCTCGAGCTCCGAGATCTCCCAGACGAGCCGGGGCAGCCGCGGCTGCTTGATCGCGAAGCGCTTCCCGATGGCGAGCTCCGGCCCGTCGAGCGCCTCGATGCGGGTGATCGACGCCGTCCACTCCGGCCACCGCTCGACGTCGGCGTAGACCGCCCACACCGCGGCCGCGGGCGCCGCAACCTCCACGCTGCTGTCGGTAATCATGTACCGGATGGTACGTTAATGTCACCCGGTGGGAAACCGCCTTTCCGCCAGCTACGGTGCGTCCATGACACGGCGGGCTCTCGATCTCTGGTCTCCCGCCGTCGGCGCCAGCGGCGCGGTGCTCGCGTACGGCACGTGGGGCCGTCCGGTGTTGGTGTTCCCCACCGAGGCGGGGAAGGCGACCGACTTCGAGTCGAACGGGATGGTCGAGGCCGTCGCCGATCTCCTCGACGCTGGCCGGGTCAAGCTCTACTGCGTCGACAGCTACGACTCCGCGTCCTGGTCCGACCGCAGCATCCCGCTCGAGGAGCGCGCCCGGCGACACGGCGCCTACGAGTCGTGGATCCTCGACCAGGTCGCGCCGTGGATCCACGACGACTGCGGCGGCCCGCTGCCGATCCTCACCCTCGGCGCGAGCATGGGCGCCTACCACGCCGCCAACTTCGCCCTCCGCCGTGCCGACCTGTTCCCGCAGGCCCTGTGCCTCTCCGGCAACTACGACCCGTCCACGTGGCACGGCTGGGGCGAGCAGGGCGACGCGTTCTACTTCCAGAACCCCACCGCCTACGTGGCGAACCTGTCCGGCGACCACCTGGCCTGGCTGCGCCACCACGTGCACCTCACGCTCGTGTGCGGCCAGGGCATGTGGGAGGACACCACCGGCGCGCAGGCCAGCACCCGCAAGCTCGCGGGCCTGCTCGCGGAGAAGGACATCCCGCACGAGCTGGACGTCTGGGGGCACGACGTCGCCCACGACTGGCCGTGGTGGCGCCGCCAGTTGACCCATCACCTTTCCCGGATGAGCTAGGAGGGCCTGTGGACCGGCACCTGGTCGGACTGTTGCTGGGCACCGAGGAGGACTGGCCCGCCGCGTTCGAGACGCTCATGCGGCGGCTCGGGCCCGTCCGCGCAGGCTCCGGTGACGAGCACGCCTTCGACGTCGAGCGGATCACCATCGAGCCGTTCGACCTGCGGGCCAAGCCGCGGTACAACCTGGTGATCGACCGGCTCGCGTACTGGTACTACGTGCCGCGCGAGTGGCTGAAGAAGGTCGCGTTGATGGACGACGTGTACCTACTCAACAGCCCGTTCACGTTCCAGAGCATGGAGAAGCACGCGGCCTACTGCGCGATGATGCGCCTGGGCCTCAAGGTGCCCGACACCGTCCTCGTGCCCTACAAGAACCCGCCGGACCACGCCAAGTGGGCGTACACGGCGCGGCGCTACAACCAGCCGTTCGACCTCGACGAGATCGCCGAGCGCATGGGCTACCCGCTTTTCATGAAGCCCTACGACGGGGGCGCGTGGGTGGGCGTCACCCGCATCAAGAACGCGGACGACCTGCACGTCGCCTACGACGACTCCGGCCAGCGCCTCATGCACCTGCAGAAGGCGGTCGAGGGCTACGACGTGTTCGCCCGCTCGCTGTCCATCGGCGCCGAGACGATGGTGATGAAGTTCCGGCCCGAGCTGCCCATGCACGAGCGGTACGAGGTGGCCCACGAGTTCCTCACGCCCGAGGTGGGCGACGAGGTGGTCACTATCTCCCGGCTGGTCAACGCGTTCTTCAAGTGGGAGTTCAACTCCTGCGAGAACCTGGTGGCGGGCACCGAGGTGCACCCGATCGACTACGCGAACGCCTGTCCGGACGTCGCGCTCACCTCGCTGCACTACTACTTCCCGTGGGCGATGGCGGCGCTCGTGCGCTGGACGACCTTCACGCTGACCACCGGGCGCAAGTACTACCTGCACCTGGAGTCGGCGAAGTACTTCGAGGTCGCCGACCGCGAGGACCTCTCCTACTCCGACAAGCTCGCCGCGTACCGGCGCCTGGCCGACGAGTACTTCGAGACCGACCGCTACCTGGACTTCTGCGCCAGCCGCCTCGGGCACCTCGACGAGGTGGTGCTGGAGTGGGTGGACAGCGCCGATTTCGACGCCCTGCTCGTCGAGACGGTGAAGGCCACCTACCCGGCCCACGAGCACGACAGGTTCGTCGCCCACTTCCGCGGCCTCGTCGGGATGTGGGTGCGGGACGCGAAGGCGGCGACTCAGGCCTGACGTTCGCTGCGCAAGCTGCGCTCAGCCCGCGTAGAGCTGCAGGTCCCGGGCGAACGCCTCGGTCATCTCGAGCACCTCGGCCAGCTCGTGGTGGCGCACCACCACACCGCCGTCCCCGACGGTCGTGGTGCGCCAGTCGCGCCGCGGCGCGCCGACGGGCAGCAGGTCGATGTTCATGACGTGCTCGCCATAGCGCTGCAGCAGCCCGTCGAGCCCCTCGACCGCGCGGATGTGACCCGCGCCGTGCGCGCGCTTGAACACGTTGGCGGAGTTGAACTTCTGGGTGATCGGCGCGCGGAGGTGCCCGTGCAGCACGGCCTCCGCCCAGGCGACGTAGAGGTCGGCGTCGCAGGAGTAGTTCATCAGCTCGACCACCCGGGCACCGGGCGGCCGGGCGGCGATCTCCCCGAACACCGCCTCGCCCGAGGCCATCCGGTACCACTCCATGTGCGTGAACCCGGCCCGGAACCCCAACGCGCGCAGCACGTCGTGGCCCATGGCGCGCCCGTCGGCCAGGTCGGGCACCGAGAGGTCGCGCAGCACGATCGACACCGGGCTGACCCACTCGTGCAGCCGCATCTGCAGCGGCCGCGGCCGGTACCACATCACGTTCTCGAAGAGGATCTCCCCGCCCGCGCAGACCGTGTCGAACGTGAGCTCCTCGGCCTCGATGAACTCCTCGACGCTCACCTCCGGCACGTGCCGCAGCAGCGGCAGCACGTCCGACAGCTCGGCCGAGGAGTCGACGCGGTAGGTGTCGGCCGACCCCGCGCCCGCGATGGGCTTGACGATGATGGGGTAGCCGATCCGTTCGACGGCCTCCCACACGCCCGCGACCGTGCTGGTGCTCGCGTGCCGCGGGGTGCGGATGCCCGCCGCATCGAGCACCTGCTTCATCTTCTCCTTGTCCCGGAACGGGATCGTCTCGGCAACAGTCATGCCGGGAAGGCCGAACTCCTCGCGGATCCGCGCCGCGAGGATCATGTACGGCTCCCAGAGGCACTCCACCTGCTCGAACCGCACGTGCGCGGCGAGCCCGCGCAGCGCGGCCAGCACCGCACCCTCGTCGGCCAGGGACACGTGCTCGTAGTGGGCGAGCGCGTCGCGGGCCACGGCGGGCAGCTCGTGCGGCGGCTGGTCGCCCACACCGATCACCTGGGCGCCGACGGTGGCCAGCGCGCGCGTGAAGTAAGGCATCTCGGCCGGGTAGCCGGGCGAGAGCATCACGACGGTGCTCACTGCGCCTCCACCAGCTCCACGCGGATGCCGTTCACGATCTCCTCCAGCGCGTGTTCGACGACCGCGGTGTCCGGGTCGCGGACGATCACCCAACCCTCGCCCTCGTAGCTCGTCGACGCGGGCGTGCCCGGCTCGGGCAGCTTCGCCTCCACGACGAGGTGCCCGAGCTTCTGCTGGAGGGCCTCGACGCCGTGGACGGCCCGCACGCGGCCGCGGCCCTGCCCCCGCAGGTACGCGCACCCCGCGGCGTACTTGCGCTCCGGCGGCGCGAACCGGTCGAGGATCACCAGCTCGCACCACAACCGGAAGAAGTCCACGTCGTGCACGTAGCCGAGCATGGTGGCGATCTGCGCGCCGGGCGGGCGGGCGCCGACCTCCGAGACGGCGGCCGAGCCGTCGGGGCGGCGGAACCACTCCATGTGCGTGAGGCCGTCGCGCACCCCGAGCGCCTGCACGGCGGCCGGGCCGACGTCGAAGATCTCCCGGTAGCGCGGGTCGGACAGCTCGCGGGGGAGCAGCACGGTCCACTGGATCCACGGGTTGCGCAGCACGGTGAGCGGCGGCGGCCGGTAGTCCGAGACCGACGCCCACACCGTGCGTCCGCCGATCTGCACGCTGTCGAAGGTGAACTCGTCGCCGACGAGGAACTCCTCCAGCAGCCCCGGTGCCTCGGGCCGCGGGGGGATGGCGGCGAGCCAGCTGCGCAACGCGGCGGCGTCGTCGAGGCGGTAGGTGGCCTGCGCCCCAGCGCCCGCAGGCGGCTTCGCGACGAGCGGGAACCCGACCGCCGCCGCGAACGCCAGCGCCTCCTCGGGCGCCCGGACCAGCTGGTGGCGCGCGCACGGCACCCCCGCCGCGGTGAGCACCTCCTTCATCCGGGACTTGTCCCGCACGTTGTGGGCCGTCCCGGCGTCCATGCCCGGGATGCCCAGTGCGTCGCGGGCCTGCGCGAGCGGCACCTGCAGCTGCTCGAGGGCGCCCACCAGCCGTTCGACGGGCCCCAGCTGCCTGCCGAGGCCTGCGACGGCGTCGGCGATCTGCCGCGGGTCCAGCGCGTCGTCCACGCGCCAGTGGGCGGCGAGGTGGCGCGCCAGCTCGGGCGGCACCTGCTCCGCGGACGCCGTGGTGACCAGGCCGAGCCGCACGCCCGGGAGCTGGGCCGCCGTGGCCACGAACCGGACGGTCGCGGGGAGCAGGAACGGGGCGACGAACGCGGCGTTCACCATGGCCGGTGACGCTACTGCTCCTCAGACCGCGCTCGACACCTCCGATTCGACGTGGGTCACCGGGATGTCGGGGTAGGCGCGACGGGCGCCGTCGACGACGTCGTTGCGCAGCCACACCGACGTCGCCGCGGGCAGCGTGGAGATCACGACCTGGTCCGGGTCGAACTCCGCCACCGACTCCGCGAGCGCGCGGAGAGGTCGGTAGTCGCCGAGCGCGCCGTCGGCGTCCAGGCCGTCGTCGCGCAGCGTCCGGAGGGTCTGGTCTCACCGAGCATCCGCATGACCATGATGACCATGACGCCGGTCAGGAGGTTAGGTGAGGAAGGCGCCCGGGCCGGCGCTCTTGATCACGACTCCCGAGCCGACGAACAGGCCCGCCCCGACGACCCCGCCGATGGCGATCATCATGGGCTGACGCTGGTTGAGACCCTTCTTCAGTTCCGGTGATCCCGCCACGCCCGACCCTCCGCTCGTGTCCCCAGCGGCACGATGAACTAGGCGGAGGAGGCGCGCCGAATCTAGTCTCTGCACCGTGAACATCGTCTTCGTCGAGCCCGCGTTCCCGCCGACCCAGCGGCACTTCGTGCGGGCCTTGGCGGAGGCGGGCGCCTCCGTGATCGGGATCGGGGAGCGGCCGGTCGACCACCTCGATGACGAGCTCAAGAGCTGGATGACGCACTACCACCAGGTGTCCACGGTGGTCGACGCGGGCGTCCTCACCGACGCGGTCCGGTGGGTGCAGGACAAGGTCTGGGTCGACCGGCTGGAGTCGACGATCGAGGCCCACACCATGGCCGCCGCGCAGGCCCGGGAGGCGTGCACGATCCCCGGCACGTCGGTGCGCACGGCCTGGCTGTGCCGCGACAAGCCCTCCATGAAGGAGGTGCTGCGGGCGGCCGGGATCCCGACCGCCGCCTCGGCCGCCGTCACGTCCGCGGCCGACGTGCACGCGTTCGTCGCCGACACCGGCTTCCCGGTGATCCTCAAGCCGCGCACCGGCGCGGGCGCGCTCGACACCGTGCGGGTCGACGACGCGGGCGGCCTCGACGAGGCGCTCGGCCGGTTCGGCGGCCAGGGCGTGGAGTCGATCGCCGTCGAGGAGTTCGTCGAGGGGCACGAGGGCTTCTACGACACCGTCTCCATCGACGGGCACGCCGCGCTGGACTTCGTGTCCCACTACTACCCCAACGTGTTGGAGGCGATGCGCACGCGCTGGATCTCCCCGCAGTTCGTCTCCACCAACCGGATCGACACCGCGAGCGACTACCAGGAGCTGCGCGAGCTCGGCGCCCGCGTGAACGCCGCGCTCGGCATCGGCACCAGCGCCACCCACATGGAGTGGTTCTTCGGGCCGAAGGGCCTGCGGTTCTCCGAGATCGGCTGCAGGCCGCCCGGCGTCGGCGCCTGGGACCTCTACTCGGCTGGCAACGACATGGACCTCTACCGGGCCTGGGCGGACGCGATCGTGCACGGGCACATCGGCGCGCGGCCCTCGCGGCAGTTCGCCACCGGGATCGTCGCGCTGCGGCCCGACCACGACGGCCACATCAGCGGCTACTCCGGCGTCGACGATGCCCAGGCCCGAGTAGGCGAGTGGGTGATCGACGCCCACCTGCCCGATCCCGGCACCCCGACGCAGCCGGTCGAGGCGGGCTACTGGGCCAACGCCTACGTGCGCATGCGGCACCCCGACTACGACGTGCTGCGCAGCATGCTCGACGACGTGGGCCGAACGGTGCACGTGCACGCTTCATGATCGTTATTCTGGGGCCGCAGCGGCGGCCGACACTGGACGCCGTCGGGCTCGACGGGCCGGTCGCGACGATCACGGCGGGCTGGCAGGAGCGCGAGCCCGACGACGCCGAACTCGACGCGCTGCTGGACGGCCGCAGCGTCAACCTCGCCCTCTACGCCCGCTGGCAGGACGTGCTGGAACGCGACCCCGAGTACGCCGAAGCCGAGCGCGCGCACCGGGCCGCGCTCGCCGAGCAGCAGGAGCTGCACCTCGTGCAGCTCGACGGGGTGCTGGGGGCGCTGCGCGAGGTGGCCCGCCGCGGCGGCGGCGGCCCGCGGGTGCGCGACGAGGCCCGCGCCGACGCCGAGTCCGTCGTCCGGCTCGTCGACGACCGGCACCTCGCGCGGGTGGCCCACGAACGGGCCGCGTTCGCCGACCGGTGGCGGCCCGCCGAGCGCGAGGCGGTGGCGCGGCACCGCGCCGCGGTGGCGGAGCGGGTGGCGGCCGCGGCGGCGCTCACCGTCGCGGGCGGGCACGTGGGGGTGTTGGGGCACGTGCTGCGGCTGTTCGGCGTCGGCAGGCCTCCGACCGTCGTCGCCTGGTCGGCGGGGGCGATGGCCCTCACCGACCGGGTGCTGCTCTACCACGACCGGACGGCCAACGGGCCGTCGCACGCGGAGTTCTCCGACGTGGGGCTGGGCTGGATACCCGGCGCGGTGCTGCTGCCGCACGCCCGGCGGCGGCTGCGCGTCGACGACCCCGCGCGGATGGCCGAGCTGGCCGTGCGGGCGGCGCCCGCCCGGTGCGTGGTCCTCGACGACGGCGTGCGCCTCGACCTGGGCCCGGACGGCGCACTGCCCCCCGACGCACTGGTCGTGCAGCCCGACGGCACGCTGGGGCGGCCCGCATGAGGCTCGCGATCAACCGCCTGAAGGAACGGCGGCCCGACGCCGCGGCCGTCGACCGGTTCCTGGCCCGCCACGAGGTGCCGATCGTGGAGGGCGACCGGTGCACGTTCCTGTGGCGCGGCGACGCCGACGCCGTGCACCTCGTGCACCGCATCACCGGGCTGCCCGACCGGCTGCCGCTTCGCCGCCTCCACGGCACCGACCTCTGGTCGGTGGTGCTGGAGCTGCCCGCGGGCTCGCGGGTGAACTACCAGCTCGAGGTGCGCCGCGGGGAGCACGTCGAGAGCATGAACGACCCGCTCAACCCGAAGCTGTCCTACAGCCCGGTCGGCACGTCGTCGGTCTGCTTCGCGAGCGGCTACACCACGCCCGACTGGACCCAGCCCGACCCGGACGCCCGCCCCGGCACCCTCACCGACATCGTGGTGCCCAGCCGGGCGCTGCGCCGCGACTGCCCGGTCACCCTCTACCTGCCCGCCCGCTTCCGGCGCACCGTCGCCTACCCGCTGCTCGTCGTGCACGACGGCGGCGACTTCCTCCAATACGCGGCGGTCAAGACCGTGCTCGACAACCTCGTGCACCGGCTGGACGTCGCCGAGCTCGTCGCGGCGTTCGTGCGGCCGGGCGACCGGCTCGTCGAGTACGCCGACTCACCCGCACACGCCCGCTTCCT
>DATAOO010000036.1:0-16309 GCA_036265695.1 Pseudonocardia sp. | reverse complement strand
CCTGGGTGCCGGCGCTCGGCTGCGGCCTGGTGTTCGCACTCGCCCAGTTCGCCACGTCCAACTACCTCTCGGTGCCGCTCACCGACATCGTCGCGGCGCTGCTGGGCGCCGCGGCCGTGATCGTGCTGGCCCGCGTGCGCCCCCACGCGGTGTGGGCGCGGCGGGAGCCCGCCATCGCCGCGGGCGGCGGCCCCGGCACCGCGGCTCGGCCCGACTCGCCCGCCGACGTCCGGCTCGCCTACGCCCCGTACCTGATCATCATCGTGGTCTTCGCGATCGTGCAGCTGCCGTTCATCAAGCCGTTCGCCGACAGGTTGAAGCTGGCCTTCCGCTGGCCGTTCCTCGACGTGGTGGGCACCAACGGCAAGCCGCACTCCACCACGATGTACTCACTCACCTGGCTGTCGACCGCGGGCACCCTGCTGCTGATCTCGGGCCTGATCGTGGCCCTCGTGCTCAAGGTCGGCGTGGGCCGGGCGGTGGCGGCCTACGGCAAGACGCTCTACGAGCTGCGGTGGGCGATCCTCACCGTGGCCGCGGTGCTGGGCCTGGCGTACGTCATGAACGCCTCGGCGCAGACCACCGCGATCGGGCTGACGATCGCGAGCGTGGGCGGCGCGCTGGCGTTCTTCTCACCGGTGATCGGCTGGCTGGGCGTCGCCGTCACCGGGTCGGACACCTCCTCGAACGCGCTGTTCGGCTCGCTGCAGGTCACCGCGGCGAACGCGGTCGGGCTGCCGCCGGAGCTGCTGGCGGCCGCGAACTCCTCCGGTGGCGTGCTCGGCAAGATGCTGTCGCCCCAGAACCTGACGATCGCGGCGGCGGCGGTGCGGCTGGAGGGCGAAGAGGGCGTGATCCTCCGCAAGGTGCTCGGCTGGAGTCTGGGCCTGCTGCTGTTCCTGGCCATCGTCATCGCGCTGCAGGCCACGCCGGTGCTCGGCTGGATGCTCGTCTGACGATCACCCGAAGTGGGACCAGCCGGGGTCGCCGTCGTACGGCCTGCCCTCGACGAGCACGGCGGCGTCCCCGGCCCGCACCTCCCCGATGGGCGTGAAGCCCGCCGGGAGTGGCGCGTCGGCGGGGAACGTCGCCACCAGCGCGTGGTCCTCGCCCCCGGTGAGCAGGAACGACACCGGGTCGACCCCCAGCGCGGCGCCGACCTCCAGCAGCTTCTGCGGCACGTCGGGGCGGCGCACGTCGATCACGACGCCGGAAGCGTGCGCGACGTGCCCGAGGTCGGCGAGCAGTCCGTCCGAGACGTCGATCATGGCCGTGGCACCGGCCGTCGCGGCCGCCGGGCCCGCCGCGTAGGGCGGCTCCGGCACCCGGTGCGCCGCCACCACCACACCGGGTGAGCGGAAGCCCCGTTGCAGCACCGCGAGCCCCGCGGCCGCCCATCCGAGCCGACCGGCCAGCGCCACCACGTCGCCCGGCCGCGCGCCGGACCGGGTGACCGGAGCCCGGCCCTCGAGCGAGCCCAGGGCGGTGATCGCGAGCGTGAGGGTGGCCGACGTCACGACGTCCCCGCCGACCAGGCCCGCGCCGACCCCTGCGGCCTCGGCCCAGAGGCCGTCGGCCAGCCCGCCGACCGTCTCGACGGGCGTGTCGGCCGGGGCGGCCAGCCCGACGAGCAGGGCGGTCGGCACGGCGCCCATCGCGGCGACGTCGGCCAGGTTGGCCGCCGCGGCCTTGCGCCCCACCTGCTCGGGCGTGGACCAGTCCAGCCGGAAGTGCACGCCCGCGACGAGCACGTCGGTGGTCGCGACCACCCGCCCGTCCGGGGCGGCCACCACGGCGGCGTCGTCGCCGGGCCCGAGGATCGTGGTGGCGGGCTGGACGCGGTCCCGGGTGACCTCCGCGATGAGCCCGAACTCGCCGAGCCCCGCGATCGTGGGTCGATCATCCGGCAACGGGGCCTCCTCGGGTACGTTCGGCCTCCGACGATCTCACGTCCATCTTCAGCTCGAGAGGGGCACGCCGTGGTGCAGGCCTACATCCTGGTGCAGACCGAGGTCGGCAAGGCCGCCGCCGTGGCCGCCGAGATCGCGGGCATCGCGGGGGTGATCTCCGCCGAGGACGTCACCGGCCCCTACGACGTGATCGTGCGGGCGGAGGCGGAGGACGTCGACAGGCTGGGCCAGCTCGTCGTGGCGCGGGTGCAGGGCGTCGGCGGGATCACCCGCACGCTGACGTGCCCGGTCGTGCACCTGGGCTGATGCACCGTCCGTCGGCGCCGGTCGCCATCGCCGTCACGCTGCCGCTCCTGCTCGTCGTCGTGGTGGCGGGGATCGGGATCGCGGCCCGGCTGCGGGGGGCCGACGTGCCGTCCCCCGAGACCGGGCCGCTGGCCGTCGCGACCGTCGACGCGCCCGCCGCGACGTCGCCGTCCTGCACGACCCTGCTCGCGGGCCTCGACGGCGACCTGCCGGCGGGCACCGCCACGCTCCCCCGCCGCGCACTCGCCCAACCCGCGCCCGCGGGCGTGCGCGCGTGGGCCGCCGAACCGGTGCCGCTCGTGCTGCGGTGCGGGCTGCCCCGGCCCACCGAGCTGACGCCCACGTCGGCGCTCCTCGAGGTCAACGGCGTGCGGTGGCTCACGCTCACCGACGGCGCCCTCGTCACCTCGATCGCGGTCGACCGGCCCGTCTACGTCGCGTTCACCGCTCCGGTCGGCGTCGGCAGCGGGCCGCTGCAGGCGGTCTCGGACGCGGTGCGCACGACGCTGCCCACGCAGCCCGTCGCGGTGCGCTGAGCGGAGCTCGCGGAGCGATCCCCGTGACCGGTCTCACTCTGAGACGGCCCTTCGCTTAATCGGTAGAGGCACCTACATTGCGGGGATGGTCGGCCTTTCCGGCGCGAGCGAGGACTACCTCAAGGCGATCTACCACATCGCCCACCGTGGTGAGGCGGTCACCACCGGGTTGCTCGCGGCCGAGCTGGGGGTCGCGTCGCCCTCGGTCACCGCCATGATCAAGCGGCTGCAGGAGGGCGAGCTCGTCGACCGCGCGGGGCGGCGCGAGCTGCGGCTCACCGCGTCGGGCGAGCTGGCCGCGCTGCGCGTCGTGCGCCGCCACCGGCTGCTGGAGACGTTCCTCAACCAGATGCTCGGCATGCCGTGGCACGAGGTGCACTCCGAAGCCGAGCTGCTGGAGCACGTGCTCTCCGAGCGGCTCGAGGAGCGCATCGACGCCGCGCTCGGACACCCCACGCACGACCCGCACGGCGACCCCATCCCCCCGCGGGACGGCCCGCACGACGAACGGTGGGGAGCCCGGCTCGACGACGTCGAACCGCCTGCGTGGTTCCGCGTGCGGCGGGTATCCGACCGGGACAGCGCCGCGCTGCGCCACCTCGGCGAGCTCGGCGTGCGGCCCGGGGTCGTGCTCACCGTCGAGCGGCACGACCCGTTCGGCGGGCCGCTGTGGGTGCGCATCGACGACCGGCCGTGCGCGCTCGGCATCCCGCTGACCCGGCTCGTGCACGGCGACGTGCTCGGTGACGACCACGATCTCGATGAGGAGACCCCATGACGGCGACCGACCCGTCCCCGCCGACGGTCAGCGAGATCCGGCGGCGGGGCGGTTGGCGCGGAACGGTCACGTTCCTCGGCCCGGCCTTCGTCGCCGCCATCGCCTACGTGGATCCCGGCAACTTCGCCACGAACTTCTCCGCGGGCGCCAACTACGGCTTCCTGCTGCTGTGGGTGATCGTCGCGGCGAACCTCATCGCGATGCTCATCCAGACCCTCACCGCCAAGCTCGGCATGGCCACCGGCCGCGACCTGCCCGAGATGTGCCGCGACACCTTCCCACGCCCGGTGTCGCGGTTCATGTGGGTGCAGGCCGAGCTGGTGGCCATCGCCACCGACCTCGCCGAGGTGATCGGCGGCGCGATCGCGCTGAACCTGCTGTTCGGCATCCCGCTGTTCACCGGCGGCGTGATCACGGGCGTCGTGGCGTTCGCGCTGCTCGCGTTGCAAGGCCGCGGCTACCGTCCCTTCGAGCTCGCCATCGCCGGGCTGCTCGGCGTGATCCTGCTCGGGTTCTTCAGCACCGTGCTGCGGATCGAGGTGCCCGTCGGGCCGCTCGCCGAGGGCCTCATCCCCCGCTTCGACGGCACCGAGAGCCTGCTCCTGGCCTCCGGCATCCTCGGCGCCACCGTGATGCCGCACGTCATCTACCTGCACTCGGCGCTGACGAAGCGGCGCATCCCGCCGCGCACCGTCGAGGAGCGGCGCTTCCTGCTCCGGCGCCAGCAGCTCGACGTCGTGCTCGGCATGGGGCTCGCGGGGCTCGTCAACGCGTCGATGCTGATCATCGCCGCCACCCTGTTCTTCGGCTCCGACGTGCCGAACACCGACACGCTCGAAGGTGTGCACGCGGGGCTGGCCCGGGTGCTCGACGAGCCCGCGGCGTTAGCGTTCGCGCTGGCCCTGCTGGCCTCCGGGTTCGCGTCCTCCGGCGTCGGCACCTACGCGGGGCAGATCGTGATGCAGGGCTTCATCCGCCGCAGCATCCCGTTGTTCCTGCGCCGGGCGCTCACGCTGACCCCCGCGCTGGTGGTGCTCGGCATGGGGGTCGACCCCACCGAGGCGCTGGTGCTCTCCCAGGTGGTGCTGTCGTTCGGCATCCCGTTCGCGTTGATCCCGCTGGTTCTGCTCACCCGCCGCCGCGACCTCATGGCGGAGCTCGTGAACCGCCGCGTCACCACGGCGGCGGCCGCGGTGATCGCCGCCCTGATCATCGCGCTGAACGGCTTCCTGATCTGGCAGACGATCACCGGGGCTTAGCCGACGGTGACGTCCAGCGACGCGGTGCCCGCGAAGTTCGGCGGGGTGCCGAGCGGGCTCGTCAGCAGGTAGTGCCCGGCGGTGACGGTCGCGGTGCCGTAGGCGGGCCCGGCGCCGGTCGGCTGCGCGGCGCCGACGACCTCGGCGATCGTGTCGAAGTCGGCGCGACCGGCGTCGACGTCGGCCGCGGCTGCCTTCTGGCCGTCCTTGACCCGGGCCAGCAGCAGCACGAACGCGGACGGGTCGCCGGTGCTGCTGAACTTGATCGAGACCGGGCCGGGCTTGAGCGCGGTGGGGGCCGGGCCGAGCTTGCCGCCGGTGCTCGTCAGGTCGAGGGTCTGGAAGCCGCAGTTGTCGTGCACCCAGCCGTCGACGGCGTTCGAGGCGGCCGTGATCTTCGGGTCGCTGACGTCGATGCGCTGGCCCTGTTTGGCCTGGTCGAGGACGCCGCCCAGCACGGCGACGCTGGGTTGCAGCGAGTCAGGGGCGTTGTCGCGCAGCGTCGCGAACGGTCCGGCGACGGTCGTCGCCCACGTCTGCATCTCGGCGGCACTGGGTGCGGGGCCGTCCGGGTCGGCGCCCGGCGGGATCGTGGCGTTGAGGGCGACCTCGGCGGTGCAGGCCGCCGCGGTGTCCTTGGCCGGAGCGGCCGGAGCGGCCGGGGCGGGGTTGGGCGCCGCGGAGCAGGCGACGAGGACCGCCGCGGGAAGGGCGGCGGCGGCGATGGCGAGGATGCGTCGAGTAGGCATGCCGGAAGTGTCGGATCCGGCCGGTCGCCATGACATCCGAGGAGCCCCGGGTCTTCACTCCGTGCGGGCCGTCCCCCGACCTCCGAGGAAGCACGGATGACGCAGGCCCGCACCGGCCCTAGCGTGTGCGCCATGGCCTGGCCGAGGGCGTTCGCCGTCCTGATCTGCGGGGGAGCCGCGCTGACACTGGCGGCGTCCGTGGCGTTCCTGGTGCGGTTCCGCGACCTCGATCCGCTGGAGCTCGTCGTCGTCAGCCTCGTGCTGCTGCCCGCGATCGCGCTCGGGCTGCTGATCGCGGTGCGCCGTCCGCACGCCCGCATCGCACCCCTGCTCTGCCTGACCGGCGCGGTACCGCTGGTGATCGGGTTCGGCGACATCTACGGCGCGGCCGTGGCCGCGCACCCCGGCGCCCTGCCCGTCTCGGGCATGCTCGTGGGCCTGTCGTCCACCAGTTGGATGCTGTTGTACGTGCCCGCGGCGTTCGTGCTGCTGCTCTTCCCGGACGGGCGGCTGCCCGGCCCGCGATGGCGGCTCGTCGCGGTCGGCCTGCTCGTCGTCCCCGTGGCGTTCGCGGCGCTCGGGATGTTCGATCCCGACGGCTTCGACGCGCCCTACCAGGCCGTCCCGCTGCCGTTCGGGCCCGCGCCCGACTGGCTGGTGCCGGTGGCGTTCGCGCTGCTGCCGGTGTTCATGGCGCTGCTCGTGGCGGCCGCGGCGGCGATGATCGTGCGCTACCGGCGCGCCACCGACGCGGTGCTGCGGGCCCAGCTGCGCTGGTTCGCGCTGGCGGCGGCGTTCCTGCCGCTCACCCTGCTCCTGTGCTGGACGTCCTACGTGCTCCTCGGCGAGGCCGACCTGGTGGTGATCGGCCTCGCGCTCACCCTGCTGGCGCTGCCGACGGCCACCGCGATCGCTCTGCTGCGCCACGACCTGTACGACGTCGACCGCGCCGTGAGCGCCGCCGTGACGTACGCACTGGTCTCGACCGCGTTGCTGGCCGTCTTCACCACGGTGACCGTCGTCGCGGGCGCGCTGCTCGGCCGGGACTCGGCGGTGGTCGCGGCCATCGCGACCGGCGTGTCGGCCGTGGCGCTGGCCCCGTTGCGCATCCGGCTGCAGCGGCGGGTGGACGCCCGGCTCTACCCGCTGCGGCAGGCCGTCCGCGCGGAGCTGGCCCGGCTGCGCGACCGCATCGACGACGGCCGCGCCCGCCCCGAAGACCTGGAGGACACCCTGCGCCGCGCACTGCGCGACCCCGGCCTGCGGGTGGGCTACGCGCTGCCGGGCAGGCCCGGGCTGGTCGACCTGGCCTCGGCGCCGCTGCCGGTCGGCGACGGGCGGCAGGTGCCGGTGCACGTCGGCGACACCCCGGTCGGGATGCTCCTGCCGATGCGCCCCGACGCGTCCCGGGAGCTGCTGCGGGAGATCGCGTCGGACGTCGGGCTGATCGTCGAGGTGATCCGCTCCCGGCTGGAGCTCACCGAGGCGCTGCGCGAGGTGGCCGACAGCCGCGCGCGGATCCTGCACGCGGGCTACCGGGAGCGCCGACGGCTGGAGCGCGACCTGCACGACGGCGCGCAGCAGCGGCTCGTCTCGCTCGGCATGGCGGTCCGGCTCGCGCAGCGCCACCTCGGCGACCCCGGATTCGACGTGAACGGCTTGCTCGACCAGGCCGTCGCCGAGCTCAGCACGGCGGTCGCCGAGCTGCGCGCCATCGCCAGGGGCCTGCGCCCGCTCGACCTCGACTCCGGGCTCGGCCCCGCCATCCGCTCGCTCACCACGGGGCTGCCGATACCGGTGGTGCTCGAGCTGAGTGAGGAGGAGGTGCCCGACGACGTCGCCACCACCGCCTACTACGTCGCCAGCGAGGCGCTGGCCAACGTCATCAAGCACGCGGACGCCGAGACCGTGGCGGTGTCGGTGGCCCGCCAAGGCGGGCACGTCCACGTTCGGATCAGCGACGACGGACGCGGCGGCGCGCAGCCCCGCCCGGGGTCGGGGCTGGCCGGGCTGGTCGACCGGGTCGCGGCCGCGGGCGGGCGGCTTTCCGTGGAGTCGGGCCACGGCACCCGGGTCGAGGCGGTGCTGCCGTGCGCACGGTGATCGCCGAGGACTCCGTCCTGTTCCGCGAGGGGCTGGCCCGCCTCCTCGCCGACGCGGGCCACGAGATCGTCGCGGCGGTCGGGGACGCCGAGGCGCTCACCGCCGCCGTGCACAAGACCCGGCCCGACCTCGCCGTGGTCGACATCCACATGCCGCCGCACCGCGGCGCCGACGGCGCCAAGGCCGCCCGCGACCTCCGCGCCGACCACCCCGACCTGGGGATCATGCTGCTGTCCCAGCACATCGAGACGCGCGCGACGCTCGACCTGATCGCCTCCGGCGGGTTCGGTTACCTGCTCAAAGACCGCGTGTTCGACGTGGACGAGTTCCTCGATGCTTTGCGCCGGGTCGCGGGGGGTGGCTCGGCGCTCGACCCCGAGGTCGTTACGCAGCTGATCGGACACCAGCGGCGGGCCGATCCCCTGGCCAAGCTCACGGCCCGGGAGCGGGAGGTGCTGGCGCTCATGGCCGAGGGCCGCACCAACCGGGGGGTGGCGCGGCGGCTGTTCCTCACCGAGCGCACGGTGGAGACGCACGTCGCGGGGATCATGACCAAGCTCGGCCTCGTGACCGGCGAGGAGGACCACCGCCGCGTCCTCGCGGTGATCACGTACCTGGGGGCGCGGGACTAACGGAGGCCGGTGCCGCGGGCGAGGGCCGTCTCGACCAGGGTGGTGAGCAGGGTCGGGTAGTCGATCCCGGTGACCGCCCACGCCCGCGGGTACATCGAGATCGGCGTGAACCCGGGCATGGTGTTGACCTCGTTCACCGTGATCGCGGCGTCCGGGCCGACGAAGAAGTCCACGCGGGCGAGGCCCTGGCCGTCGAGCGCCCGGAAGGCCGCCACCGCCATCTCGCGCAGCTCGGCGGCCACGTCGTCGTCGAGCTTGGCGGGCACGTCGAACTCGCACACGTCGTCGAGGTACTTCGCGTCGAAGTCGTAGAACGCGGCCTCGCCGACGATGCGGATCTCGGCAGGCAGCGACGACACCACGGTGCCGTCGGGCCGCTCCAGCACGGCGCACTCGATCTCGCGGCCGACGATGGCCGCCTCGACCAGCACCTTCGGGTCGTGCTCCCGGGCGGTGGCGATGGCGCCGTCGAGGTCGTCCCACGTGGTGACGCGGGTGATGCCGAGCGAGGACCCGGCGCGGGCGGGCTTGACGAAGACGGGGAGGCCGAGCCGGTCGCGTTCGGCGTCGGTCAGGGTCGCGGTGCCGGGGCGCAGCACCACGTGGTCGCCCACCGGGAGGCCGTCGGCGGCGAGCAGCTTCTTGGTGAACTCCTTGTCCATGCCCGCCGCGCTGGCCAGCACGCCCGCCCCGACGTAGGGCACGCCCGCGAGCTCCAGGAGGCCCTGGATCGTGCCGTCTTCGCCGTAGGGGCCGTGGAGCACCGGGAACACGACGTCGACGCCCGCGAACACCTCCCCCGCGCGGCCGGGCTCCAGCACGAGCAGGCCGCCCCGCGTCGGGTCGCCGGGCAGCGCCAGCGCGGGGCGGGAGGCGTCGACCGACGGCAGGGCGCGGTCGTCGATCGCCAGCTCGCGGGGGTCGTCGGCGCCCACCACCCAGGCGCCGTCGGGGGTGATGCCGACTGGGACGACGTCGAACCGCTCGCGGTCCAGGTTGGCCAGCACGCTCCCGGCGGACACGCACGAGATCGCGTGCTCGCCGCTGCGCCCGCCGAAGACCACCGCGACCCGCACCCGTCCCGCCATGGTCTGCGAGGGTAGGGGATCCCGGCGCCCGGTCACGCACCGGTCACGCCGGGCCGGACCGCAGGCGCCCCAGCGCGGACGGCACGACCAGCTCACGGAGCGCGCCCGCCAGGACGTCCCGCTGGTCGTCGTCGAGGTCGGCGAGCAGCTCGCGGTCGAGCCGGGCGGCCACGTCCGCGACGGCCCGGAGCAGGCGGCGACCCTCGTCGGTGATCTCCAGGCGGGCGGCGTGCCCGTGCCCGGCCAGCACGCGCTGCACGGCGCCGCGCTCCTCCAGCGAGCGGACCGTCGCGTGCATGCTCTGGGTGGTGATGCGCGCGCGCCGGGCGAGGTCCGAATAGGACAGGTCGGGCCGGTGGGAGAGGTGGCCGAGCGCGCTGAGGTGCCGCAGCGTGAGCCCGAGCGCGGCGAGCTCGTCGTCGACGCGGCGCTGCAGGAACCGGCCCGCCCCGACGAGCATCAGGACCACGGACGACGCCATCAACGGCACACCCTCACCAGCCACCGCACCATCCTCGCGCACGCCCGGCCATCAGGATGGCTTACAGTCAGACTGATACCTAGGAGGGTGGATGACCGCGGTGTTGCTGGCCGTGCACGTGTTGGGCGGGATCGTGTTCGTCGGGCCGGTCACGGTCGCGGCGAGCCTGTTCCCCCGCTACGCCCGGGAGGGCAGCGTGGGGGTCGTCGACGCGCTGCACCGCATCAGCCGGGTCTACGCGGTGCTCGGGCTCGCCGTGCCGGTGTTCGGGATCGCCACGGGCGCGCAACTGGGCGTGCTCGGCGACGCCTGGCTGATCGTCTCGATGGCGTTGACGCTGGTCGCGGCGCTGCTGCTCGGGCTGGTGATCCTGCCCGCGCAGGCCCGCGTGGTCACCGGGCTCCACGAACGCGGCGCGGCGTCCGTCCCGCCGTCGCTGGGCATGACGACCGGCGTGTTCGCCCTGATCTGGGCCGTGGTCGTGGTGTTGATGATCGTGCGCCCGGGCTCGACGACGGGGGTGGGCGCGTGATCGTGGGCCTGCGCGTGGCGGCCCTGGTCGAGGCGCTCACGCTCATCGCGCTGCTGGTCAACCTCGTGACCGTGCACTGGCGCCCGGTCACCGCGCTCGGCGGGCCGCTGCACGGCACCGCCTACCTCGCGGTGATCGCCGTGGTGCTGCTGCTGCCCGGAGCTCCGCGTGCGGCCAAGCTCCTGGCCCTCGTGCCGGGCATCGGCGGGTGGCTGGCCCTGCGCGCCCTGCCGTCTCCCTGATCAGGCGGCGCCGAAGCGGGACTCCAGGTCGCGGATCTCGGGGAGGCCGATCAGGTCGGTGAAGCCGTCGAACGTGGGCAGGTCGCCCACCTCCGGCACGCCGTCGGCGCGCAGCGACGCGAGCAGCCGCTGGATCCCGGCCGTGGCGGCGAGCAGCGTGCCGATCGGGAACAGCACCAGCGCGAAGCCCAGCTCCGCGATGCGGGCCAGCGGGATCGGCGGGGTGCGGCCGCCCTCGGCCCAGTTGAACACCAGCGGCGCCACCCCGCGCAGCTCGTCCGCCACCCTGGCGATGTCGTCCTCGCTGGTCGGCGCCTCGACGAACAGGACGTCGGCGCCCGCGCCTGCGTACGCCCGCGCCCGCTCGATCGCGGCGGACAGCCCCTCGACGGCGGCCGCGTCCGTGCGCGCGATCAGCAGGAAGTCGGGATCGCGCCGGGCCGCGACGGCCGCGCGGATCTTGCCCACCATCTCGTCGGCCGGGATCACCGCCTTGCCGCTCATGTGGCCGCACTTCTTGGGCATCACCTGGTCCTCGATGTGGATCCCGGCCACGCCGGCCTGCTCGTAGGCCTGCACCGTGCGCACCACGTTGATCGCGTTGCCGTAGCCGGTGTCGGCGTCGGCGATCACCGGGACGTCCACGGCGGCCGCGATCCGGCGCGCGTTGTCGATCATTTCGGTGCCGGTGAGCAGCCCCACGTCCGGGCGACCGGCGAGCGCGGCCGTGGTGCCGAACCCCGTCATGTAGACGACGTCGAACCCCGCCTGCTCGACGAGCCGGGCCGACAGCGCGTCGTAGGCGCCGGGCGCCACGAGCGGCTCGGGCTGCGCGAGCAGCTCGCGCAGCCGGGGACGGACGGCGGCCGGTCGGCTCAGCAGGTCTCCCACGGGCCCTCCATGTATGCAAACACCGCAGATGGGTCTTGCCGAGCCTACTCATCAGCCCTACTTTGCACACAATGTTGCGCGCGGAGACTTCGGCGGGTCGGACGGTCGCGGCCGTCCGGGAGCTGATCCTGCGCGGGGACTTCCCGGCGGGGGCACGGCTCGGCGAGGTCGAGCTCGCCGAGCGGCTCGGCGTGAGCCGCACCCCCGTCCGCGAGGCGCTGGGCAGGCTCGCCGCCGAGGGGCTCGTCGAGATCGTCCCGAACCGGGGCGCCCGGGTGCCGAGCTGGACAGTCGCCGAGCTGGAGGGCGTGTTCGACCTGCGGACCGCGCTCGAACCCCGGCTCACCGCGCTCGCCGTGCCCCGGGCCACCGCGGCCGACGTCGCCGCGCTCGAGGAGCTCGCCGAGGCCATGCTGGACGTCGGCGCGCCGGGCCCCGACCAGGACCTCGACGCGATCGTGCCGCTCAACCGGGAGTTCCACGGCCGCCTCGTCGCCCTCGCCGACCAGCCCGTGATGGCGAGCGCGCTCTCGGGCGCGATCCACGCCCCCATCGTGCTGCGCAACTTCCACACCTACGACGAGGCGTCGCTGCGTCGCAGCCTCGCCCACCACGTCGAGATCGTCGCCGCCGTCCGCGCGGGCGACCCGGCCTGGGCCCAGGCCGTCATGACCGCCCACATCCGCAACGCCCGCGCCGTGATGGTCCGGGCCGCCGCCCTGGAGGAAACGTGACGTATCGGCTCGGCGTCGATGTCGGCGGGACGTTCACCGACGTGCTGCTCGTGGAGGAGCGCAGCGGGGCGACGTGGCGCGCCAAGACCGCCTCCACGCCCTCGGACCAGGCCGTCGGCGTGCGCAACGGCATCGCGAAGGTCTGCGAGGAGGCGGGCATCGCGCTGTCAGAGGTCGCGCAGGTGCTGCACGGCACCACCGTCGCGACCAACGCGATCCTGGAGGGCAAGGGCGCCACGGTCGGGCTCGTCACCACCAAGGGCTTCCGCCAGGTGCTGCAGATCGCCCGTTCCTACGTGCCGGGCGGCCTCGCGGGCTGGATCATCTGGCCCAAGCCGGAGCCCCTCGCCGCGCTGGAGAACACCGTGGAGGTCGACGAGCGCATCGCCTCGGACGGCACGGTGATCCGCGAGCTCGACGACGACGACGTCCGCGCGCAGCTCGCGAAGCTGGCGGGGATCGACGCGCTCGCCGTCTCACTGATCAACTCCTTCGCCGACCCGGCCCACGAACGCCGCATCGGCGCGCTGGCCGCCGAGGTGCTGCCCGGCGTGCCGGTGTCGCTGTCGTCGGACGTGCTGCCCGAGCTGCGCGAGTACGAGCGCACGATCACGACGGTCGCGAACGGCTACGTCCAGCCGCAGGTCAAGCGTTACGTCGAGACGCTGGCCGCCGGGCTGCGCGAGAGCGGCGTGGCGGGCGAGCTGGCCATCCTGCGCTCCGACGGCGGGCTGTCGGCGGCCGAGGCCGCGGTGGGTGCGCCGGTCACGATGCTGCTCTCCGGCCCGGCGGGCGGCGTCACGGGCGCGGTGTGGACCGCCGAGCAGTGCGGCTACGCCGACCTCATCACGTTCGACATGGGCGGCACGTCGACCGACGTCGCGCTGGTGCAGGGCCTCACGCCGCGGATCGGACGCGAGACCAAGGTCGGCGACCTCACCGTGCGCGCCTCGTCGGTCGACGTCCGGACGGTCGGCGCGGGCGGCGGCTCGATCGCGCACGTGCCGGAGCTCACGAAGGCGCTGCGGGTCGGCCCGCAGTCGGCGGGCGCCGACCCCGGGCCGGCCGCGTACGGCAAGGGCGGCGGCGAACCCACGGTCACCGACGCCAACGTCGTGCTCGGCTACCTCCCGCCGTCGCTCGCGGGCGGCGAGATCACGCTCGACGTCGACGCCGCGCGGGCCGCCGTGCAGACCGTCGCCGACGCCATGGGACTGGAGTCGGTCGAGGCCGCGGCGGCGGGCATCGTCGACATCGTCAACGAGAACATGCTCGGCGGTCTGCGCCTCGTGTCGGTGCAACAGGGCTTCGACCCCCGGGAGTTCGCCCTGGTCGCGTTCGGCGGCGCGGGCCCGTTGCACGCCAACGCCCTGGGCAGGCTCACAGGGGCGTGGCCGGTGATCGTGCCGCCGTCCCCGGGCGTGCTGTGCGCGTTGGGCGACGCGACGACGTCGGCCCGCAGCGAGTCGGCCCGCACCGTGCTGCGGCGCTTCGCCGACGTCGACGACCTGCGCGCGATCCTCGACGAGCTCGCCGCCGAAGCGGGCGGCGCCCTCGCCGAGCAGGGCGTGCCCGTCGACCAGCAGACCACCGCGTTCCAGGTGGACGTGCGCTACCACGGTCAGGGCTTCGAGATCCCCGTCGACGTGGAGGCACCGGACCTCGAGAAGCTCGCGGCGGCGTTCGACGCCGAGCACGAGCGGCTGTTCTCGTTCCTGCTCACCGTGGACCACGAGCTGGTCAACGCCCGCGCGACGGTCACCGGGCCGCGGCCGTCGGTCTCCCCGGTCACCCTCGAACCCGGCGACGGGCCACCGACGCCGAGCGACACCCACGCGATCTTCGTCGAGGGCGGCTGGGTGGACGCGGCGATCTACGACCGGGCCACGCTGCGGGCGGACCAGGTCATCAGCGGTCCTGCGATCGTCACCGAGATGGACTCGACCACCCTGGTCCTGCCCGGCCACGCGGCCACCGTGCACGCGTCGGGCTCCCTGCTGATCCGTCCGGAGGCGTGAGCATGGCAACGATCGTCGAGACCGCCACCGGCTCCGTCGACAAGACCGAGGTCGACCCGGTCACCCTGGACCTGGTCGAGAACGGCCTGCGCAACGCCCGCTACGAGATGGACGAGGTGCTCTTCCGCACCGCGCTCTCCCCCGGCATCCGGGAGCAGCACGACGAGTTCCCGCTGATCGGCGACCCGACCGGGAAGATGGTCGTGGGCCAGTTCGGCCTGTCCGTGCCGGACTTCCTGGCGGGGTTCGACGGCACGATCGAGGAGGGCGACGTCCTGCTCACCTCCGACCCGTACGCCTGCGGCGCCGCGATCAGCCACGCCAACGACTGGCTGATCGTGCTGCCGATCTTCCACGAGGGCCGGGTCGTGGGGTGGGCGTCGATGTTCGGGCACATGTCCGACGTGGGCGGCAAGACCCCGTCGTCCATGCCCACCGACGCCCGCACGATCTACGAGGAGGGCGTGGTCATCCCGCCCTTCAAGCTCTACGCGAAGGGCGTGCTCAACGAGGACGCGCTGCGGATCGTGCTCAACCAGGTGCGCAAGCCCGACTGGAACCGCGCCGACCTCAACGGGCTCGTCGCCGCCTGCCGCACCGCGGCGCGCCGGGTCGTCGAGATGTGCGAGCGGTTCGGCACCGGCACCTACCTCGCGGCGCTCGACGCCCTGCTGCAGCGCAACTACGACGCGATGAAGGTGCTGCTGTCGGTGGTGTTCGAGGAGGGCCGCACCCTCTCGTTCACCGACTACATCTGCGACGACGGCGTCGGCAACGGCCCCTACGAACTCAAGCTCTCGCTCACGCGCACCGGCGAGAAGGTGCACCTGGACTTCACCGGCTCGTCCCCGCAGGCCGCGGGCCCGATCAACTACTACCTGAACGAGAACCTGGCCCGGATGTTCTTCGGGATCTACATGATCACCGTGGCCGACCCGCAGATCCTCTGGAACGACGGGTTCTACCCGCTGGTCGACGTCACGATCCCGGACGGCTCGTACTGGAAGCCGCGCCACCCCGCGTCGCTCTCGGGGCGCAACCATGGCATCGGGCGGGTGTTCGACCTGTTCGGCGGCCTGTTGGGGCAGACCAACCCGGCGCTGCTCAACGCGGCGGGGTTCTCGTCGTCGCCGCACTTCATGTACTCGGGCCACTACACGTCGGGCGACCGGGCGGGCGAGTGGTTCCAGCTCTACTCGATCGGCTTCGGCGGCATCCCGGGGCGGCCGCTGGGCGACGGGCCGGACGGGCACTCGCTGTGGCCGAGCTTCGTCAACATCCCCTGCGAGTACCTGGAGTCGTACTACCCGCTGCGGATCGAGAAGTGGGAGACCGTGGCCGACACCGGCGGCGCGGGCCTGCACCGCGGCGGCAACGGCGTCGACGTGGCGTACGTGTTCGAGGAGCCCGGCGAGATCGCGATCCACGACGACCGGTGGCTGACCTACCCGTGGGGGGTCAACGGCGGCACACCCGGCGCGCGCGGCACGAAGTGGATCGAGCGGGCGGACGGCGGCCGGGAGGTGCTGCCGTCGAAGTGCCACGACAGGAAGGTGTTCCCCGGTGACGTGCTGCACTTCGTCACGTGGGGTGGCGGCGGGTGGGGCGACCCGCTCGAACGCGATCCGGCGCTGGTGGAGCTGGAGGTCCGGCGCGGGTTGGTGACGGAAGCGGGCGCCCGCCGGTACGGCGTGGTGGTCGGCGACCCGGCCGCGACCGAGGCGTTGCGGGCCGAGCTGCGGGCGAGCCGTCCCGCGGAGCTGCCGGTGTTCGACATGGGCCCGCCGCTGGACGAGCTGTTGGAGCGCTGCGAGGCGGAGACCGGCCTGCCCGCACCCAAGCGGCCGCAGTGGGCGTGAAGCACGCGCCCCGGCGGACGGCACCCCACCGCCGTACGCCGGGGCGCGGGTCCGCTCCGCCCACTGCGGCCTCCCCCCTCCCCGGTCCCGCGGCCAGCCCGCCTGGGCGCGTGCGGGCCGCACCCGCTCCGACCGCGGCCTCCCTGCTCCGCGGTCCGACGTCGGGCGTGCGGGGTGGCGTGCGCCCTGCC
>DATAOO010000035.1:0-1957 GCA_036265695.1 Pseudonocardia sp. | reverse complement strand
GCGGGCACCGACGCCGGCGGGGTCCTGCCCCACGGCGGCATCGCCGACGAGGTGGCGGAGCTGGCGGCGTACGGCATGCCCGCCGACTACGCGCTCGGCGCCGCGAGCTGGCGGGCGCGCGAGTGGCTCGGCTGGAACCCCGCCCTCGACGAGGGCGCGCCCGCGGACTTCGTGGTCTACCCGCGCGACCCGGTGGCCGACCTCACGGTGCTGCGCGAGCCGTCGGCCGTGGTGCTGCGCGGGCGTCTGGTGTGAACGAGCCCCAGCTGGTGACGGCCCTGCGCGCCGCGGGATGCGTCTTCGCCGAAGACGAGGCACGCCTGATGGTCGACGAGGCGGGCTCTCAGGGTGAGCTGATGGCCTGGGCGGCCCGGCGGATGAGCGGCGAGCCGCTGGAGCAGATCGTCGGTTGGGCGGCCTTCGCCGGCCAGCGGATCGCGGTCGCCCCGGGGGTCTTCGTGCCGCGGCGCCGCAGCGAGCTCCTCATCGACGTCGCGCGGCGGGCACCGGCCGGCGTCGTCGTCGACCTGTGCTGCGGCACCGGCGCGCTCGGCGCGGCTCTCGCCGCGGCCTGGCCCGCGGCCGAGGTCTACGGCGCGGACTCCGACCCCGCCGCGGTCGCCTGCGCGCGGCGCAACCTGCCGCCGGAGCGGGTCTTCGCCGGCGACCTGTACGCCGCCCTGCCCGACGACCTGCGGCGGCGCGTAGACGTGCTGGTCGTCAATGCGCCGTACGTGCCGACCGAGGCGATCGCGACCATGCCCCCCGAGGCGCGCGACCACGAGCACCGGGTCGCCCTCGACGGAGGTCACGACGGGCTGGAGGTGCAGCGCCGCGTCGTCGCCGGGGCGCCGGCGTGGCTCGCTCCCGGTGGACGGCTGCTGGTCGAGACCAGTCGCGGCCAGGCCGATCGCACGGCGGCGCTGTTCGTCGCCGCCGGCTTCGCTGCGGACATCGAGACCGACGACGACCTCGCCGGCACCGTCGTGGCCGGCACCCTGCCCGGCTCGCGCTGAGGGGTCAGGCCCTTGGGCGCCGCGGCCCTCGGGTGGCGAACAGGATGATCAGCACCAGCGTGGAGAGCGCGCCGAGCCCGAACGCGGCGATCGTGAGCACGAGTGCCCCGGCTGTGCCGCCGAAGGCGCTGACCCCGAAGCGGGGGCCGATGTCCACGTCGGGCAGGACCGGCGGGTCGAGACCGGGCTGGCCGCAGGTGATCAGGATGTGCGTGGACATCGGGGAGAAGCGGTAGACCGCGAACTCGCGCCGGCCGTGCAGGGTTCGGGTGAGGGTGCCGGTCGGGTGGTACAGCGTGATCGTGCGGTTCGTCGGCGCATCCAGCACCCGGCACCCGGATCCGGAGATGGTGCCGTAGGGGAACCAGATCTCCTTGTCACCGGTGCTCTTCAGGACCGCCTCGTGCTGCTGGCCGTCGAACGGAACGCTGGCGTCGGTGTGGAAGGGCGCGATGACGATGGGCAGCAGCACGAAGGCGAAGAGGGCCGCGCCGGCGGTGAAGAGGGCCGCCGGGAGCAGCCACCACCACCCGCTGGGGCGCGGTGGCTTCGGAGGGAGCGGGAAGGGGTCCCGAGGGGGATACTGCTGGTACGGCGGCGGCACGGCCGCGAGTGTGCCTCACGGTGACGGGCCTCCGCCAGGGTTCGGCCGCACCCACGTCGTACCGATGTCGTACCGATTCGGGCCACCCGCGCGGGTCTGGCAGAATGACGGGCTGAGTCTGCGTGCACCGGGCCCTCTCACCCGGAGCCGCGCAGCCCACCGAGACGAACGCCCGTGTCCCCACGTGGCGCGTGACTCTCACCCACACTCAACGTTCGAGGAGACACCACAACCGTGGCAGTCAAGATTCGCCTGAAGCGCATGGGCAAGGTCCGCGCGCCGCACTACCGCATCGTCGTCGTCGACTCGCGCAAGAAGCGCGACGGCCGGGTGCTCG
>DATAOO010000034.1:0-20174 GCA_036265695.1 Pseudonocardia sp. | reverse complement strand
GACGCGCTCTCGCACATGGAGCTGCGCGGGCACGACTTCTACCTGTTCTCCGACGCCGAGAGCGGCCAGCCCAGCGTGGTCTACCGCAAGAAGGGCTACGACTACGGCGTGATCCGGCTCAACCGCTAGAACACACCGACTCCCGGAGGGGCGGTCCCCGAATCCATCGGAACGGGGACCGCCCCTCCGGCGTTGTCAAGGTGATACCCGGGTGCTTCGCTACCCTGGGCGGGCAGCTCGCGCTGCGCCGACGAACCGCGATCGTGAATGAGGTCGACCCGTGCCGCTCTTTGACCGCCTGCTCCGCGCCGGTGAGACGAAGCTGGTGAAGCGGCTCGCGCGCATAGCCCAGCACATCGAGACGTTGGAGCCCGAGGTCCAGGAGCTCTCCGACGCCGCGCTCCGCGCGAAGACCGTCGAGTTCGCGCTGCGCCACCGCGGCCGGTGGAGCGCTGAGGTCGAGAAGCGGCTCCTCGCGGGCGAGGCGCTCGTCGTGGACGAGCTGCCCGACGAGGGCATCAACGGGGTGTCCTACGACCCGGCCGAGTCCCTGGACGAGCTGCTCCCCGAGGCGTTCGCCGTGGTCCGCGAGGCCGCGCAGCGCACGATCGGTCAGCGCCCGTTCGCCGTGCAGCTGATGGGGGGCGCCGCGCTGCACCTCGGCAACATCGCCGAGATGAAGACCGGCGAGGGCAAGACGCTCACGTCGGTGCTGCCCGTGTACCTCAACGCGCTCGCGGGCAAGGGCGTGCACGTCGTCACGACCAACGACTACCTGGCCAAGCGCGACTCCGAGAACATGGGCCGCATCCACCGCTTCCTCGGCCTCTCGGTCGGGGTGATCCTCGCGGAGATGCCGCCGCAGGTGCGGCGGCTGCAGTACTTCTCCGACATCACCTACGGCACCAACAACGAGTTCGGCTTCGACTACCTCCGCGACAACATGGCCTGGAACGCCGCCGACATGGTGCAGCGCGGCCACCACTACGCGATCGTCGACGAGGCCGACTCCATCCTCATCGACGAGGCCCGCACCCCGTTGATCATCTCCGGGCCCGCGGAGCAGAGCGCGCGCTGGTACCAGGAGTTCGCCCGGATGGCGCCGCTGCTCAAGAAGGACGTCCACTACGAGGTGGACGAGCGCAAGCGCACGGTCGGCGTCACCGAAGAGGGTGTGTCGTTCGTCGAGGACCAGCTGGGCATCGACAACCTCTACGAGGCGGCCAACACCCCGCTCGTCGGCTACCTGAACAACGCGCTCAAGGTCAAGGAGCTCTACCACCGCGACAAGGACTACATCGTCCGCGACGGGCAGGTGCTCATCGTCGACGAGTTCACCGGGCGCGTGCTCGTCGGCCGTCGCTACAACGAGGGCATGCACCAGGCCATCGAGGCCAAGGAGGGGGTGGAGGTCCAGGCGGAGAACCAGACCCTGGCCACCATCACCCTGCAGAACTACTTCCGCCTCTACGAGAAGCTCGCGGGCATGACCGGCACCGCGCAGACCGAGGCGGCCGAGCTGCACCAGATCTACAAGCTGGGCGTGGTGCCGATCCCCACGAACATGCCCATGATCCGCAACGACCAGCCGGACCTGATCTACAAGACGGAGACGGCGAAGTTCGAAGCGGTGGCCGACGACATCGCCGAGAAGCACGCCAAGGGCCAGCCCGTGCTGGTCGGCACCACGAGCGTGGAGAAGTCGGAGTACCTGTCGAAGCTGCTGGTCCAGCGCCAGGTGCCGCACGAGGTGCTCAACGCGAAGCAGCACGAGCGCGAGGCCGCGATCGTCGCGCAGGCGGGCCACACGGGCGCGGTCACGGTGGCCACCAACATGGCGGGCCGCGGCACCGACATCATGCTGGGCGGCAACCCCGAGTTCCTGGCCGATCTCGAGCTGCGCGCGCGCGGGCTGGATCCCGTCGAGACGCTCGCGGAGTACGAGGCGGCGTGGGACGAGGTCGTCGCGTCGATGAAGAGCCAGGTCGCCGCCGAGGCCGAGGAGGTCAAGGAGGCGGGCGGGCTCTACGTGCTGGGCACCGAGCGGCACGAGTCGCGCCGCATCGACAACCAGCTCCGCGGCCGTTCCGGGCGCCAGGGCGACCCCGGCGAGTCCCGCTTCTACCTCTCCCTCGGCGACGAGCTGATGCGCCGGTTCAACGGCGCCGCCGTCGAGTCGATCATGACGCGGCTCAAGCTGCCGGAGGACGTCCCGATCGAGGCGGGCATGGTCACCAAGGCCATCCGCAGTGCGCAGACGCAGGTCGAGCAGCAGAACTTCGAGATCCGCAAGAACGTCCTCAAGTACGACGAGGTGCTGAACAAGCAGCGCACCGTCATCTACGACGAGCGGCGGCTCGTGCTCGCGGGCGAGAACATCAAAGAGCAGATCGAGAACATGTTCACCGACGTCGTCACCGCGTACGTCGACGGTGAGACGGCCAACGGCTACGCCGAAGACTGGGATCTCGACAAGCTGTGGAGCGCGCTGCGCACCCTGTACCCGGTCGGGATCAGCAAGCAGGAGATCACGGGCGAGCACGGTGACGCGCCCGTCGACCTCACCCGCGACGAGCTGCTCGCCGCCGTGCTCGCGGACGCCCGCAACGCCTACGCCAACCGCGAGGCGGAGATCGACGAGCTCCTCGCCGTGCAGGGTGGGATGCGCGAGCTGGAGCGGCAGATGCTGCTGCAGGTCATGGACCGCAAGTGGCGCGAGCACCTCTACGAGATGGACTACCTCAAGGAGGGCATCGGCCTCCGAGCGATGGCCCAGCGCGATCCCCTGATCGAGTACCAGCGCGAAGGCTTCGACATGTTCACCGCGATGCTGGACGGCATCAAGGAGGAGACGGTCTCGCTGCTGTTCCACGTGCAGGTCCAGGTCGTGCCCGCCGAGCCCGCGGTGGCGCCCGAGCCCGAGCCCGTCACGGCGCCGCAGAAGTCGATCGCGGAGCCGCAGCGCGCGCCGGAGCCCGATCCGGAGGCCACCGCGGCCCTGCCCGCGGTCTTCCGGGGCGCGGCGCCGTCGGAGCTGTCCTACAGCGGCCCGGCCGAAGACGGCTCCACCGCGCGCAGCCGCCCGTCGGGCAACGGCCACGGCGGCTCACCCGCCAAGGCGGCGGCGCCGTCGAGGAACCGGCCCTGCCCCTGCGGCTCGGGCCGCAAGTACAAGCAGTGCCACGGTTCGCCGACGGCGGCCCGCCCGTAGTTGGCACGTCAGACCAGCTGCAGGTAGGTGCAGGTCCAGGCGGAGTCGTGCCGCTCGAAGCGGGCGGCGAGCGCGCGCACCCGCCCGTCGATGCGGCACACCGCCGCCACCTCGGCGGCCTCGGCGTGCAGCAGGCACAGCCGCAGCCGCAGCAGCCGCGACACCGCCGAGGTGCGACGGCGGGAGCGCGCCGCGCGCCACCGCCCGAGCGTGCCCGGGTCGAGGCGGCTCGCGAGCTGCTCGGGCGGCCGCTTGCCGTCGAACACCTCGACGGCGAGCCGCAGGGTGGTGCCGACCGAGCGCCGCACGCCCGCGGTGTCCACCGGTGGCGGCACGAACGGCGCCGGTGGCTCGACGACGCGCGGCACGGCGACGGCCCGAACGCCGGGCGTCGGCTCGTAGCGGAGGGGGCACAGGCGGGGTGGGGTCACGCGCCGAGCGTCTCGCCCGGCGGGCGGCCGGCGGTCGCGATCGGTCTACGTCGACGCCAAACCGTAAGAGATCGAACGTTTGCCGGGCTCCAAGCCGGTGGCCCTCGGGGCTCGGCCTAGGGTGACGCGGTGGCGTTGCGCGGCTTGCTCATGGACTACGGCGGCGTCCTCACCGACGGCCCCGAGCTCGCCGCCGCCGTGCGCCGGGCGCGTGCCGCGGGCATCGCGACGGCACTGGTGAGCGACGCCCGCGAGGTGCCCGCCGCCGTGGCGGCGCTGTTCGACGCGGTCGTGCTGGGCCCGGCGCTGGGCGTGCGCAAGCCCGACCCGGAGGTGTTCCGGCGGGCGGCCGCGCAGCTGGGGCTGACCCCGGCCGAGTGCGTGGTCGTCGACGACCACCCGGCCAACCTCCGCGGCGCCCGCTCCGCCGGGGCGGTCGTGGTGCGCCACCTCGACGCGGCCACGACCGTCGAGGAGCTGGACGTGCTGTTCGGGTCTTAGCGCAGCCGGACGTGCTGCGGGCCGAGCTCGTCCACCTTGGTCACGCCCAGCAGCTGCATCGTGCGGACGACGTCGGCGCGCAGGATCTCCGCGACCTTCGCCACGCCCGCGCGGCCGCCCGCCATCAGCCCGTAGAGGTAGGCCCGGCCGACGAGCGCGGCGGAGGCGCCGAGCGCGACGGCCGCGACGATGTCGCCGCCGTTCATGACGCCGGTGTCGACGAGCACCTCCGCCCGTCCGCCCAACGCCTGGACGGTGGGCTCGACCAGCTCCAACGGCACGGGCGCCCGGTCGAGCTGGCGGCCGCCGTGGTTGGAGAGCAGCACGCCGTCGGCGCCCGCGTCGACCACGCGGAGCGCGTCGTCGACGCTCTGCACGCCCTTGATCACGAGCTTGCCGGGCCAGGTGTCGCGCAGCCATTCGACGTCGGCCATGGTCAGCGCGGGGTCGAACACCCGGTTGATCATCTCTTCCGGGGTGCCACCCGCCGCGAGCGTCGCGAAGGTGAGCGGTTCGGTGGTGAGCAGGTCGAACCACCAGTTGGGGTGCAGTGCGCCGTCGACGAACGTCTTGAGCGTGAGGGCGGGCGGGATCGCGAGGCCGTTGCGGACGTCGCGGAGGCGCGCCCCGCCGGACGGGGTGTCGACGGTGAGCATGAGGGTGTCGTAGCCCGCCGCGGCGGCGCGCTGGACGAGGTCCTTGCCGAACGACCGGTCGCGCCAGAGGTAGAGCTGGAACCACAGCCGGGCGTCGGGGGCGGAGGCGGCGAGGTCCTCGATGGTCGTGGTGCCCATCGTGGACAGGGTGTGGGGCACGCCGATCTCCTGCGCGACCGACGCCACCGCGCGCTCGCCCTCGGTCTGCATCATCCGGGTGAAGCCGGTGGGGGCGAACGCGAACGGGAGCGCGGCGCGCTTGCCGAGGATGTCGCGGCTGGTGTCGATCGTCGACACGTCGTGCAGGACCGACGGGCGGAACTCGACCCGCGCGAACGCCTCCCGGGCGCGGCGGAGCGACTGCTCGCCGTCGGCGGCGCCGTCGCAGTAGTCGAACACCGCGCGCGGGGTGCGCCGCCGGGCGATCAGCCGTATGTCCGCCACGGAGGCGGCGCGCCGCAGGCGCCGGGCGGTGGCGTCCCGGATGAACGGGGCGGGCCGCAGCAGCGGGGCGAGCTCGGAGGGCCGGGGCAGGCGACGCTGGACCATCCCCGCAGCGTAAGCCGATCCCCCCTCCGATCGCTGCCTCTGACGCCCCCGCCGCCCGCGTCCCGCCGCCCGCGTCCCGCCGCCCGCGTCCCGCCGTCGCATCCCGCCGTCGCATCCCGCCGCGTGCGCCCGCCGCCGCGGCCTGACGCATCCGCCGCCGCGTTCCAGCGTCGCGCCCGCCCGCGTCCCGCCCGCCTGCGTCCCGCCGCCGCACCCACTCGCGGGCGCTGACCTCGGCCTGAGGCATCCGCCGCCTGCGCCCCGCCGCGGCCGCGCCCGCCCGCCTCCCGCCGCCGACGCCGACCACGAAACGCAGACTCCCCGTCCCGAAAACGGAGACTCGCCGTCACGAGAACGACGACTCGCCGTCCCGGAAATGGAGACTCGCCGTCCCGGAAATGGAGACTCGCCTGGTGTAACGGCCGGCTCGGCCCGGCCGAACGGCCAACTCGCGCAGTGAAATGTACGACTCACCCTCGCCGGTGGGGGCTACGGGCGGCGGGCCAGTTCGAAGGCGGCCACCGCCCCAGCGCTCGCCACGCCCAGCGACTCCACCCCGGCGTGCATGGGGATCGCCAGCAGCCCGGCCAGGAGCGGCCGCACCGATGCGGACAGGCCGTTGGTCTCGTTCCCCAGCACCAGCGCGACCCGGGCGGGCAACTCGGCCGTGAGCAGCGACGAGCCGCCCGCGTCGAGCCCGTAGACCGCAAACCCGGCCTCGACCAGCGCCCCGCAGCCCTCCTCCACGGTCGCCGCCCGCAGCACCGGCGCCCGGAACGCCACCCCGGCCGACGCCTTGACCACCAGCGGGTCGATGGCGGGCAGCCCGCGGCGGGGGAGGAGCACGCCGTCGAGCCCGGCCGCGGTGGCGCTGCGCAGGATCATGCCGACGTTCGCCGGGTTGGTGAGCCGGTCCAGCACCAGCACCCGGGCCGCCGCCGAACCGATACGCGAAAGGAACTCGCCGACCGGCTCCATCCGCGGCGCGATGACGTCGGCCAGCACGCCCTGGTCGTGCCGCCCGTTGCCCGCCAGCACCTTCACCCGGTGCGCGCTGGCCCGCTCCACGGGCACCCCGCGCGAGCGTGCGGCGGACAGGATCGCCCGCACCGGCTCGCCACGCAGGTGGTCCGCGAGGATCACCTTGTCCACCCGCAGCGCGGCGTCGTCCAGCGCCTCCAGCACGGGCATGCGTCCGTAGACCGTGATGAAGGTGTCTTTGGGAGAGCGGGGCGGCGCCACCGCCCCAGCCTAGGATCGACCTATGCCGCCCCGGCTCTCCGCCCTCGACGCCTCCTTCCTCTACCTGGAGGAAGCGAGCACGCCGATGCACGTCGGCGCGGTGTCGATCTTCAAGCGTCCGAAGGCGGGCTTCGACTACGACCGGCTCGTGGAGCTCATCGAGCAGCGCATCGCGCTGGTGCCGCGCTACCGGCAGAAGGTCCGGCACGTGCCCGGCAACCTCGCCCGCCCGGTCTGGGTCGACGACCCCGAGTTCGACGTCGCCTACCACGTGCGCCGCTCCGCCCTGCCGAAGCCGGGCTCCGACGAGCAGCTCACCGAGCTGGTGGCCCGGCTGATGTCGCGGCCGCTCGACCACGCCCGCCCGCTGTGGGAGATGTACCTCGTCGAGGGCCTCGCCCGCGGCCGCACGGCCGTGCTCACCAAGACCCACCAGGCGATGGTCGACGGCATCAGCGCGATCGACATCGGCCAGGTCATCCTCGACGTCTCCGCGGAGCCCCGCGTGGCCACCGAGGAGCTGTGGATGCCGCGCAACGAGCCCACCGACCTCGAGCTGATCTGCGGCGCGGTGTCCGAGGCGATCGCCCGGCCCGGCGAGGTGGTCGACAACGTGCGCGCCGCCGCGGGCGACGCGGTCGCCACGGTCGGCAAGATCGCGGGCCACGTGCTCTCCATGGCCCGCACGGCCAGCCGCGGCACCGCCCCGGACACCCCGCTCAACGTGCCGATCTCCACCCAGCGCCGGTACGCCATCGCCCGCACCCAGCTCGAGGACTACCGCAAGATCCGCTCCGCGCGCGGGTGCACCGTGAACGACGTGGTGCTTTCGGTCGTGGCGGGGGCGTTGCGCTCCTGGCTGTTGTCGCGCGGCGAGCCCGTCACCTCGTCGTCGTCGCTCCGGGCGATGGTGCCCATGTCCGTGCGCGGGCAGGCCGACGTGCCCAGCTCGACCGCCACGGGCTCCTCGGGCAACCGGGTGTCGTCGTTCCTCGTGGACCTGCCGGTGGGCGAGCCCAGCCCGGTGGTGCGGCTGCACCAGGTGACGCACTCGATGCGGGAGCGCACGGCGGGCGCGCAGCACGTCGGCGCCGACACGCTCGTGCGGATCGGCGGGTTCACGCCGCCCACGCTGCACGCGCTCGGCGCCCGCGCGGCCAGCGGCTTCTCCAAGCGCATCTTCAACCTGGTGATCACGAACGTGCCGGGCCCGCAGTTCCCGCTCTACGCGGCGGGCGCACGCATGCTGGAGCTGTTCCCGGTGGTGCCGCTGGCCAAGGGGCAGGCGTTGGCGATCGGCCTGACCAGTTACGACGGCGGCGTCTACTACGGTCTCAACGGCGACCGCGACGCGATGCCGGACGTCGACGTGCTGGCGGGCATGGTCCACGAATCGCTCGACGAGCTGCGGGAGACGGTCTCATGACGATGCGGGTGTACGTACCGGCGACCTGGCCGATGCTGCGCACACTGGTGAAGAGCGGTGAGCTGGACCCGATCGGCGGCACCGCCTTCGCGCTCACGCCACGCCTGCGCGAGCACTACACCAGCGGCGACGACGAGGAGCTCGAGTACGCGGCGATGAACGAGGCGGCGCGCGCGTCGCTCCGGCTGCTGGCGGTCGAGCTGTGCCTCGACGAGGAACGCACCCCCGCGCGGCGCGTGGTCGTCGCGGCCGATCTCGAGGACGTCACCCTGCGCCCCGACCTCGACGACGGCGCCGTGCGGATCGCGGGCTCCGTGCCGCTGGAGAAGGTCGCGGCGGTGCACATCGACGACGAGGACGCCGAGTACGCCGTGCGCCAGGCCTCCGGGGTGGTCGACGCCGCCGACATGGGCGACCTGGACGCCGAGTTCCTCATCGGCGAGGCGGAGGACCACGAGCTGGCCTGGTACGACCCTTCGGAGATCGCGCACCTCGTCAACCGCTAGCGCATGATCTCCACGAGCAGCACCCACGCGTTGAACAGCCCGCCGAGCCAGGCCAGCGTCGTGGCCAGCGGCACCCAGTAGAGCCCGCCGAGCCCGGGCGCATCGGCGACGAGGCTGATCCCGGCGAGCAGCAGGCCCAGCGACAGGACCAACGACGCCGCCCCTGGGTACACGCGGGCATTGTGCCGGGCTTGACAGGCAACCGTGATGTTGCCTATCTTCAGGCAACCGAAAGGTTGCCTATGGATGACGTGTTCAAGGCCCTCGCTGACCCGCAACGGCGGCTGCTGCTCGACCGGCTCAACGCCCGCAACGGGCAGACCCTGCGCGAGCTCTGCGCGGGCCTGGACACGACGCGACAGGCCGTGAGCAAGCACCTCGCCGTGCTGGAGGCCGCCAACCTCGTGACCTCCGTGCGCCGCGGCCGGGAGAAATGGCACTACCTCAACCCCGCGCCGATCACCGAGCTGGCCGACCGCTGGATCAGCCGCTACGACCGGGCCAGGGCCCACGCGCTGGCCGACCTCAAGAACGCACTGGAGGACACCGTGACACGCCCTACGTTCGTACACACCAGCTACATCCGCACCACCCCCGAGCGGCTGTGGGCGGCGCTCACCGAGCCCGCGTTCACCCGCCGCTACTGGCGCACCTACTTCGAGACGGACTGGGCGCCGGGCTCGCCGATGGTCTGGCACGACCGGGGCGCCGTCACCGCCGATCCCGAGCAGGTCGTCTTGGAAAGCGACCCGCCGCGGCGCCTGTCCTACACCTGGCACACGTTCACCCCGGAGTGGGCCGCGGCCGTCGGCGTCGACGAGGAGCTGCGGGCGCGGATCGCGGCCGAGCCCCGGTCGCGGGTGAGCTTCGACCTCGAGCCCGACGGCGCCCTGGTCAAGCTCACCGTCGTGCACGACGACTTCGAGGAAGGCAGCACGGTGGCCGAGATGATCAAGGGTGGCTGGCCGCGCCTCCTCGGCGACCTCAAGACGATGCTGGAGGCAGGCGGATCGGACGAGGAGGGCTTCGGCGTGCAGGTCACGTCGGCCGCGCCGGTCGCCGAGGTCGTCGCCGCCCTCACCACGCTCGACGGCCTCGCGGGCTGGTGGACCCCGGACGTCACCGGCTCGCCGGAGCCCGGCGGCGAGCTGACGTTCCGCTTCGCGCCCGGCGCCACCGTGATGCGCGTGGAGCACGTCGACCCGGCGGGCCTCGTCGTCTGGACCTGCGTCTCGAGCGAGAGCTTCGCCGAATGGGCGGGCACCGGCCTGTGGTTCGACGTGCGGCCCCGGCCGGGCGGCGGCTCCGTGCTCGTGTTCCGCCACGTCGGCCTCACCGCGGAGCTGCCGTGCTTCACGACGTGCAGCCCGCGGTGGGAGCACCACCTCGCGAACCTGATGATGGAGGAACGCGTCACCGCATAGGCTCGCCCCGTGCGCACCCAGGTGGGGATCGTCGGGGCGGGCCCGGCCGGGCTCCTGCTCGCACACCTGCTGCACCTGCGCGGCATCGAGTCCGTGGTTCTCGACGTGCAGAGCCGCGCCGCAATCGAGCAGACGATCCGCGCGGGCATCCTGGAGCAGGGCACGGCCGACCTCCTGCGCGACGCCGGCGTGGGCGCCCGGATGGCCCGCGAGAGCAAGATCCACCACGGGATCAACCTGGCCTTCGAGGGCGGCCTGCACCGGATCGACCTCACGGGGCTGTCCGGCGGCCGGTCGGTGGTGGTCTACCCGCAGCACGAGGTGCTGGTCGACCTCATCGCACAGCGCCTCGCCGACGGCGGCGACCTGCGGTTCGGGGTGGCCGACGTCGCCGTCGACGGCATCGGGGGCGAGCCGTCCATCACCTTCACCCACGACGGCGCAACCCAGCGGCTTGACTGCGACTTCGTGGTGGGCGCCGACGGCTCGCACTCGCAATGCCGCAGGCTGGTGACGGGGCGGCGGGACTTCTTCCGGCAGTACCCGTTCGCCTGGTTCGGCATCCTCGCCGAGGCGCCGCCGTCCTACGACGAGCTGATCTACGCGCACTCCGACCGCGGGTTCGTGCTGGTCTCCACGCGCAGCCCCACGGTGCAGCGGCTCTACTTCCAGTGCGACCCGGCCACCGCCGTCGACGACTGGTCCGACGACCGCATCTGGGCCGAGTTCGCCGCCCGGCTGGCACCGGCGGGCGTCAAGGTGCAGGACGGGCCGATCTTCAAGAAGGACGTGCTGCAGTTCCGCTCGTTCGTCGCCGAGCCGATGCAGCGGGGCAGGCTGTACCTGGTGGGCGACGCGGCGCACACCGTGCCGCCGACCGGGGCCAAGGGCCTCAACCTGGCCGTGGCCGACGTCCAGGTGCTCGAGCGCGCGCTCGGCGCCTGGTACGCGGGGGACGCGGCGCCGCTCGCCGCCTACACCGCCACCGCGCTGCGGCGGGTGTGGCGCGTGCAGTGGTTCTCGTGGTGGATGACGTCCATGTTGCACCGCTTCCCGGATGACGCGGGGGAGTTCGACCTCCGCCGCCAGATCGCCGAGCTCCAGCTCGTCACGAGTTCGGAGGCGGCGGCCCGCACTTTGGCAGAGCATTACGTAGGCGCACCACCGGGCGTGTGACACTGGGATCATGGCCATCGACGTTGGCGCCGAGACCGCCACCGCCGCGCCCACCCCGGTCGCCGCGCCCGCTCGGCCGAAACCGGCGAGCAGCGGAGGCTGGGGCGTTCCGCTCGCCGTCCTGATCACCGGCATGTTCATGTCGGTCCTCGACATCAGCATCGTCAACGTCGCCATCCCCACGATGCAGCTCGACTTCTCCGCCACCACCGAGGAGATCCAGTGGGTGGAGAACGCCTACTCGCTGGCGTTGGGCGTGGTGGTGCCGGTGAGCGCGTGGTTCGCCGGTCGGTTCGGACCCGGCCGCGTCTACATCTGGTGCCTCATGGGCTTCGCCGCCGGGTCGGCGCTGTGCGGGCTGGCCTGGGACCTCGAGAGCATCGTCGCCTTCCGCGTGGTGCAGGCCATCCCCGGCGGGATCCTGCCCGTGGTCACGCTGACGATCCTCTACCGCATCGTCCCGCCGGAGCGCCTCGGCGCCGCGATGGGCATGTACGGCCTCGGCATCGTCGTCGCGCCCGCCATCGGGCCCACCCTCGGCGGCTACCTCGTCGAGTACGTCGACTGGCGGCTGATCTTCCTCATCAACGTGCCGGTCGGCATCGTCGGCACGATCGCCGCGGTGCTCTTCCTGCCGCACTTCGGGCCCAGCCCGATGGGCCGGTTCGACTGGCTCGGGTTCGGCGCCGTCGCCACCGGCCTGGTGAGCCTCCTGCTTGCGCTGACGGAGGGCCAGACCTGGGGCTGGACCTCCTACCCGATCATCATCCTGTTCGCCGTCAGCGCGGTCTTCCTGGCCCTGTTCGTGATCATCGAGCTGGAGGTCGACCACCCGTTGCTGGACGTGCGGGTGTTCAAACACTGGGCGTACACCAACTCGCTGCTGCTGATCTCCGTGCTGTCGGTCGGCCTCTTCGCCGTGCTGTTCTACATCCCGCTGCTGCTCCAGCAGGCCCGCGGGCTCGGCGCCTTCGACACGGGCCTGCTCCTGCTGCCCCAGGCGCTCGTGATGGGCGTGCTCATGCCGTCGGCGGGGATGATCTACGACAAGTTCGGCCCGCGCTGGCCCGCCGCGATCGGGCTGGGGTTGACGGCGATCGGCACCTACCTGCTCGTCGACGTCAACCTGGACACCAGCAGCGGCCAGATCGTCTGGCTGCTCGTGATCCGCTCGGTCGGGATGGGCCTGGCGATGATGCCGATCATGACCGGCGGGATCGCGGCGGTGCCGCCGGACATGGTCGACGGCGCGGGCGCGTTCAACACCGTCGTGCAACGGGCGTCGGCCGCGCTGGGGCTGGCCGCGCTCACCTCGCTCGTCACGAGCTCCCGGGCCCAGTTCGCCCACGACCGAGGCGCGCTCGTCTCGCCGGACACGGCCATGCCCGCGCTCGGCTCGGGCGAGGCGGGCGAGATCGGGGGCATGTACATGGTGAGCCAGCACACCCAGACGCTCGCGTTCGTGGAAGCCATGCACGGGCTCTTCATCGTCACGGCGGTCATCACCGCGCTCGGCATCCCGCTGGCCCTCATGATGCGGTCGAGCCCGAGCAAATCGGCCGACGGCCCGGCCATCCAGCACGTCGGGTGACGCCCGTCGTCGCCGAACGACCGTTGGGCGCATCCGGGCATTCCGGCTGAACCGGGAGCGCCGCGGGTCCGTCGTCTCCGGACGAACCCGAGGAGCTCCCCGTGACCTTGACCCTTCCGCGCACGGCCGACGACGTCGTCGGCCGCGCCGACATCCAGCACACGCTCGCCGCGGCGCTCGACGGGGCGGTCGACGGCCGTGCCGCCACCCTCGTCGTCGAGGGTGAGGCCGGGTCGGGCAAGACCCTGCTCATGCAGTGGCTGACCGAGCACGCGGCCGAGCGGGGTGTGCTGACCGTCGCGGCCCGGCCCGTCGAGGGCGAGGCCCAGCTGCCGCTGGCCGTGATGACCGACGTGCTGCGGCCGCTGCGGAGCTGGGCGCCGCGGCTGCTGCCCGAGCAGCGCGACGTGCTGGAGGCCGCGGCGGGCGGCGTCGGCGAGGCGTCGACCGACCGGCTGCTCCTGGCCGCCGCGACCCTCGCGCTGCTGGCCGCCGTCGCCGAGGACACGCCGGTGCTGCTGGTGGTGGACGACGCGCACTGGGCCGACCCGACGTCGGGTCGCGCGCTGAGCTTCGCGCTGCGCCGCCTGCTCGCCGACCGCGTGCTCGCGGTGCTGACGCGACGGCCGACGGAGGAGCTGCGCATCGCCGGGCCCTGGGAGCCGCTGGAGCTGCGCGGGCTCACCGAACCCGACATCGCCGCGCTGATCGCCGGGCGGAGGGGCGTCACGCCGCCGCCCGGTGTGGTGGCGCGCATCCGCGACGAGACGCTCGGCAACCCGCTCGCCGTGAGCCACCTCGCCGAGCGCCTGCCGGTGGACGCGCTCGCCGGGGCCAGCCCGCTCCCGATCACCCTGCCGCTGCAGGAGGTGGCCCGCCGGACGTTCGCCGGGCTCGTCCGCGCGTTGCCGGAGGGCACCCGCAGCGCGCTGACCGTCGTCGCGGCGGCGGGTTCGGCGGCCGCCCGCATCGCCCCGTCCGCGTTGCGGGTGTGCGGGCTGGACGTGGCCGACCTCGTCCCGGCCGAGGAAGCCGGACTGATCATCGGCGGGAGCGGCAGCGTCGAGTTCGGCCACCCGCTCTACCGGGCGACCGCGCTGGAGGTGGCGGGCCCGGCGGCCGTGCGGCAGGCCCACGCGGCGCTCGCCGAAGCCGCCCGCGGCCGCGACCCGCAACGGCACGCCTGGCACCTCGGGCTCTCCGTGCTCGGCACGGACGAGGCCGCGGCGGCGGTCGTGGAAGCGGCGGCGACCGCGGCCGAGCGGCGCGTCGGGGCGGCGGCGACCGTCGGCATGCGGGCGCTCGCGGTCACCCTCAGCCCGCCCGGGCCGGGCTGCGACCGCCGCGAGCTCGACTCCGTGCGCGCGCTCGTCGCGGCGGGCCACCACGCCGAGGCCCGCGACCGGCTCCAGCAGCTCCTCGACGCCGACGGCATCGCCGACGACGTGCGGGCCGACGCCTTCCACCAGCTCGCCCGCCTGCTGCTGTGGGACACCCCGCTCGACAGTCAGCCCGTCGCCGCGCACATCCCCGACGACCTCCCGCCCCGCCAGATGTCGGCGACCCTCGCGGTCGCCGCCCTACGCGCCCGCAACATGGCCGAGCTCCGCCGCTTCGGCGACCTCGCCCGCGCCGCGCACGCGGCGATCCACCCCCTCGCCGACGGCGCTTCCCGGACCGACCGCGAGACCGCGCTCCCTGTCGCCGTCCCCGCCCCCCGCACACCCGCCGCGCACGTCGCCGCGCCCGCGGCGGGCGCTCCGACCGCAGGCGCCCCCGCTGCTCCCATCCCGGCCGCCCCTCGCGCCGCCTTCGCGGCGACCGCCGCCGCGGCCGCCGGGGCCCGGGCCGTCGCCGCGGCCGCCGAAGCCGCTGCCGAAGCGGCCGCGGCGGGCGTCGTCGACGACGCCGGGGTGGCGGCCGACGTCGCCGAGACGCTGGTCCTCCTCCCCACCCTCAGCCTGGTGGCCGAGTCCGAGCTGGTCGTGGGGGAGCACCGGGGAGCCGCCGTCGACGACGCCGTCGCGCGGGTGCGCAGGCTGCTCGCCGCGGCCCGTGGCGCCGAGCCCACGGCTTCGGCCGTGCGGCGCGGCCTCGTCGCGATGCTCGACGACCTCGCCGGGTCCCCGGCCCAGATGCTCACCTGGACCTCGGCGATCGACCTCGCCGACGAGCTGCTGACGCTCTGGCTCTCCGCCGCGCGGGCCCGGCCCGCGAGCGTGGCCTACCTGCTCATGGCCCGCACCGAGCTCTGCGGCTGGACGGGCGACCTCCGCGGCGGCCTCGCCGCCGCCGACCGCGCGATCGAGGTCTCCGAGGAGGTCGGCAGCCACGCCCTCACCGGCTGGACGCACGTCTTCGCGGCGCGGCTCTGCGCCGCCGCGGGCAACGAGCAGGACTGCCTCGCCCACCGCGACGCGGGCATCGCGCTCGGCGACCGGCTGGGCGAGCCCGGCCCGCGGGTCTGGGGCATGCACGCCCAAGGCCACCTGCTGCTCTCCACCGGCCGGGTCGCCGAGGCCGTCGAGGCCCTCACCCCGGTGGCCGCGATCGCAGGCGCGATCGAGTTCGCGGGCGTGCGCGCGATCCCCTGGCAGCCGGACTGGATCGAGGCGCTGGCCCGCGCCGGGCAGGCCGAGCAGGCCGAGCAGGCCCTGCAGGGCTGGGTGGCCACCCTGCCCGCCGCACCCGACGACTGGCACCGCGCCGTGGTGGCCCGGGCCCGTGTGCTCGTGGAGGGCGAGTCGGCCGTCGACGAGCTGCTCATCGCCTTGGACGCGGGCGCGTTGGCCCCGACGCCGATCGAGGAGGCCCGCGCCCAGCTCATCGCCGGGTCGGCGCTGCGCCGTCGCCGCAGGCCCGCCGCGTCGCAGGACATGCTGAAGCGCGCGACGGCGACATTCGCGCGGGTCGGCGCGCTGGGCTGGCTGGCCGCCGCGGAGAGTGAGCTCACCGGGCAGCGCGGGCAGGCCGACCGCGACCCCACCGGCGGGCTCACCGTGCAGGAGATGCGGGTGGCGCAGGAGATCGCGGCGGGCGCGACCAACCGGCAGGCGGCGTGCACGCTCTTCTGCAGCCCCAAGACGATCGAGTACCACCTCACGCGGGTGTACGCCAAGCTCGGCGTGCGCTCCCGCGCCGCGCTGGCGGGCCGGATGGCGACCCTGGTGCCGCCCGCGGGCGCGTGACATCGACGTGAGCGGGGTTTCGCCCCGTCGGAACCCCGCTCACGTCGATCTCGACGCCGGGCCGCGACCGCCCCGCGGCGGTGGGGATACTCGGGGTGTGCCCGCCTGTCGCGCTCTCCCGGTGCTCGTCGCCGTGCTGGCGGTGCTCGGGGCGGGCTGCTCGGCGCCGACGCCCGCGCCGCCGCCACCCCCGGCGGCCGTCGAGCCGTACCGGGCCGCCGTCCTCGCCGAGGCCGCCGCGTTCCAGAGCGCGACGCGCACGCTCACCGACGCCGTGCGGGCGGGCGACGTGGCCGCGGCCAAGGCCGCCTACCAGCCCGCACACCGGCGCTACGTGGCCCTCGAACCGCTCGCCGAGGACATCGACGTGCGCATCGACGGCCGCACCGACACCGGTGACGCCCGCTTCACCGGCTTCCACCGCATCGAGAAGGCGCTGTGGGGCGACGGCTCGCTCGCGGGCATGGTCGGCTACGCGAACGCGCTGGACCTCGACGCCATGGCGCTGCGGCAGGTGGTCGGCCGCGCCGGATTCCGGCCCGGCGACGTCGCCACGATGGCCAACGACTGGCTCACCGCGTGCATGGTCACCATGGTCACCGGCAACGAGGAACGCTGGGCCCACACCGACCTCGACGACCTCGCCACCGCCGTCGGCGCCGCTCGTACCGCCTACACGGCGCTCCGGACCGGTGTCCGGGACCCCGGCCTCATCACGACGCTCGACGCGCGCTTCGCCGCCGTCACCGCCGTGCTCGACACCTACCGGCGCGGCCAGGGCTACGCCGACTACTCCACCGTGCCGGACGCCGAACGGCGCCGTCTCGCCACGCAGCTCGACGCGCTGGCCGAGCCGGTGTCGCAGCTCGCCGCGGCCCTCTAACGGCGGTCGCGCCGGGCGCGGCGGTCGCCGTGCCAGTCGCCGTGCCCGCGCCTGCCGCCGTAGAGCACCGCCCCGGCCGCGGGGATGAGCAGGAACCACCACCAGCCCCCGATGGTGAAGAACAGCGCGAGCGCCACGAACGGCATCACCGCCATGATCCGCGGCGCGGCGACGTCGAGGAAGCCGCTCGGTCGCTGCGCCACCGTGCCCTCGTCGGGAACGGCGGGAGCCGCCGCCGCGACCGGCGCGGGCAGGCCGCCGCTGCCGGGCAGCACCGGGTGCGGCTCCGGCAGGTCGGCGAACAGCTCGTCCAGCTCGTCCGCGGTGGTCGCCCCGGCCGCCTTGGCCGACCGCTCGCCGTACTCCTCCACCCCGAGCCGCCCGGCCTCCAGGTGTGCGTCGAGCGCCTTCATCGCCGCGTTGCGCTCGGCCGTGCCGATGCGCAGACGGCGCCCGCCCCCCTCGGGCGAGGTCGTTCCCTCGGTCATGGTCCTTCCTTCTCCCCCGCGGGCTTCCCCCCGGACGCCCTGCCGGGCAGGATGCCACGCGGCTCAGGCGAGCGCGACCAAGACGCGACGCAGCGCCGCGAGCCGGGCCGGGCGCAGCTTGCCCTCGGCGACGAGCACGTCGAGGGCGCATTCCGGGTCGGCGGGCGGCCCGAGGTGGCCGCAGCCGCGGGGGCAGTCCTCGATCGCGGCCGCGAGGTCGTCGAAGGCGGCGGGCACGGCGTCCGGGGTGACGTGGGCCAGCCCGAACGACCGCACACCGGGGGTGTCGACCACCCAGCCGCGCCCGTCGGGGAGCGGGAGAGCGATGGCCGCGACCGTCGTGTGGCGGCCCTTCCCGACGGCCGACACCACGCCTGTGGCCCGCGCCGCGTCCGGCAGGAGCTTGTTGACCAGCGTGGACTTGCCCACGCCGGAGTGTCCGACGAGCGCCGACACGCGTCCGCGCAGCAGGTCGGCGAGCGCGTCCGGCGGCCGGTCGCGACGGGTGACGATGACCGGCAGCTCCAGCTCGCGGTAGGCGGCGGCGAACGGCTCGGGGTCGCCGAGGTCGGCCTTCGTGAGGCACAACACCGGCGCGAGCCCGCCCGCGTACGCCGCGACCAGGCACCGGTCGACGAAGCCCGCGCGCGGCACCGGGTCGGCGACGGCCGTGACGATCACGAGCTGCTCGGCGTTGGCCACCACCAACCGTTCGACGGGGTCGGTGTCGTCGGCGGTGCGGCGCAGCACGGTGGTGCGCTCCTCGACGCGCACGATGCGGGCAAGGGTGTCCGGCGCGCCGGAGAGGTCGCCGACGAGCCCCACCCGATCGCCGACGACGATCGGGGTGCGGCCCAGCTCGCGGGCCCGCATCGCGGTGACCGGCGGCCGGGTCGGGTCGCCGTCGGGCGCGCAGGTCCAGCGGCCCCGGTCCACGACCGTGACCATCCCCTCCTCGGCGTCGGCGTGGTCGGGGCGGCGCTTGGTGCGGGGTCGCGTGCCACGCCCGGGCCGCACGCGGACGTCGGACTCGTCGTACTCCCGGGCGCTCATCGCTCTCCCCGGCTGCATCCACCCACCCCGGCCTGCTCCGCAAGCTCCGCAGGCCTCCATCCCCCGGGCTCGGTCGGCGCTTCGCGCGGGCGCTGTGTCGATGGTTCGCTCGCAAGCTCGCTCATGGGTGCACGAGATCCGCCCACCGCGCCGGGAAGTCGGGGATGGTCTTGGCCGTGCAGTCGACGTCGTCGACCTCGACGCCCGCCACCGCGAGCCCGATCAGCGCGCCCGCCGTGGCCATGCGGTGGTCGGCGTAGGCCCGCCAGGGGCCGCCGTGCAGGGCGGCGGGGCGGATCTCCAGGCCGTCCCGGGTCTCGACGACGTCGCCGCCCAGCGTGCTGATCTCGGCGACGAGCGCGGCGAGCCGGTCGGTCTCGTGGCCGCGGATGTGGGCCACGCCGCGGATCCGGGACGGGCCCGTGGCCAGCGCGGCCAGCGCGGCGACGGTGGGGGTGAGCTCGCTGGCGTCGTGCAGATCGACGTCCACACCGGACAGCGCCGCGGGCCCGGTGACGGTCATGCCCTGCGCACCCGGCTCGACGGCGCACCCCATCTCGGCCAGCACCGCCAGGATCTCGGTGCCGGGCTGGGTCGACGCCGCGGGCCAGCCAGCGACCGTGACCTTCCCGCCGGTCACGGCGGCCGCACCCAGGAACACGGCGGCGTTGGAGAGATCGGGCTCGACGGCCCAGTCGCGGGCCCGGATCGCCCCCGGCGCGACGCGCCAGGTGTTGGGCTCGGCGTCGTCGACGTCGACGCCCGCCTCCCGGAGCATGGCCACGGACATGTCGATGTGGGGGAGCGAGGGCACCGGCTTGCCGTCATGGTGCACCGTGACGCCCTTGTCGTAGCGGGCGCCGGAGAGCAGCAGGCCCGACACGAACTGGGACGACGCCGAGGCGTCGATCACCACGTCACCGCCGGGGATGCCGCCGCTGCCGTGCAGGGTGAACGGCAGGGTGTCGCCGTCGACGCGGGCGCCCAGCGCGCGCAGGGCGTCGAGCACGGTGCCCATCGGGCGCTCGCGGGCGCGGGCGTCGCCGTCGAACGCGACGGGGCCGTCGGCGAGCGCGGCGGCGGGCGGCACGAACCGCATCACGGTGCCCGCGAGCCCGCAGTCGACGGTGCCGCCGCCGCGCAGGCCGTCGTGGGCGCCGATGGCGATGCGCTCGCCGTCGACGTCGACGGGCACGCCGAGGGCGCGCAGGGCGCCGACCATCAGCGCGGTGTCGCGCGAGGCGGGCGCGCCGCTGACGCTCGCCGGGCCGCCGGAGAGGGCGGCCAGCAGCAGCGCGCGGTTGGTGACGGACTTCGAGCCCGGCACGGCCACCACGCCGTGCACGGGCCCGGGGGCGAGCGGGGCGGACCAGGTCACCCGGCCATGATCCCGCATGGCCGCGGGCGGCGGTCCGCGGATCACTGACCGCGCCTCGCCGCGACCCGCGGACCAGCGCGCCTCGCCGCCACCCGCGAACTGAGGGGCGCGCCTCGCCGGTCGGCTCAGTCGTCGGAGTCGCGCTCCAGCAGCGTGACGATGTGCGCCATCCCAGCGCTCATCGTGGCGAACCCCGCCCGCATCTCGGTCTCCAGGGAGTCGATCCGGCCGGTGAGCCGCCCGTCCATCCCGGCGATGCGGTCTTCGAGGGCGCCGAGTCGGAGCTCGACGGCCGTCATCCGGCGCTCCAGCCGATCCAACCGGTCGCCGTGCTCCACCTGGGTGTCGCGCAGGGCCTGCAGGAGGCCGCGCTGGGCGCGTAGTTGGCTGCGCACGTCGCTGACGTCGCGATCGGCGCCGGTGGCCAGCACCCGGGCGGCCGCGGCGTCCTGCCGGGCGCGGTCGAGCTCG
>DATAOO010000033.1:0-2470 GCA_036265695.1 Pseudonocardia sp. | reverse complement strand
AGCCGCGCTCGGTCGGCGCGCGACCAGAGTGCCCCGGGCGGGTCCGCGCCCGCGAAGTTCGGCAGCGCCCCGCCCAGGGACCAGGGCGCCAGCGCGCCAATCACCCGCGTCGTGGGCGGCCGCAGCAGCGCCACCGACGTGCCGGCCTCGTCGGGCAGCATCGGTGCCCATTGCCGCCACAGGTGCAGCAGCTCCGCGGCGGCGGAGCCGGGCAGGAACAGTCCGCCCCCGTACAGGCGATCGGGAACAGCGCCAACTCCAGCTCGGTGACGACGCCGAAGCCGCGCGCGCCGGCACCGCGCAGCGCCAGAACAGCTCGGGGGCGCGGTCGGCGTCGATCTCGTGGTCGCCCGTCCGCGGTGACCAGCCGCAGCCGGTGCACGTGGTCCGCGGCGAAGCCGTGGCGGCGGCCGAGCGGGCCCATCGCCCGCCGAGGGTGTAGCCGGCGACGCCCACCGAGGTCGACGACGCGCATAGCGGCGCCAGACCGGGCGCCGCGGCGGCCGTCACGACCTGGGCCCATGTGGCCCCGGCGCCCACGCGGACCGCCGTCGACGGGACCCCGGCGGCCGGGCCGGTCGGCGGAACCACCGGGGTACGGCGCCGGTCCCGGCCCAACGCTAACGCTGTGCCGATGACTCGCTCGCACGCTCGATCGTCCCTGGCCTGGCTGCCTGGCTTCGTGCTGCTCTCGGCCGTCTGGGGCTCCAGCTTCGCGCTGATCAAGATCGCGCTGGAGGCGGGCGTCGCGCCGCCCGGGGGTCGCGTTCGGGCGGTGCGCACTCGGGGCGCTGACGCTGCTGGTGATCTGTGTGCTGTGGCGCACCCGCTGCCCCGCGAGCGGGTCACCTGGGGCCACGCAGCGGTCGTTGCCGTGCTGGCCAACACCGTGCCGTTCATGCTGCTGGCCTATGCCGCGGTCACGCTCGGTGAGCTTCGGCGTGCCTTGCCGGGCGCTCGTGGCCCTGGCTGTCATAGTGCGTGCGTGAAGCTCTCCGGACTGTTGCATCGCACTCGGTCCGAGCTGCCGGGGGTCAGTGGTGTCGCGCGGGTCGACCGGCATACCGGAGCGTTGCTGCGGCGGTTGCGGCCGGGCGACGTCGCGGTGCTCGATCAGGTGGATCTCGATCGGGCGACCGCCGACGCGTTGGTCGCCGCGGAGGTCGGGGCGGTCGTCAACGCCGCTCCCTCGATCTCCGGGCGCTTCCCCAACCTGGGGCCGCAGATCCTCGTCGACGCCGGGATCCCGCTGGTCGACGCGGTCGGTGCCGAAGTGCTGCACGCGGTCAAGGACGGCATCCGGGTGCGGCTCCACGAGGGGGTGCTCTACGCGGGGGAGCAGGTGCTCGCCGAGGGTGTCGCGCAGAGCGCGGACTCGGTGGCCGACGCGCTCGTCGAGGCCAAGTCGGGGCTGGCCCACCAGCTGGAGGCGTTCGCGGCTAACACGATCGAGTTCATGCGGCGGGAGCGCGGGATGCTCCTCGACGGCGTCGGGGTTCCCGACGTGCAGGTGGACCTGGCCGACCGCCAGGTGCTCGTCGTCGCCGCGGGCTATGACCATGTGGCCGATCTGGCCCGGTTGCGGAGGTTCGTCCGGGAGCATCGGCCGCGGCTGATCGGGGTCGGTGCGGGCGCCGACGCGCTGCTCGCCGCGGGCCACCGGCCCGACCTCATCGTCGGCAACCCCGCCGAGGTGTCGGAGGAGGCGCTGACCTGCGGCGCGGACGTCGTCGTCCCGGCCTTCACGGACGGCCACGCACCCGGTCTGCACCGCGTGCAGGACCTCGGTGCCGGCGCGGTCACATTCCTGAGCTCGGCCAATGCGGAGGACCTGGCGCTGCTGTTGGCCCACCACCACGGAGCATGCATGATCATCACTGTCGGGCTGTCGGCGTCCATGGCCGAGTTCCTGGACCGCGGGCGCTCGGGGAGCAACGCCTCCACGTTCCTGACCCGCCTGCAGACCGGGGGGACGGTCGTCGACGCGCGGGTGGTCGCCGCGCTGTACCGCAACCGGATCTCGGGCTGGCTCGTGGCGCTCCTGCTGGTCGCGGCTGCGACAGCGGTCGTCGCCGCGCTGCTGGTGTCGGCGGCGGGTGACGGGGTGCTGGCGTGGGTGCAGCAGGGCGCGTCGGCCGTCGTCGAGCTGGTCCGGGGCGGTGTGCGGTGATCTCTCTGCGCTATCACGTGGTGTCGATTGCCGCGGTGTTCCTGGCGCTGGCGGTGGGAGTGGTGCTCGGGGCGAGCGGGGTTTCGGACCGGGTGCTGTCGGCCGTGTCGAGCCAGCGGGACGACCTGGGTGTGCAGGTGACCCGGCTGTCCGCGGAGCGGGACACGTTGGCCGCGCGGGATCGGGCGGCCGACGAGTTCGCCTCCCGGGTGGGGCCCGCCGCGGTCCGCGGGTTGCTGACCGGACAGACGGTCGCGCTCGTGGTCGCGGGTGCCGACGTGCAGGACCGGGACGGCGTCA
>DATAOO010000032.1:0-4179 GCA_036265695.1 Pseudonocardia sp. | reverse complement strand
GGTCGGCCCAGCCGCGCGGTGTGCCGTCGGGGCGCCAGTCGTCGAGGCCTTCGGTGAAGCTGTCGCCGATCGCGACGAAGGTGCGCCAGCGGTCCACTCTCGTCCACCTCCCCGTCGTCTCGTACCGCCGATTATCACCCGTCGTGAGTGCGCTCACTCGGAACTGATCAACTGGAACGGTGCAGGAGATCGAGTCGCTAGACAGGGTGAACGCTGTCGTCGACCTCGACCCGGAGCCATGTCCCAGCCCCCAGCCGCTGACCTGTCCGTCAACAAGTTGCTCGCAGGTGCGGGCGCTGCCGTCACGAGCGCGGTGATCGGCTCGTTCTTCGGTGTCGCGGGCACCGTCGCCGGAGCGGCGATCGGATCGGTGGCGAGCACCCTCGCGACGTCGCTCTACGAGCGCTCGCTCAACACCACCCGCGACCGGATCAGGGCCCGGCTCAACGCGGGCGGCGTCGACGTCGAGGAGCGGCCGGAGCCCCCGGCGCCCAAGCCGTGGGCGCGGTGGGTGGGCGTCACCGCGATGGTCTTCCTGCTGGGGATGCTGGTCGTGACGGGCGTCGAGTTCGCGAAGGGCTCGAGCATCGCGGGCACGCCGGGCACGTCGGTGGGCGGGGTCCTCGAGCCGTCGTCGGCAGGCGCCGACAGCCCCACGGCCGCCCCGACGACGACGGCCAAGGCGCGGTCGACGAAGGAACGCGCCACGCGCTCGGCCACGCCGTCGCCGTCGGCCACCGCGAGCCCCACCCGCTCGGCCACCCCCACCACCACGCCTCCCGCAGGCGCGCCCGGCCCCGTGGTGAGCGGCACGGCGGGCTGACCCCGACTCGGGTCAGGCGGGGGACACGCCCTTCTTGTGGCGTTGGGCCAGGTCGCGGTAGGTCTGCGGGTTGCCCTCCACCCACCACCGCGCCGAGTCCGTGAGCGGGCCCTTCGCCCGCGCCACGCCGCCGAGCACCAGGGTGCCGTCGGGCACCACGGCGTTCGGCGGCACCGTCGAACCGGCCCCGATCAGGCAGCGCGCGCCGATGCGGGCGCCGTCCTGCACGGTCGACCCGTTGCCGATCAGCGCCTCCTCGCCGATCACGCACCCGTGCACGACGCACAGGTGCCCGATGGTCGCGCCCGCGCCGACCTCGGTGACCGGGTCATCGCCGCCGTGCAGCACGCACCCGTCCTGGACGTTCGCGCCCGCGCGGACGACGATCGGGCCGAAGTCGGCGCGGAGCACGGCGTTGTACCAGATTGACGCGTCGGCCTCGACGCGCACGTCGCCGACCAGGGTCGCGGTGGGGGCGATGAACGCGGTCGGGTGCACGGTCGGGGCGTGGCCCTCGAAGGAGAACAGCGGCATGCGGGCACTGTCACACGTTGGGGGCGAGATCGACCACCGCACGCACCCGGTCGGCAATCATGCCCGCATGACGCAGCTGGGCCGTTGGGCCGTCGCGGTGGCGCTCGTCGCCGCAACCGTGACGGGTTGTGCGCAGGCCGCCGACCCGGTCGGCCGGGCGGGCGCGACCAGCCCCACCCCCGCACCCACCTCGGCCGCCGCGGGCGAGCGCGCCCTCCCCGTCTACTACGTCGCGGAGACCGCCGCAGGCCCCCGCCTCCAACGCGAGTTCCACCGCCTCCCCGCCGCCGACCCCGCGACCGCGGCCGTGCGCGCGATGCTCGCCCGTCCGACCGGCACCGACCCCGACTACCGCAACCCCTGGCCCGCGGGCACCACCCTCCGCGGCCCGGTCGCGAGCACCCCGGACGCGATCACCGTCGACCTCACCGCCGCCCCGCCCTCCGAGCTCGCCGCCCAGCAGCTCGTCTTCACCGTGCAGGGCGCCCTCGGCCAGACGACGCCGGTCCGGCTGCTCCACGACGGCGTCCCCACCGGCCCCCCGATACCGCGCGGCGACCCCTACGCCCTGCGCTCCCTCGTCCAGATCGACGCCCCCGCCGACGGCACGAGCGCGGCGTCGCCGGTCACCGTCACCGGCGAGGCCGCGGTGTTCGAGGCCACCCTGCATTGGACCGTGCTGTCCGGCTCGACGACCGTGCGCACGGGCGTCACCTCGACCGCCGAGGGCCAGACCTTCGCGCCCTTCCGGTTCTCCCTCGACCTCCCGCCCGGCCGCTACACCGTGCGGATCAGCGAGGACGACCCGTCCGACGGCGCGGGCAGGCCCGTGCTCACCGACGACCGGACGGTGACCGTCACCTGAGGGTTAGGTTTCCCTGTCACCGCGGTCGGTCGCGTCTCACCCCGCGGCGATGGTGGGGGCGGTGGGCCGATCGCCATCCTCGTGAGATGCAGGGGTCCTCTCGTTTCCGCACCCGCTTCTCCGCGGACGGCGCGCTCGCGGCCTGCCTGGCCGCCGACCGCGCCGAGGTCTGGGACTTCACCGGCCCGCCCCGACCGCAGCTGCTGTCGACCGCCCACGGGGCCACCCAGCTCCTGCCGCTGGCCCGGCGCGCGGCGCTGTTGGCCCGGCCCACCGACGACGGCCACGACCTCGTCCGCCTCGCCGCGGGCGCCGTCGAACAGCGGTTGCGGACCATCGGCGCCACCGGGTTCCGGCTCGTCGCGTCGCCCGGCCGCACCGCGCTCGCGCTCAGCTGGGACACCCCCGACCGCACCACCATCTGGCGCGTCCTCGACGACGAGCCGTGGCTGGAACGGATCGGCGAGCACCCCGGTCGGCTGCGCGGCGGAGCCCCGCTCGACTCCCGCTCCATGGCGTTCACCGGCGACGACGGCGCCGTGCGCCTCGACCTCGCCGATGGCACCGTCGCCCCGCTCCTGCCCGGCCGCGTGCTGGCCGCCGACCCGCGCTCCGGCCTGGTCGTGCTGCGCATCGACGACCGCTGGGCGTACTACCACGGCGGCCGGATCACCTACCCGACCGCGCTGCAGGCGATCGAGGGCGAGGTGCTGCCGTTGGCCGTGGCGCCCGGCGGTGGGGCGGTCGCGCTGCAGGTCCGCCGGGGCGCGCGCACCCACCTGCTGCGACACCGCGTGGCCGACGACCGGCTCGCCGAGGTCGACGTGCCCGTCGGGATCATCGGCAACGTCGGCGCGTGGTCGGCGACCGGGCTGCGGTTCCCCTACAACTCGCCGGTGTGCCCGGGCGCGATCGCGACCGTCGGCAAGGAATGGCACCTCGCGGGCGACGACGGCGCCGGGCGCGTGCCCGCGCACCTGGAGTGGTTCCCGTGCCGGATGGGCGACGTCGAGGCGGTCGTCTACGGCGACTGGCGCACCGCCGAGCGGGTGGTCCTCGCGCTGCACGGCGGCCCGGACGCCGCGTGGGACATGGGCTGGCAGCCCACGCTGGCGCGGCTGGCCGCGACGGGCTGCGCGGTCGTCGCGCCCAACCAGCGGGGCAGCACCGGGTACGGCGCCGCGCACGCCGACGCGATCCGCGGCGACTGGGGCGTGCCCGACCGCATCGACGTCTCCCGCATCGGCCGGGCGTTGCACCGCGGCAGGCCCGCGGGCGCGCGGGCGCCGATCCTGTTCGGCGAGAGCTACGGCGCCTACCTGGCGCTCCTGTCCGCGGGGCACCGCCCCGACCTGTGGTCGGGGTGCGTGGCGGTGGCGCCGTTCCTGTCGGGCGACCGGCTGCACGCCGAGGCGTCCCCGACGATGCGCGCGGCGGTCGAGCGGCTCGGCGGCCGCGGCGGGGCCGACGTCCTCGCGGTGGCGCGCCGCATCCACGGCCCGCTGCTCGTCGTCCACGGCGACGAGGACCCGACCGTGCCGGTGAGCCAGTCCCGCGCGCTGCGCCACCACCTGCGCAGGCCCGGCCACGCGCGGCTGGAGTACGTGGAGGTCCCCGGCGCGGGCCACGACCCGGTGGAGAGCTCGAGCTACGCCCACGCCGCCGTCACGCGCTTCCTCGCCGCCTGACGCTGACGGCCACCGCCCCGGCCCACCGCGCACCGGCCACCGCCACCGGCCACCAGCGACCGGCCACCGGCCACGAAGGCGAGACGCCCGACTCACCGCGGTGAACGTGCGACTCACCGCGGCAGGATGCCCGACCTACCGCGGCAAGATGCCGACTCACCGTGGCGAATTTCCCGACTCACCGCGGTGGAACGCACGACTCACCGCGGTGGAACGCACGACTCACCGCGGTGAAACGTGCGACTCACCGCGGGGGCGCGCCGCCGCTC
>DATAOO010000031.1:0-5072 GCA_036265695.1 Pseudonocardia sp. | reverse complement strand
CGCCCGAGCAGCTGGCCGCCACGCTGGACGTCGCCGCGGCGCTCGTGGCCGAGGTGGAGCGCGCGGTCAGCAGCCCGCCGGCCCACTCGCCGCACGACCCCGAGGCGCGCTGACCCGCCTCCGCGACCGAGGTCGAGCGCGCGCAATGGCACGCGCCCCACCTGAGACGCGCTGACGCGCCTTCGTGGCCGAAGTGGAGCGCGCGGTCAGCAGCCCGCCGGCCCACTCGCCGCACGACCCCGAGGCGCGCTGACCCGCCTCCGCGACCGAGGCCGACCGCGCGGGCAACGACCCGCCGCCCCATCCGCTGCACCCCGGCGGTCAGGCCGACGGCGCCGCCTGCACGGTCAGCGTGACCCGCTTGCCCTTCGGTGCCGACGCGGCCACCACCGTGCCCGACGTCGCCGGGTTGCCGTCGGTGTCGACGACGACGGCCCGCAAACCGGCCTGCTGCAGCGCGGCCGTCGCCTGCGCGACCGTCAGGCCGACCACCTCGGGCACAGCAGGCGGCTCCGGCGCGGCCGGGGTCTTCGGCGCTTTGGGTGCCTTCGACACCGCGGGCGCCTTCGACACCACCGGCGGCTTCGCCACCGCAGGCGGCTTCACGACAGCAGGCGGCTTCACCACAGGCACAGCGGGCGGCTTCGGCGCAGGCGGCGCAGGCACGGCCGCCTGGGCGGGGCCGCTCGACACGAGGAGCCCGACCCGGGTGTTCGCCGCGACCTCCGCACCCGCGCCGGGCGAGCTGCCGATCACCACGCCCTCGGCCACGGTGTCGCTCGCCCGCATCTGCACCCGGCCGACGACCAGACCCGCGTCGGTGATCTTCGCGCGGGCGGCCGCCACCGAGCTGCCCGCGACACCCGGCACGACGACCGGCTTCGCCACCGGCTGCACCTCGGGCGCCTTCCCGCTCGACACGACCAGCCCCACCGACGCGCCGGACTCCACCTTCGCGCCCGCGGCGGGCGAACTGCTGATCACCACGCCCTTGGCCACCGTGTCGCTCGGCTGCTCCGTCACCTTGCCGACCGCCAGCTTCGCGCCGGTGATCGCCGACCGCGCCTGCGCCAGCGACGTGCCCGCCAGCGACGGCACCGCCACCCGCACGTCCGGCGGCGGCGCGGCGGGCCCGCTCGACACGACCAGTCCGACCGAGGCGCCCGGCGTCACCTGCGCGCCCTGGGCAGGCGTGCTGCCGATCACCGCGCCCTTGGCCACCGTGTCACTCGGCTGCTCCGTGACCGGCCCGACCACCAGCTTCGCGTCGGCGATCATCGCCCGGGCGGCTGCGAGCGGCCTGCCCGCCACCCCGGGCACGAGCACCGGCTCCGCCACGGCCCCGCTCGACACCACGAGCCCCACCGACGCGCCCGGGTTCACCTTCGCGCCTGCGGCGGGGTCGCTGCTGATCACCACACCCTTCGCGACGGAGTCGCTCGACTGCTCCGTGACCCGGCCGACCAGCAGCCTCGCGTCGGTGATCGCCGTGCGGGCCGCCGCGAGCGACGTGCCTGCGACCGACGGCACGGCGACCTGCACCACGCCGGTCGAGACGACGAGGTCGACCGCTCCGCCCCACTGCAGTTCGGCGCCGACCGCCGGGCTCTGCCCGACGACCGTGCCGTCCACCTCGGGGCCCGCACGGCGCGTGACCGCGCCCACCCGCAGGCCCGCCGCCTCGACCGCGCGCTGGGCGTCGGCGAGCTGGTCGCCGGTGATGCCCGGCACCGCCACGAGCTTCGGAGCGGGCGGCGGGGGCGGCGGTGGCGGGGCCACACCCTCACCGTTCAGCACGACCGACACCGTGCCGATCCGGAACTGCGCGCTGCGCGGCCCGGCGGTGGACGGCGCGAAGGTGACGGTCGCCGTGCACGTCCGGCCCGGGTCGAGCGCGGCGGGGCAGCTGTCGCTGACGGCGAAGCCGCGGGCGCCCGAGACCGTCGGGGCACCCAGGTCCGCCGCCGCGTTGCCCCGGTTGGTGAGCGTGACGCGGCGCGCCGACGACGTGGTGCCGACGTTCTGGCCGCCGAAGGCGATCGCCGCGGGCGTCACCGCCAGGTCGGGGAGGAACGGCGCTTCGCCGGTGCCGCGCAGCGCCACGCTGGCCGCCGGTTTGCCCTCGGTGTCGGCCACCGTGAGCTGCGAGGTGCGCTCGCCCACAGCGCTCGGGGTGAACCGCACGGCCACCGCGCACTCGGTACGGGGGGCGAGCACGACGCCCGCGCAGCCGTCGCCGTCGACCCGGAAGTCGCCCTGCGCCGCGGCCGCCTTGAGCGCCAGCGGCGTGGATCCGGCGACGACGCGGACCTGCTGCGGCGCGCTGGGCGTGCCCTGGGCCTGCGCGTTGAACGCGAGCACGGAGGGGTTCACGGCCACCGGCACCGGGGGCGGCGCGGCCACGCCCGTGCCGACGATCGAAGCGGTGAGGCCGCCCGGGATCTCCCGGATGCGCCAGGAGAGGCTGGCCCGCTGCTCGCCCGGCGTCGCGGGCGTGAACACGACCGTCGAGGTGCACCCGCCGCCTGCGGGGACCTCGCCGACGCAGCTCGTGTCGACGAGCGTGAACGCGCCGTGGTTGCCCCCGCCGACCGCGACGTTGTCGACGTGCAGCGTGCCCGGGCCGTCGTTGGTGAGCCGGAGGACCTGCGGTGCGCTGGCCCGGTCGACGGTCTGGTCGAGGAACGCGAGCCGCTGCGGGTCCAGCCGCACGGACGCCGTCGACCCGGCTTGCGCCAGCCCGACGAACGCCAGCGAGCCGAGCAACGGGAGCAGCACCGCGACCGCCTTCACCGGCGTCGGGATGCGCCCGAGCGCGACGGCGAACCGGCGGCTCACGGGGGCGGCGGTGATCGTCGCCAGGTTCTGCCGGGTGACCGCGGCGGCCGCCGTGTGGCCCAGCGCCACGCGGATGCCGAGCGCTCCTGTGAGCAGGTCGTACGCGCCCGCCAGGTCGCCGCGGGCGAGCGCGCCCGTGCCGAGCTGGTGCAGGGCCGTGGCCTCCGCGGCCTGGTCGCCGAGGGCCCGCGCGGCCTCCAGGGTGGCCAGCAGGCAGGCGTGCCAGGCGTCCCAGCGGCCCGCGACGGCGTACGCGCTCTCGAGCACCGCGCCGATGGCCAACACCGCGCGCCAGGACTGCTGGCCGTGGGCCACCTCCTGCAGCACCCGGAACGGCTCGGCGGACCCGCCCGCGACGAGCTCGGCGTGCGGATGTCGCCGGGCCCAGGTCGCGAACGCCGCCACCAGCTCAGCGCGGCGTTGCGGCAGGCCCCACGCGACCGGGTCGAGCTCGCCGCCCACGAAACGGTAGGTGCCGCTCTCCGACGCCGCCACCAGCCCGCAGCCGACCCACCGGCGCATGCGCTCGGCGACGTCGGGCAGGCCGGAGGCGGTCGTCAGCTGCTGCGTGGAGAGCTCGACGCCGGGCACCGCGCCGAGCAGCCCCAACAGCCGCCGGTCCTGCGGGGAGTCGACCGTGAACGGGGGCGGCTCATCGCTCAGGGCCGCGGCCACGAACTCGGCGGTGGGTTGCGTGCTCGCGCCGACGCCGAGCTGGACGAGCTCGGCGGGCACACCGCGGCTGACACCCCACAGCGCGTAGACCACGCTGCGCTCCACCGGCTCGCCGACGACGTGCGCGAGCAGCTCCCCCGCCGCGTCGACGGTGAGCCCGGAGAGCGGCACCGTGCGCATCACGCCGCCGACGTTGCGGCCCGCCAGCACGAAACCGCAGTTCGGGAGCAGGTACTGGAGTTCCGCGACGTCGGCGGCGGACAGCTCGACGTCGTCGATCAGCACCGCGGCCCGCACCGGACGCAGGAGCTCGCGCAGCTGTTCGAGGGTGGGGCGCATCGGCACGTCGGCCGTGCAGAAGGCGGTGAAGAGGGCCTGGAGGAGGTCGTCGCGCGTCTGGTCGCGGGCCGAGAGGCACACGACGCCGCCGTAGTGCGCGGCGAGGGCGGGGTCGTGGGCGACGTGGTGCAGCACCGTGGTCGCGCCCATGCCGGGCGGCGCCTGCAGCGCGACCGACCCGTACGCGGCCAGCTCGGCGAGCACCTGCTCGGTCTCGTCCTCGCGGCCGAAGACCGGCGTCGGACGGGCGGGCAGCAGCCGGACCGGGCGCACGAGGACGTCGGGCGCGGCGGGCGGCCGGACGGTGACGGCGTTGCCCCGTACGCGGTCGGCCCGCATCCGGAGGGTGTTGCGGCCGTGCGCCAGCTGGCCGACGTCATCACCCGTGATGGTGACGTCGGCGCGGATCTCTCCCGCTCCCCGCTGCGCCATGGCTACCCTCCGCTCGAAGGCGCGTCTCTAGCGACAAGGATGGGTGACGAAGGACCGAAATACCTACCCCTCTCAGGATCTTGTTGTCAACTGATCGCTGAACTGCGCCCGACGCGGCCTCACGCGCCGAAGGTGTTGCGGAACTCGGTGGCGGCGAGGTCGCCCGCCGCGCCCACGATCTTGCCGACGAGGGGGCTCAGCACCAGCTCGCTCACCGCGCCCGCCAGCCTCGGCACGTGCGCGCTGAACCAGTCGCGGATGAAGGCCATCCGGCGCACGCCGGGCACCTCGGCGACGATCGCGTTCTCCAGCTCGTCGACCAGCTCCGTCGCCTCTTCCCGCTGCTCCGGCGGGGCTTCGGCCCGCACCTTCGCCTTGAGCGCCGCGACGTGCGCGTGCACCGCCGCGCGGTCGGCCGCGCTGATGCGGATGTTCGTCCGTTCGCTGTGTTCGCCCACGCCCGCCCCTCGCTCGCACGGCACGGCTCACCCACAAGAGCGACAGGAAGGGCGGAAAATACCTCTCGGCCCTCCGCGGTGCGGCGACAATCCCGGGGTGACCAGATCATGGGTGCGGGGCTCGCCCACCACCCATGCGCATGGATTCAGCGTGGTGGGGCGACGCCGATAGCGGGTACACCGTCTTTTGTGGCGAAATCCGGTGGTGAGAGCACGCTCACCGTGCTGCTCGCGATGGGCGCGAACCTGGCGGTCGGCGTGGCGAAGCTCGTGGCGGGGCTGCTCACCGGCAGCGCGGCCATGCTGTCGGAGGCCGCGCACTCGGTCGGC
>DATAOO010000030.1:0-22986 GCA_036265695.1 Pseudonocardia sp. | reverse complement strand
GTCAGCGCCGGGTACCCGCTGGCCATGGCATTTCTGTTGTGGATTCTCGCAGTGATCCTCGTAGTGGCCGGAATTGTGGCGCTGTTCCGGCGGGAGCTGCTCTGGGGCATCGTCTTGATCATCGTCGGCCTGCTGGTCGGCCCGGGCGGCGTCAGCATCTTCACCTAACCCCGGACGTCACCGAACCCGAGCCGCCGCTTCGATCGCCTCCCACCGCAGCCGGTTCAACCGGGCGTCCGCGAGCGCGTCGTGGGCGTCCGCGGTGGGCGGCGGGAGCGGCGGCTTCCCCGCGTCCTCCCAGCGTTGCCGCAGCTCACGCGTGAACCGCGGCAACGCACGCGGCAACGCGGGCATCGCACCCCAGAGCTGGCACAGCGCGACGTGATCGTACGCGGCGATCCACGCCCACAGCTCGACGTCTCCGGGTGCGCCGGTCAGGAACGCCAGCAGGTCGGCCCGCAGCCGATCGCGCGACCGCCAGGCCGGATCGGCGGGTGACGGCAGCTTCGGCAGCACGTTGGCCCGTACCCAGGCCCCGGCCCGCCCGCCGTCGAACTCGGTCGACACCGCGTAGAACTCACGTCCGTCCTCGCCGACCACGCCGATGGAGACCAGGTCGATGGTCGTCCCGTCCTCGATGAACTCGCAGTCGTAGAAGAAGCGCACGGGAACCGAGGCTATCCCGCGTCGCGAGCAGGCCGCGTGGTGGCTGCGTTCTCAGTCCTCCGCCACAGTGACCTTCGTAGCGGCCGCCGCGTTCCTCGTGGACGACGACGGCGGCGCGCTCGACTCGGCGCAGGGCGGTTCGGCACAGCCCACCGGGTCGGGCCGGATCGACGGTGCGGGATCCGTCGGCAGCAGCGCCGGGACCGAATGCGGCACGGGAGCGGGCGGCGGCGGGGCCACCACCCGTGGGCGCGGCGCCGGGCTGCGGACGGCCGCTGCGGTGGTCGCCGGTGCTGCAGGGGTGGTGGGCAGCGCGACGAGCGACGCTGCGGCCTGCGCCCCTGCCGTGTCGATCCCCGCGGGCTCGGGCGCGGCACGGCTGGCTGCCGAGCGCAGCGTGACCGACCACAGGGTGGTGCCCACGACCACCACCACGGCGACGACGCCGAAGGCGACCCACGTGAGCAGGAGACGCAGGGAACCGCGGGCGGCGGGCGACTCCACGCGCGGCACGATCACGGTGCGGGCAGGCTCGGTCTGCTCGATGCTGGGGAGCACACCTCAACCATCGCGCTCCGCACCGTCCTCATTACACGGTGCGACTCCTCCGGTGCAACCGGTCAGCTCGCGCGCTTCTCCGGCGGCGGGGCGGCGGCCAGCGCGGCGGCGCGCTCCTTCACCGACGCCGCGTACATGTCGACGTAGGTCTGGCCGGTGAGCTCCATCAACGCGTACATGATCTCGTCGGTCATCGAGCGCTCGATGAACCGGTCGCCCGCCATGCCGTGGTAGCGGGAGAAATCCAGCGGCTCGCCGATCTTGATCTGCACCTTGCGGGGGCGCCACATCCGCGAGCCGATCGGGTTGACGCGGTCGGTGCCGATCATCGCGACCGGTATCACCGGCACTCCGGCCTCGAGCGCCATGCGAGCCACGCCGGTCTTGCCCTTGTACAGCCGCCCGTCGGGCGAGCGGGTGCCTTCCGGGTAAATGCCCAGCAGCCTGCCCTCGCGCAGGATGCGCACCGCCGTGGCCAGCGTCGCGTGCGCGGCCGACCCGCTCGACCGGTCGATCGGCACCTGCCCGACCCCGGTGAAGAAGACCTTCTTCAGGCGCCCGACGAACCCCGGTTGGGTGAAGTACTCGGCCTTGGCGAGGAAGGTGATGCGCCGCGACACGAGCAACGGCAGGACGAACGAGTCGACGACGGCGAGGTGGTTGCTGGCGAGGATCGCGCCACCGTGCTCCGGGACGTGCTCGACGCCCTCGATCGTCGGCCTGCAGAGCAGTCGCAGCAGCGGGCCGACGAGCACGAACTTGGACCACCAATACAGCACCTCGGCGTGCCCCTTCCGGCTCGACGCCGTCAGCCTACGGAGAGCCGCGCCGCAGCGACAACGGGCCGGGCCGTGCCAGGATGGTGGAGACCGGCTGAGGTCTCCCGCCGGCGCGGACAGGAGGGCCGCGTGACCCGCGAACCCGACTCGAGCAGCTTCGACGCGATCGTCGCGGCGTGGCGGGCCGAGGGCAACGTCCCCCAGTGGCCCGACGACCCGCACCTCGACGAGCCGGCGGCCGACGCCCGCACCGGCGTGGGCACCGACGCCCGCGCCGACGACGCCGCCGAGTACGACGACGCCGCCGATGACCCCGCCGGCAGCCGATCCGACGACGCTGGGGGCCGGTACGGCGGCAACGCCGCCGATGACGTATCCGGCACCGATGTCGGCCTTGGCGGATCCGGCAGCGACGGAACTGTTGGACGCCGCTCCGACACCGACGACGCGGCCGGTGGCCGGTCCGACACCGCGCGGCGCCCTCCGTCCGACCCCCACACCGATACCGCCCACCGCCGCGGCGACGCGGCTCGCGCCGACCCCGGTCGCACCGATGCGAGTCGCGCCGACCCCGAACACGCCGACCTTGGCCACCCCGACCCCAGCCACCCTGATCCCGGCAGCGCCGATGCCAGCAGCGCCGATGCCGACCGCATCGATACCGGCAGCGCCGACTTCGGCCATACCTACTTCGGCCACGCCGATGCCAGCCGTGCCGACCGCGGCCTCGCCGAGCCCGACCAGGCCAACGCCGACCCCGGTTCGCCCGGCCCCCACCCGCACGCCGAGGACGCCGCCGAGCGCGGAGCCGCGAACGGCGAGCGCCAACCCGCCCGGGCCGGGGCCGCCGCCGACCCGAACGCCGACGAGCACTTCGTGCCGCCGGAGCCGCCGCCGCTCCCCCGGATGGGGCCGCCGATCCTGGTCGGGCTCACGCTCATCCTGTTGGGTCTCGTGCTCGTGACGTTCCCCGGCTGGGTGGGGGTGCCGCAGGTGTACGGCCTCCCGCTCGGGCTCGTCGCGATCGCCGCCGGGCTGGGTTGGCTGGTGCTGCGCCTCTGGCCCGACCCCGACGACGTGCCCCCGCCGCTCTACCTCGACGACCCCGACGACCCCGACGGCGGCGCCGTCCTCTGAGGCCACCCGCCGCCCGACTGCGTCCCGTCCCGCGCCTCCGCCGGATCGCCTCCGCTGCGCACGGTCGCCCTCCGGTGCAGCCGACGCCCGCCCGTCGCGTCCCTTACTTCCCCACTCGCGGCGTGCGCCGGAGCCCCGACGGCGCCCCGCCGCGGGTCGCGCCGGTCACCAGGTCGCGCGCGAGCTGCGCCGCCCCCACCACCGCCGCCGCTCCACCCAGCTGCGCCGTGCGGATGCGCGCCAGCGGCCGCCGCCCGGCGCCGGTGAGCAGCGATGCGTAGTGCTCGCGCGCCTCGTCCAGGAACAGCGGCGCCGACTCCGAGACCCCGCCGCCGATCACCACGAGCTCGGGGTCGAAGACGTCGGCGACCAGCGCCAGCCCCACCCCCAGCCACCGCGCGAGGTCCTCCATCGCCGCGCACGCGACCGGATCGCCTTCCCGCGCCGCCGCCGCCACACCCTGGCCGGTCACCCGGCGGGGATCGCCCGCCGCCAGCCGCGACAGCAACGGCGACTGCCCCGGATCGCGCGCCATCAGCTCGACCGCGGTCGCGGCCAGCGCCGTGCCCGAGCAGTAGCGCTCCCAGCAGCCGGTCTTCCCGCACGGACACGGCCGCCCGTCCGGCACCATCTGCAGGTGCCCCAGCTCCGGGGCCACGCCGAACGCGCCCCGGTAGAGGACGCCGTCGAGCAGCAGCGCCGAGCCGATCCCGGTGCCGAGCGCGACGAACACCGCGGTCGCCGCGCCCGACGCCGCGCCGAAGTAGCGCTCGGCGAGCGCTGCGGCGTTGGCGTCGTGCTCGACCACGACGGGCAGCCCGATGCGGTTGCCGAGCCGGTCGGCCACCGGGGCGTCGCGCCACGACAGGTGCGGCGCGAACCGGACGACCCGCCGGTCAGGCGTGATGAACCCGGCCAGCGCGAGCCCGACGGCCGCGATCCGGTGCCGGCCCGCGAGCGTGCTCACGACACCCGCGACGGCCGTCTCCAGCGCGGCCTCGCTGGGCGGGGTCGGGGTGCGGGCGGTGTCGAGCACCGTGCCGTCGCCGTTGACGACGCCCGCCCGCACGCTGGTGCCGCCGACGTCGACGCCGACGGTGAGCGTCACCGCCCACCACCGGCGCGGACGTTCGGGCGTTCGACCGGGATCCGTTGCACGACCTTCGGGCTGCCCGACGCCGTGCGTTCCGGCGGCGGGGGCTCGGCGGGTTCGTCCAGCGCCGATCGCAGTAGCGTGACGAGCCCGCCCAGGTGCTCGGCCAGCCGCTGCACGAGCTCGGGACGCTCGCCGCGCAGCACGGCCATCAGCGCGCACAGCGGGCACACCGCGCAGGTCTCGGCCGACACCGGCGTGGGCGGCTCGATGCGCAGCCGGTCCAGCACGGGCTCGACCCGGTCCAGCGCCGTGCGCGCGAGCGCGCGCAGCTCGGCCGGCGCGCCTGCATGCGCGTCGCACCCCGGGGCCGTCATCGGGTCCAGACCGCCGGGTCGGGGGCGAAGGTGACGCACAGGTCGTCGCCCTCCAGCCGGGCCGCGGTGACCGCGCACCGCCGCAGCACCGACGGCAACGCCACCAGCCGCCGCACCCCGCCGACGGCGACCACCAACTCATCGCCGACGCGGGCGAGCTCGAGCGGCCCGCTGGCCGCACCCGGCAGCGCGATCGCCAGCTCGAACTCCGAGTCCGCCGACGTGCCCTCGCCCCGCGTGCGCCGCACCCGCAGCTGCCGCGGCCCGGCCGAGCCCGCGGCCGCCGGGTCGGTGCGGCCGTAGAGGTTGTCGGCCACCTGCAGCAATGCGGCGACGCCGGTCGGCTCGGCCGCGGTGTGGTCGACGGTGGACAGCGGCACCCCGCCCAGCCCGGCCAGCTCGCCGAGCACGGCCTGCTGCTCGGTGTGGCGCTCGCGCAGCCACCGCGCCGCGGGCCCGCGCAGCGACGGCGGCGGCCCCGGCACCACCCGGTTGACGACGATCCCGTCGACCCGCAGCCCGTGCAGCGCCAACGCGGTGAGCGTGCGCCGGGTCTCGGCCGCGACCACCCGTTCCGGGGTGAGGACGAGCCGGATCGAGGTGCGGGCGTGGTCGGCGAGCATCGCGCGGAGGCCCGCGAGCTGCTCGGCCAGGCCGTCGAGGGCCTCGATCGTAGCGTCCCAGCCCGCCGCGGCGCCCCGCCCGCCGCCGGACAGGCCCGCCAGCAGCCCGCGCACCGCCCGCCGGTGCGCCGGGAAGAGCCGCTCGACGTAGCCCGCCACCGCCTCGGGCAGCCCGAGCAGCCGCAGGGTTTCCGCGGTGGGCCCGCAGTCCACGACGACGACCTCCCACGGCCCCGACTCGGCGGCGCGCCGCACTTCCGCGAGCGCGAGCAGGTCCTCGACGCCGGGGAGCACGGTCAGCTCGTCGGCCACCAGCTCGTCGACGCCCGCCCCGGCGAGCACCGTGCGCAGGTGCTGCTGGAGCGGCCCCCACGCATCGTCGAGCAGGGCATGGGTGTCGATGTGGGCGGCGTACAGCCCGGGCTCCAGCTCGGTGGGCTCACCGTCGAGCTCGGCGTCGAGCGCGTCGCCGAGGGAGTGCGCGGGGTCGGTCGAGACGACCAGCGCCTTGCGTCCCGAACGGGCGAGGCGGGCGGCCGTGGCCGCCGCGAGCGTCGTCTTGCCGACGCCACCCTTCCCCGTGAACAGCACGACCCGCACGGAGGGAGGCTACTTGCTGAGTGCCTCCACCCGGCGCTTCAGCCCCTTGAGCGCCGTATCGATGATCACCTTCTCGGCCTTGCGGCGGAGCATGCCGATCATCGGGATGTTGAGGTCGACGGCGAGCGAGTACGTGACCGTCGTGGAGTCGCCCCTGCCTGCGAGCGCGTACGAGCCGTCCTGGGCCTTCTGGATCTGCCCCTTGACCAGGGTCCAGCTGACCGACCGGCCGTCGGGCGCCCACGTGTAGTCCAACGTGTACGAGTCCTTGATGGCACCCGCGTCCATCGTGAAGCGCACCCGCTCGGCACGGCCCGCGGAGCCCGGGGCGAGCACCTCGACCGCGTTGATCTGTTCGGCCCACTCGGGGTATGCGGCGAAGTCGGCGATCACCGCCATCACCCGCTCCGGCGGGGCGGCGATGGTGATCGAGGAGGACGTCGCTTCGGCCATGCCGGGGAGGTTACCGGCGGTCACCAGCGCAAGACGTACGGCGTGGCCGTCTGGCGGAAGTGGCCGACGTTCACGCACTCGGTGCGGCCCACCCGACAACGCTGGGCGAGGGGCTGGTGGACGTGCCCGAAGAGGGCCGCCCGGGGCCGGTCGCGGCGGATGCGGGCGAGCAGCGCCGCCGAGGGCGCCTCCGAACGCCGCGAGACCACGTCGTAGGCCAGTTCGGGCACGGCGGGCGGGGCGTGGCTGCACAGGACGTCGAGCTCGCCGAGCCGCTCGACGGCGGCGGTGTGGTCCTCGGTCGTCAGGACGTGCGGCGTCCACGCGCCGCCGCGGAACGGCGTCATGCCCGGGGGCAACGGGATGCCGCCGACGAACCCGAAGCGCAGACCGCCGATGGTGACGACCCGGCCGTCGGGCTGGCACACGCCCGGCCGGGCGAACTCGGGCCAGAGCGCGGCGGCGTCGACGTTGCCCGGGATGGCGTACGTGGGCGTCGTCATCGCGGCGAACAGCGCCGTGTACTGCTCCCGGACGGCCTCGTCGACGACCGAGGCGGGATCGGGGAAGCGCGACCACGCCTCCCGGATGAAGGCGCGCATCTCCCCCGGCTTGCCCGAGGCGCGCAGCTGCCCGAACCGGGCGCTGATGTCGACCCCGAACACCCGGCCGAGGATGCCGCGCGCTGGGTCGACGTAGTCGACGAAATCGACGAGGTCGCCGAGCACGACCAGCGCGTCCGCCCCTTCACCCGCCCTGGCCAGCGCCTCGGCGTGGCCGTGCACGTCCGAGACCACGTGCACACGCATGATCTCCGGATGCTACCGGGCGGGCGGCTCCCCCGCCGCCCGACCCGCTTCGAGCCGGTCCTTGCAGGCCAGCGCGATCGCCTTGGCCGCCCGCTGCCGTCGCTGCGCCTCCACCGCCGCCCACCGCGCGGGCCGTGGGCCAGGCGGTTCGGCGCGCAGGAAGTAGTGCAGGACGGTGCCGTCCAGCACCGGCTCCAGCCACACCTCCATACTGCCCACGAGGGCGCCGGTGACCGTCCAGCGGAAGCCCGCCGCGCCCCGGTCGGTGATCACCTCGAGGTCGAGGTCCGGCCACAGCGCGCGCCACCGGTCGGGCGTCGCGAACTCGGCGGCGAGGACCTCCGGGGGCACGACGACGAACGTCTCGTCCACCACGTCGACCGACGGCACGCGCGATGTCGTACCACACCCGGGCCGCAATCCCCCGTCGATCTTGACCCACGGGACACGGCCTCGGCGGTAGGTTGGCCACGTGCGTGAGTACAGCGTGCCCGCCACCCTGCGCGTCGCCGATGACGAGACCCTCGTGGACGCGGTGTTCGCCAACGCCGCGCGCGACGCGTCCGCCCTCGCCTACCGCCGCCGCGGCCCCGACCGGCGCTGGAGCGACGTCACCGCGGGGGCGTTCGCGGCCGAGGTCACCGCGGTGGCGCGCGGGCTGATCGCCGCGGGCGTCGAGCCGGGCGACCGCGTGGCGCTGCTCTCCCGCACCCGCTACGAGTGGACGCTCGTCGACTACGCGATCCTCGCCGTCGGCGCGGCCACCGTGCCGATCTACGAGACGTCCTCGGCCGAGCAGATCCGCTGGATCCTCTCCGACTCGGGCGCGGTCGCGGCCGTCGTGGAGACGGCCAAGCACGCCGCGCTCGTCGAGCAGGCGCGCGACGCGGCCGTCGAGCTCAAGGTGTGGCGGATCGCACCCGAGGGCGACGAGCCCGGGGCGGTCGAGCGGCTCGTCACGCGCGGCGCCGACGTGCCGGAGGAGGCTGTGCTGGAGCGCCGCCGGGCCGTGCGCGCCGACGACCTCGCCACGCTGATCTACACCTCGGGCACCACCGGCCGCCCCAAGGGCTGCGCGCTCACCCACCGCAACATGCAGACGGAGGTGCGCTCGGTCGCGGAGCTCTTCCCGCAGCTGCTCAACGCGGGCGGGTCGGTGCTGCTGTTCCTGCCGCTCGCGCACGTGTTCGGCAAGGCGATCCAGTGCGGCGCCACCTACACGGGCACGGTCATCGGGCACACCGCGGACGTCTCCGACCTGGTCGGCGACCTCAAGGTGTTCCGCCCGACGTTCCTGCTCGCCGTGCCGCGGGTGTTCGAGAAGGTCTACAACTCCGCGTGCCAACGGGCGCACGACGAGGGCAAGGGCAAGGTCTTCGACCTCGCGGCCGACACCGCCATCGCCTGGAGCCGCGCCCGCGACACCGGCGGCCCCGGGATCGTGCTGCGCCTCAAGCACGCGCTCTTCGACCGCTTGGTGCTCGCCAAGCTCCGCGCGGCCGTCGGGGGCCGGGTCGTCGCGGCCGTGTCGGGCAGCGCGCCGCTCGGCGACCGCCTCGGCCACTTCTTCCGCGGCGCGGGCCTGCCCGTGCTGGAGGGCTACGGGCTCACCGAGACGTCCGCGGGCATCACCGTCAACACGCTCGACGCCCAGCGCATCGGCAGCGTCGGGCGGCCGGTGCCCGGGCACTCCGTGCGCATCGCGGAGGACGGCGAGATCCTCATCAAGGGCCCGAACGTGTTCCGCGGCTACTGGAAGAACGACACCGCCACCGCCGAGGCGCTCACCGACGGCTGGTTCCACACCGGCGACATCGGCGAGCTCGACGACGCGGGCTTCCTCACGATCACCGGCCGCAAGAAGGAGCTGATCGTCACCGCGGGCGGCAAGAACGTCGCCCCCGCCGTGCTGGAGGACCGGCTGCGGGCGCACCCGCTGGTGAGCCAGTGCATCGTCGTCGGCGACGGCAAGCCGTTCATCGCGGCCCTGGTGACGGTCGACGGCGACGCCCTCCCCGGCTGGCTGGAGCGCGCCGGGAAGGACAAGGGCACGGCGCTCGCGGACCTGGTGGACGATCCCGACCTGCGGGCCGCGATCGGGGAGGCCGTGGCCGACGCCAACCTCGCGGTGTCGAGGGCCGAGCAGATCCGCGAGTTCCGCATCCTGCCGGTGGACTTCTCCGAGTCCGGCGGCGAGATCACGCCCACGATGAAGGTGAAGCGGGCGGTGGTCGTGGACAAGTACGCCGACGACATCGCGGGCATCTACGCGGGCCGCAAACAGCCCGCCTGAGCCACCTGGGCGGTGCCCAGCAGCGCCGACAGCCGGGCCGCCCGCGCGGGCCAGCCCCACTCCGCCCGCATCCACGCGCGCCCGGCCGCCCCCATCGCGGCGGCGCGCGCCGGATCGCCGAGCAGCCCGACGAGGACGTCGACCAGCGCGGGCACGTCCCGGCCGTCGACGACGTGCCCGCTGCGCCCCTCCCGCACGGCCTCCGGCGCGCCGCCGGAGCGCCCCGCCACCACCGGAAGCCCCGACGCGGCCGCCTCCAGCAGTGCGATGCCCAGCCCCTCGACGTCCAGCCCCAGCCCACGGGTGCGGCACGGCAGGGCGAAGACGTCGCCCGCGGCGTGGTAGGCGGCCAGGTCGGGCTCGGCGACCGCGCCGGTGAACACGACCGCGTCGGCGACCCCGTGCGCCGCGGCCAGCGCGCGCAGCCGTGCCGCGACGGGCCCGGCGCCCACCAGCAGGAGCCGGGTACCGGGCACCCGGGCCCGGACCGACGGCAGCGCGCGGATCAGCACGTCCTGGCCCTTGCGCGCGACGAGCCGGGAAACGCAGGTGATGACGGGCGCGTCGCCGAGCGCGTGCAGGCGACGCACCTCGGCGCGGGCGGCCGGGTCGGGCCGGAACCGGTCGGCGTCGATGCCCGGCGGGAGGGGTTCCAGTGCGGCCGTGGGCCCGAACGCGGCGGCCACCCGCCCGCGGGTGTAGCGGGAGATGGTGGTGACGACGTCGGTGTGCCGTCCGATGTGGCGCAACGCCTGCCGGGCGCCGGGCAGCATCGACCAGCCGACCTCGTGGCCGTGGCTGCTGGCCAGCGTCCGCTCGACGGCGGCGGCGCGCCGCAGCCACGGCCCGAGCAGCGCCAGCGGGGCGGCGGCGCCGAACCACACGGTGTCGACCGCGTGCGCCCGCGCGACCCGGACGACCCTGCGCAGGACGGTCGGCTCGGGCACCATCAGCGAGGTCGGGTGCCGGTACACCGGGAACGGCAGGCGCGCGTCGAACGCGGCCGCGCCGGGCCAGGCGGGCGCGTAGACCACGAGCTCGGCGTGCGGGAGCCGGGTGGCCAGCTCCAGCAGGTAGCGCTGGATGCCGCCCGTGCGCGGCGGGAAGTCGTTCGTGACGAGCAGGGTGCGGGCCACGTCCGGACGCTAGCGGCTGCCCGACCGACCGCCATGTCGAGGGCGGCCGACCACGCGGGATCGGCCGCCGGACCTCTGGCGAGCGGACGTGGCCTGGGTGGGATCAGAGGCGCCGGGCGCCGGAGAAGGCCGCGCGGGAGACGTTCTGGTAGCGCACGACGTCGCCGGACTGGGGCGCGTTGATGAACTTCCCGTCGCCCGCGTAGATGCCGACGTGGCTGACCGGCCGGTAGTAGAAGACGAGGTCACCCGGCTGCATCTCGTTCCACGACACCGGCGTGCCGACGAGCGCCTGCTGGCTGCTCGAACGCGGGAGCGTGACACCGGCGTGAGCGAAGGCCCACGACGTGAGGCCGGAGCAGTCGTAGCTGCCCGGGCCCTCCGCGCCCCACCGATACGGCTTGCCCAGCTGGCTGGCCGCGGCGCGCAGGGCGGCCACGCCGATACCGGCGCCCGTGATCGGGGGTGCGGACACGGTGGGGCCGTTGCGGTCGCGGCGCTCGGCCGGGCTGAGCGCGCGCAGCAGGCGCTCGGCGGTGGCGATGCGGGCGTCGGCGTCGCGCTTGCGGGCACCGAGCTGCTGCTCGGCCGCGGCGGCCTCGGCGACCGCGGCCTGGGCGCGCGCCACCGCGGCCGCGGCGTCGGTCTGCGCCCGATCGGCCTCCCCCACCTTGCTGATCAACGTGGTGAGCACGGTGCGGTACTCGGACGAGATCGTCTCGAGGGCCGACATCTGGTCGAGGAAGTCCTGCGGGGAGCGCGCGGCGAGCAGGGCGTCGAGCTGGTCGAGGTTGCCGCTCTCGAAGGTGGCCATCGTGACGACGTCGACCTGCTTGCGGTAGGACTCCTCGTCCGCCCGGGCGGCCGCGGCGAGCGCCTGTGCCGGGCCGACGGCCGCCTGGAGCCTGCTGACCTCCTGCTTGCGGGCGTCGACCTCGTCGCTCGCGGCGTGCCACTGCTCGGTGAGGACTTCGGCGTCCCGCTGGACCTGGTCGAGCTGGGTCTGCGCGTCGGCGGCGTTGGTGGGGGCGGCCGTCGGCGGGGGCGCCACCGCGGGCGCCGGGGCGGCGCCGCCGGGCGCGGGCGCCGGGGCGGGCGCGGCGGGCTGGCCGGGCGGTGGCACGCCGGGAAGTCCGGGGAGCTGCGGCACACCCGGCACCACCGGGAGCGGGATCTCGGGCGGCGGATCGGCCGCGGCGGAGCCCGCGCCGACCAGCAGTCCACCGAACGCGGTCAACACCGCGCAGAGAACACCGAGCAGGGCACGGAGGGGACGCCTCGCCAAGCTGCGTCCGTCCGAGGTACGCCGGAGCGACACCACGCGGCAACCGTCTCCTTCCCGTGTCGCCGCGCATCGCCCGGTGCTGCAAGGTCGAACCGAACGGACAGACGCGCGGCGGCCTTGCGACGCCAGCCGAAGATCGGCCGACTGACCTATCGCAAGGTCGCGGGGAGATTACGGAGAGCCGAGACCGGCGTCCAACTCCGGGTGGCCTCGGCGCGCCGGACGACAACGATCACCTTCTGGAACCGGGACCCCACTCAACCGCGTTGTGAAACGCCGTTATGTCACCCCGCGTCACGGTCTTGCTCCGCTCCGTGCCCATCGTGGGGTGGCTCCGCAGGACGGGTTGCCACCAGCCGCAACCGGGGTACGAGCCCCTGCTCGGCGAGGACATCGAGCGCCTGCCGCTCTGGTGCGTCGAGTGACACGGTGGGCGCGCCGGGCGGCATCCCGAGCAACACACCGACCACGCACTCACCGCACGCGGAGAAGCGGACCGCGCAACTCTCACAGTCGATGACCATCGTGGGTCTCCTCCCTTGCCTCCGGCCCGGTCGTCCGGACACCGCGAAGGCTAGGAGCACCCACCGACATTTTCGGCGGGCCGGAGCGGCTCAGGTGCCGCGGCGTTGGAGCACGAAGTCGTACTCCGCCGAGAGCCACGGGCCGTCGATGGCGCCGCCGTCCGGGGTGGGGCCCGGCTCCCGCGGCTCGAACGCGACGACGAGCTCCTCCTTCGTGCCGAACACGACGTCGCTGTCCAGGTACTCCGCGCCCTCCTGGAACAGGTGCGTGATGAGCGTCTCGTAGCCCGGCACGTCGAGGAGGAAGTGCACGTGTGCGGGCCGGAAGTGGCTGATCTCCGTGGCCGCCACCAGCTCGCCGACCGGGCCGTCCATCGGGATCGCGTAGCCGAGCGGCGCGACCGTGCGCACGCAGTACGAGCCGTCCTCGCGCGTCGTGTACTTCGCCCGCAGCCGGGCCTCGTCGACCGGGAGCTGGGCCTCGTACATGCCGTCGCCGTCGGCCTGCCAGACGTCCAGCACCGCGCCTGCGACGGGCGCGCCGGACAGGTCGCGCACCGTGCCGTGGACGAAGAGCGGCGTGCCCGCGATCCCGTCGGACATGTCGGCGCCGAACCCGAGCGGCGGCGAGCCGTCGATGTGGAACGGGCCGAGCACGGTGTTGGGCGTGGCGTCCTCGTCGAGCCGGTGGTTCATCTGGACGACGAGCATCGAGAGGCCCAGCACGTCGGAGGCGAGGATGAACTCCTCGCGCTTCTCGTCGCTGATCTGCCCGGTGCGGTTGAGCCACTGGATCGCGGCCATCCACTCGGCCTCGGTGAGGCGCACCTCGCGCGCGAAGCCGTGCAGGTGCCGCACAAGTGACGTGAGGATCTCCGCGAGCCGCGGGTCCTTCGCCGTGCCCCACCGCTCGACGGCCAGGTCGGTGATGTTGTCTTCGGTGACGAGCTGCATCCCTATCCCTCTTCCTCGCGCAACACGGCCGCGGCCTCCGCCATGGCTCGCATCTTGCCCGCGGCAGCCGCCCGCGGCAGGTACTTCATCCCGCAGTCCGGCGCGATCACCAGTTGGCGCGCGGGCAGGTACGGGTACGCCCGGCGCACGCGGTCGGCCACCACCTCCGCCGTCTCCACCGACGGCGTCGAGAGGTCCAGCACACCCAGGATGATCGTCTTGTCCGCCAGGTCGGCGAGGACGCCCAGGTCGAGGCCGGACTGGGCGGTCTCGATCGAGATCTGGTCGACGGGGCACCCGGCCAGCTCCGGCAGGAACGAGTAGCCCGACGGCCGCTCGTGGATGATCGCGGCGTACCCGAAGCAGAGGTGCACGGCGGTGGTGCCGGTGACCCCGTCGAGCGCGGCGGTGAGCGCGGCCAGGCCGTACGCGCGGGCCGCGTCCGGGCGGGCCTGCAGGTAGGGCTCGTCGATCTGCACGACGTCGGCCCCCGCGGCGTGCAGGTCCTTGATCTCCGCGTTGACGGCGGCGGCGTAGGCCATCGCGGCCGACTCGAGGTCCGGGTAGTGGTCGTTCTGGGCCTGCTGGGTCATCGTGAACGGCCCGGGCACGGTCATCTTGACCGGACGGTCGGTGCGCGCCTTGAGGAACTCCAGGTCGCCGACCTCGACCGGCTCCCGACGGGTGACCGGCCCGACGATGCGCGGCACCGGGTTGGGGTGCCCGGAGCGGTCGAGCGCGGTGCCCGGGTTGTCGACGTCGACGCCGTCGAGCGCGGTGGCGAAGTGGTTGGAGTAGCTCTCGCGGCGGATCTCGCCGTCGGTGATGATGTCGAGACCCGCGCGCTCCTGGGCCCGGATGGCCAGCTCGGTGGCGTCGTCCTGGGCCTCGGCGAGGTGGTCGGGTTCGACGCGCCACAGCTCCTTGGCCCGCACGCGCGGCGGGAAGCGGCCCGCGAGCCGGGCCCGGTCGATCAGCCACTCCGGCTGGGCGTAGCTGCCGACCAGGGAGGTGGGGAGCAGCGTCATCTCAGGACCTCCATGGCTCGGGTGCGACCCGGACCGCGCCCCGGTCGATGGCCAGGTAGACGTCGTTCGCCATCGGACGGCGCAGCTCCTCGGCGAGCTGGCCGATGAGGCCCGCGGTGCGGGCGAGCAGGGCGAAGCCGCGCAGGAGCGGCAACGGGAGGCCGAGGTCGGCCAGCGCGGCCCCGCAGACCCCCGCCCCGTTCAGCGGCAGGGTGCGGCCGAGGACCTCGGGGTGCACGCGGCCGATGGCGGCGAAGAGCCGCAGGTGCGGCCCGAGGCACCCCTCCTCCTCGGCGATCTGCATGAGCCGCGGGGTGCGCGGGTCGCCGTCCTTGTGCACGGGGTGGCCGAGGCCCGGCACGAACTTCCCGGCCGACCGCTGCGCGCGCACGATCTCCAGCGCGAGGGCGTCCCACCCGGCGTCGTCGGCGGGCGTCGACGCGGGCAGCGCGGCGTGCAGGAACCGCCCGGTGTCCTCGGTGACGCCGAGGAAGCGCGAGCCGCCCCCGAGCAGCCCGGCGGCGAGCGCGCCCTGCACGGACTCGGGCGCGGACAGGAAGGTGACGCGGGCGGCGATCGCGGTGGGGGTGAACCCGTGGTCGGCCAGCGCGGCCAGCACGGCCTCGAACACCCGGACCTGCCCGCGCGTCGGCCGCTCCTGGGTGGCGAGCCAGAACGCCAGCTCGCCGAACCCGACCTCGCCCATGACGTCCTGCGCGAGGTCCTGGCCCAGCAGCGTGATCTTGTCGGGGGTCGAGGCCCCCAGCGCCGTCTCGAACTGCTTCACGACGCCAGCCACTTCCGCAGCTCCGCGCCGTGCTCGTCGAGCTCGGGCGGCGGCAGCGGGTAGTCGGCGGGCGTGGCCGAGAACGTGATCGGGTGCCGCGCCACCGGCAGCGCACGCTCCCCCTCCCCCGCCTGCACCACCGGCTCCAGTCCGAACCTCTCCGCCATCGCGAACCCGCCGTCGATGGTGTTGATCGGCCCGCACGGCACGCCGGCGTCGACGAGCAGTCCGAACCACTCGTCCGCGCCCTTGGTGGCGAGCCGTTCGACGAGGATCGGCTGCAGCTCCGCCCGGTTGACGGTGCGGTCGCTGTTGCGCCGGAAGCGCGGGTCCTCGGGCACCTCGGGGATGCCCAGCACGTCGCACAGCTTGCGGAAGATGCGGTCGTTGGGCGCGGCCACGATGAGGTCGCCGTCGGCCGTGGGCAGCGGCTCGTAGGGGTAGACCGACGGGTGCGCGTTGCCCATGCGGTAGGGCACCACGCCGCCCGCCACCCACGCGGAGCTGTGGTTGACCAGCCCGGAGAGCGCCGACGACAGCAGGTTGACCTCCACCTCCTGGCCCTCGCCGGTCGCGTCGCGGTGCCGCAGCGCAGCGAGGATGCCGATCACCGCGTGGTTGCCCGCCATCACGTCGAACACCGAGATGCCCGCCCGGTACGGCGGCCCGTCCGCGGCACCGGTGAGGCTCATGAGGCCCGACACCGCCTGCACCATCAGGTCGTAGCCGGGCACCTTGGCCCCCTCGCGCGGGCCGAAGCCGCTGATCGAGGCGTAGACGAGGCCGGGGTTCGCGGCGCGCGTGGTGGCCGCGTCGAGCCCGTACTTGGCGAGGCCGCCCGGCTTGAAGTTCTGGATCATCACGTCCGCACGGCGGGCGAGCTCGCGGGCCAGCCCGAGGTCGCCCTCGTCGCGCAGGTCCAGCGCGATCGACCGCTTGCCCCGGTTGATGCCCAGGTAGTAGGTGGAGACGCCGTCGCGGTCGGGTGGGGTCCAGGTGCGCGTCTCGTCGCCGTCGGGCGACTCCACCTTCACGACCTCGGCGCCCATGTCGGCGAGCAGCATCGTGGCGTACGGGCCTGCCAGCACCCGTGAGAAGTCGGCGACGAGCACACCCGACAGGGGGCCTGCCATGTTTCCTCCGCTCTCCGGACAGGTGTCCGGTCAGATCGCGACGGTCTCGTGCGGCACGGCGGCCAACCGCGCGAAGTCGGCGCTGATCTCCCCGGCCGCGGCGAGCAGCAGCGGCAGGTGCTCCTCCAGGAGCCGCTCCACCGACGTCTCCGCAGCATGCACGTTGACGTTGACCGACGCGATCACCCGGCCGGTGCCGTCGCGCAGCGGCGCGGCCACCGAGCGGATGCCGAGGGTGAGCTGCTCGTCGGTGAGCGCCCAGCCGCGGGCCCGCACCTCGCGCAGCGCCGCGTCGCGCTCGGCCTCGTCGGGCTGCCAGCGCGGGACGAGGCCGGACCGGGTGGGCTGGGCGAGCACGGCCTCCAGCTCCGCGGCGGGCAGCGCGGCCAGCAGCACCTTGCCCAGCGACGTGGCGAGCGCCGGGAACCGCGTGCCGATCTGCACCGAGAGCCCGACGATCTTGGGAACGGCCACGCGCGCGACGTAGATGATGTCCGAGCCGTCGAGCTGGGCCACCGAGCACGACTCGTTGGTGCGGGCGACCAGGGCCTGCATGTGCGGGCGGGCGACGTCCCAGAGGCCCTGCGACCGCACGTAGGCGACACCCAGGTCGAGCACGCGCGGGGTGAGCGCGTACTCCCCGTCGACGCTGCGGACGTAGCCGAGCTCGGCCAGGGTGAGCAGGATCCGGCGCGCGGTGGGCCGCGCCAGGCCCGCGGCCGAGGCCACCTCGGCGAGGGTCAGGGTGCCGTAGCCCCCGCGGAAGGCCGCGATGACCTCGAGCCCGCGCGCCAGCGCCTCGATGAAGTCGGGGCCCGCTCCCGCACGTGGCATCGGCACCCCTCCCGGCTGGTCCTTGACAGGGACACTACCCCCGGCGACCGTATGCCGGACAAGTGTCCGGGACAGGGACGACCAGGAGACGGGCGATGGCGGATCAGACCTCGGTCGTGCTGCGCGGCGGCACGGTGCTCACCCTCGATGCGCAGCACACGGTGCTCCGCGACGCCGACGTGCTCGTCACCGGCGACCGCGTGGCCGCCGTCGGGCCCGACCTCGCCGTGCCCGAGGGCACCCGGGAGATCGACGCGCGCGACGGCATCGTCATGCCCGGCATGATCGACACCCACCGGCACATGTGGCAGACCGCGATGCGCGGCTACGGCGCCGACTGGACGCTCACCCAGTACTTCGTCTGGTACTACCTGGAGTCCGGCAAGCACTTCCGCCCGCAGGACGTGCGCGCGGGCAACCTCCTCGCCGCCGCCGAGGCGCTCGACGCGGGCGTCACCGCCTGCGTGGACTGGTCGCACGGCCTGCAGACCGTCGGCCACGCGGAGGCCGCGGTCGACGCGCTGCACACCATCCCGGGCCGCTACGTGCTGGCCTACGGCAACATCCAGCAGGCCCCGTGGGAGTGGTCGACCTCGGCGGACTTCCGCGCCTTCGCCCGGCGGATGCTCGACGACGACCGGCTGGGCTTCCAGATGGCCTTCGACGTGACCGGCGACCCGGCGTTCCCGGAGAAGGCGGCGTACGAGGTGGCCCGCGAGCTCGGGGTGCCCGTCACCACGCACGCCGGGGTCTGGGGCGCGACCAACGACGACGGCATCCGGCTCGCGCACGAGGCGGGCTTCCTCGACGCGTCGAGCATCTTCGTGCACGCCGCCACCCTCTCCGCCGACTCCTACCACCGCATCGCGGCCACCGGCGGCTCGGTCTCCGTCTCCACCGAGAGCGAGCAGAGCGCGGGCCAGGGCTACCCGCCCACGTGGGCGCTGCGCGCGCACGACATCCCGGTGTCGCTCTCGATGGACACCAGCGTGTGGTGGAGCGGCGACCTGTTCTCCGCCATGCGCACCACGCTGGGCGCCGACCGCTCCCGCGAGCACTTCGAGGCCCACCAGAAGGGCGACACCGTCACCCACTGCTCGCTGCGCGCCGAGCACGTCGTCGACTGGGCCACCCGCGGCGGCGCCGCCGCGCTCGGCCGCTCCGCCGACCTGGGCAGCCTGGAGCCGGGGAAGAAGGCCGACGTCGTGCTGCTGAAGAACGACGCGTCGCCGGTATCGTTCCCGCTGCTCAACCCATACGGGCACGTGGCGTTCCAGGCCCAGCGCGGCGACGTGCACACGGTGCTGGTGGACGGGCGCGTGGTGAAGGACGAGCACCGCCTCGTCGGGGTCGACCTGGCCGCGATCCGCCGCGAGGTGGAGGAGACGGTCGCGTACCTGCGCGGCACCCTCGGCGAGGAGGCCTGGGCGAAGGGCATGAACCCCGACGTGCCCGCCACCAAGGTCCTCGACAACCCCTACACCTACACCGACTACGCCAGCGGGGCGACGCACGGCGGCTGACCTACTGTTCGGTCCATGACCTGGCTCGACGTCGACCCGGCCCACCCGTTCGGTCCCGCGACCCTGCCGTACGGCAGCTTCACGTCCGGCGGGGCGGCCCGGGTCGGCGTTGCGATCGGCGAGAACGTCCTCGACCTCGGCGCAGCGGCGGCCGAGCGGCTGCCGCTGCACGCCGGGCTCTTCGCCGACGGCAACCTCGATCGGCTCCTCGCGGCCGGGCCCGCGGTGTGGGCCGACGTCCGGTCGGCGGTCACGGCCTGGCTCACCGGCGACGAGCCGATGTCGCTCGTCCCCGCCGCCGACGTCGAGCTGCTGCTGCCGTTCAGCGTGGCCGATTACGTCGACTTCTACGCCAGCGAGCACCACGCCCGGAACATCGGCGCCATCTTCCGGCCGGACGTCGACGACCCGCTCACCCCCAACTGGAAGCACCTGCCGATCGGCTACCACGGGCGTGCGGGCACGGTCGTGGTGTCGGGGTCGCCGGTGCCGCGCCCGCACGGCCAGCGCCGCACCCCCGACGGCGAGGTCGTCTTCGGGCCGTCGGTGCGGCTGGACATCGAGGCTGAGGTGGGGTTCGTCGTCGGCGTGGGCTCGCCGCGCGGCACGCCGGTCGGGCTCGACGCCGTCGACCGGCACGTGTTCGGCGTGTGCCTGGTCAACGACTGGTCCGCCCGCGACATCCAGGCCTGGGAGTACGTGCCGCTCGGGCCGTTCCTCGGCAAGTCCTTCGCCACGTCGGTGTCGCCGTGGGTCGTGCCGCTCGCCGCGCTGTCGCACGCCCGCACGGCGCCGCCGCCGCGCGATCCCCGGCCGTTGCCCTACCTGGACGACACCGACGCGCCCCCGTGGGGCCTCGACCTCGCGCTGGAGGTGCGCCTCAACGGCCACGTCGTCGCGCGGCCGCGCTTCGCCTCGATGTACTGGACGCCCGCGCAGATGCTCGCCCACATGACCGTCAACGGGGCGTCGCTGCGCACCGGCGACCTGTTCGCGTCCGGCACCGTCAGCGGCCCGGAGCCCGGCCAGCGCGGGTCGCTGATCGAGCTGACGACGAACGCCACCGAGCCGCTCACCCTGCCCGACGGCAGCACCCGCGGCTTCCTCGAGGACGGCGACGAGGTCGTCATCACGGCCACCGCGCCCGGCCCGGACGGCGCCCGGATCGGTTTCGGCGAGGTCCGCGGCCGGATCACCGGTTAGTGGCACCAGGTGCTGTCGCTGCCCGACTCCTGGGTGTGGGACTTCTGGTTCGCCGACGACGGCGAGCGCTACCACCTGTTCTTCCTCAGGGCGTCCCGGGCGCTGCTGGACCCGGACCGCAGGCACCGCCGCGCCTCACTCGGCCACGCCGTCTCCACCGACCTGCGCCGGTGGACGCTGCGGGCCGACGCGCTGGTGGCCGGCGACGCACCGGCGCCCGACGACCGCGCGATCTGGACGGGCTGCGTGGTGCGTCCGCCCGAGGGCCCCTGGCACATGTTCTACACCGGCCTCACCGAGGTCGACGGCGTCTTCGTGCAGAGCACCTGCCTCGCGACCTCCGCCGACCTCGACGTCTGGACCCGGCACCCGGCCAACCCCGTGCTGCGCGCCGACCCCCGCTGGTACGCGACGCGCGACGGCGGGGACGAGCCGTGGCGCGACCCCTGGGTGTTCCCCGACCCCGACGGCGACGGCTGGCACCTGATCGCCACGGCCCGCGCGGCCACCGGGCCTGCGGGCGACCGCGGCGTGCTCGGGCACGCCCGCTCGTCCGACCTCGTAACGTGGACGGCGCAGCCCCCGCTGACCGCGCCCGGAGCGGGCTTCGACCAGCTGGAGGTGCCGCAGCTGGAGGTCGTCGACGGCAGGCCGCTGCTGCTGTTCTCCTGCCTGCACGCCGAGCTCGGGCCGTCCCGGCGCGCGGTGGAGCCGACCGGCGGGATCTGGGTGGCGGCGGGCCCGGAAGGCGGCGGCGTGTTCGAAGCGTTCGCGCACGTCGGCGCGGCCCGGCTGGTGTCCGACGACCGCCTGTACGTCGGCCGCCTGGTGCGCGACCGCGACGGGGCGTGGGTGCTGCTCGCCTTCCACAACCGCGGCCCGGACGGGCGGTTCGTCGGCGCGATCAGCGACCCGATGCCGCTCCCCCGCGTCTAGAGTTCGGCGAGCAGGCCGTCCAGGGGGCGGGGCCTGCCGAGGTGGAAGCCCTGGCCGTCGTCGACGCCGAGCGCGCGCAGGTGCGTCACGAGCGCGGGCCGGTCCACCTGCTCGGCCACCGTGCGCATGCCGATCTGGTGGGCCACCCCGACGACCGCCGACACGAGCGCGCGATCGACGTCGTGGTCGTCGACCTGCCGCACGAACTCACCCGCGATCTTGACCGTGGTGAACGGCAGGTACTTGAGGTAGGAGAAAGAGCCGAAGCCCGCGCCGAAGTCGTCGAGCGCGAAGCCGCAGCCCGCCTCGGTGAGCCGCGTCGCGAGCAGCCGCGCGGCGTCGAGGCTCTTGATCGCCGTGGTCTCGGTGATCTCCAGCCCGAACCGCTCGGGGGCCACCTCGGCCTCCTTGAGCAGCTCGAGGATCCACCGCCCCAGGTCGGGGTTCTCCAGCGACCGCGCCGAGACGTTGACCTCCAGCCGCAGGGCCGCCGCCTGCGCGCGCGGGCGGGCCAGCGCCCGCACCGCGTGCTCCAACACCCAGCGGTCCAGCTGGAGCACGAGGTCGGTGCGCTCGGCCGCAGGCAGGAAGTCGGCCGGGGAAAGCGCGGGCTCCTGCCCGTCGTGGAGCCGGATGAGCAGCTCGTGGCGTGCCGCGCGGCCGGTGCGCAGGTCGACGATCGGCTGGGCGAAGAGCCGCATCGTGCCCTGCTCCAGCGCGGCACCGACCCGCTGCAGCAGCGACACGCGGTGGGCCGCGGACTGGTAGTGCGCGTCGCAGAACAGCCGCGCCCGGTTGCGGCCCGCGCCCTTCGCGGCGTACAGCGCCAGGTCGGCGTGGGCCAGCGTGGTGTCGGACGACTGGCCCGCGGCGATCGGCGCCACCCCGATGCTGACCGTGACGTGCAGGGTCGGGTCCGCGGCCGTCGCCACCGACACCGCCTCGCACAGCCGCTCGGCCAACGCCAGCGCGGCCGCGGCGGTGCTGCCCGGCAGGATCACCGCGAACTCGTCCCCGCCGAGCCGCCCGAGCAGGGTGTCCGGCCCGATCTCCGCGGCGACGGCGGCGGCCACCCTGCGGATGATCAGGTCGCCGACGACGTGGCCGCGCAGGTCGTTGATGTCCTTGAAGTTGTCGATGTCGATCATCAACAGCGCGCCGCCGCGGGGGTCGGCCGCGCAGTCGGCGATGGCCGACCCGATGCGCCGCCGGTTCGCCACCCCGGTGAGCGGGTCGTGCTCGGCGAGGAAGGTCAGCTCGGCACGGTCGCGGTAGTGCTGCGTGATGTTGCGGACCGTGCCCAGCACGCGCGTGGGACGGCCCGCGGCGTCGCAGAGCACCTCGCCGCGCCACTCGAAGACCCGCTCGACCAGCCGGGCCCGGTCGAGGTAGCCGCGGGCCACGACGGAGAACCGCGCGCAGGCCTCGACCGCGGCGTCGAGGGCCGCGACGAGCCCGGCGCGGTCGTCGTCGTGCAGGCCCGCGACCAGGCCGTGCCGGTCGTGCGGCACGTCGGGGAGCCATTCGACGGACGCCATCAACGTCTCGGAGAACTCGACGCTGTCGTCGTCGATGTGCCAGATCCACGAGCCCTGCCGACCGATCCGCTCCACCGTGTCGAACCGCCACTGCGCGGCCGCCGCCCCGGCGTCGCGGCCGTCGGCGTCGTAGCGGTCGGTCTCGTCGGTGATCTCGTACAGCGTGCGGCCGCCGCCGAGCGCGGTGGCGGCGACCTGCCACCACCGGATGCCGCCCTGTGGCGACGCCCACCGCACCGGCATGCGGCGGGCCTCGACCCGCACCTTCGCGAGCACCCCCACCGGTGAGCCCGGGCCTGCCCAGTCGCCACCGCAGAGGGCGACCAGGTCGCGCGCCGCGTCGTTGCGCCACGTGACCGCATCTCCGCTGGTCACGACGAGCCCGACGCCCGCCGCGCCGACGACCTCCTCCGCGATCACGCAGTGGGCTCCCTTCCGCAACGGCAGACCCGAACGGTGGATGATCAGCGGCGATGATACTGACCCGGGCGAGTGGCGGCACCGAAAGTGTTCACCCGAGCGGCGGATGTCGCCAGGAGGGGTGCCTGCCGAGCTCTCCGGCGCTCCTAGTGGGGTGCCTCAGGCTGCGTGAGCACGTCGGCGGCGGCGGCCGCCGCGAGCCGCACGGTGTTGCGGCCCGCCCGCTTGGCGGCGTGCATCAGCGCGCCGACGTCGGTGCCGTGGCGGGGGTGGATGGCGGCGCCGATGGACACGGTC
>DATAOO010000029.1:0-11457 GCA_036265695.1 Pseudonocardia sp. | reverse complement strand
GTACACGTTGATCCAGGCATTCGACCCCGAGCTGGGCATCCCGTGGCCCATCGGCGAGGCCGACGCCATCCGATCGGACGCCGACCGCGGCCACCCGCCGTTCGCGTCGCTGCGCCGGTGAGTGCGGCCACCCCAGCCGGCCGCATGCGCCGCGTCCTGATCCTCGGCGCCGGCGGACAGGTCGGGCGGGCCCTGGCCGCCGCGCTGCCGGACGCCACGGCGTGGGACCGTGCCGCGTTCGACCTCGCCGCGCCGGCGCCTTTGACCGGCTGGGACGTGGTGGTCAACGCCGCCGCCTGGACCGACGTCGACGGCGCCGAGGTGCACCGCGCCGACGCCTGGCGCGCCAACGCCGCGGGCCCGGCCGCGCTGGCCCGCGCCGCCCGCGAGCACGGCTTCGTCCTCGTGCACTTCTCCAGCGAGTACGTGTTCGACGGCGCCTCCCCGCGCCCCTACCGGGAGGACGACCCGGTGGCCCCGCTGTCGGCCTACGGCGCGTCCAAGGCGGCGGGCGACCTGGCCGTGCAGGGCGTCGAGCGGCGCTACCTGGTCCGGCCGACGTGGGTGGTCGGCGAGGGCCGCAACTTCGTCCGCACCATGCTCGGGCTGGCCGCGCGCGGGGTCGCGCCGACCGTCGTCGACGACCAGATCGGGCGCCCCACCTTCGCCGCCGACCTCGCCGCGGCCGTCACCACGCTGCTGCGCGACGGCGCCCCGTTCGGCGACTACCACGTCACCGGCGGTGGCGAGCCCGCGTCGTGGGCCGACGTCGCGCGCGCGGTCTACCGGCTGGCGGGCGCGGACCTCCCGGTGACGGGCACGAGCACGGCCGCGTACTTCGCCGACAAGCCCGCCGCGGCGCCGCGCCCGCTCAACAGCGTGCTCGACACGAGCAAGGCGGCGGGCACCGGAATCGCGATGCCGGATTGGCGGGAGCGGCTCGCCGACCACGTCCGTTGACCGCCGGTGCCCGCACCCCCCAGCGCGGGCACCGGCGCCTCACCTGATGACGCGCGGGCCCGCGCGAACTCATCGCTGGAGCACGATCCGCCCACGCCCGTCGACCCAGTGATCCACCGGCCACTGGTCGGGCCCCGCAGGCGGCTTGTGCGCTTCGTAGCGCAGCCGGTACTCGACGGGGCGGGGCGCCTGACCGCGGTCGAGGTGCAGGTAGTTGAGCCGCAGGAGGGCCGCGCCGAGCCCACCCGCCTGCTCGCGGGCCTCGATGGCGGCGATCACACGGCCGCGGTCGGAGAAGGCGTCGACGATCGTGCAGTCGCAGTAGTACGCCAGCGTGCCGATCTCGCCGGGGCTCTCGACCGCGGCCGTCCCGACGAGCGGGCGCAGGTCCGTGCCCATCCGCTCGTACTCGGCGGCGGTGGCCCAGTTCGTCGAGATCGCCGCGCGGGTCCACGGCACGCCGTGCTGCAGGTCGACCACCAGCGCGGCGCACGCCAGCCCGGCGGCCGCCACCACCGCCCACCGCCTGCGGACGGCGACGATCGCCGCGCAGAACGTCGTCCCGATGATCAACGGGGCGTAGTACCAGTGGTAGGGGGCGGTGTGCAGCAGGCAGTAGGCGCCGTAGTGGCCGACCGCGCCCAGCCCCGCCGCGACCGCCGCCCGCGCCCACGGCTCCCGCGGCCGCACGACCAGCAGCCCGACGAGCGCCGCCAGCCCGGCGAGCACGGGCAGGAACGACAGCGCCGCGGCCGCCGGGAACTTCAGCAGGTAGAGCAGCGGGCCGTTCCAGAACCCGAAGGCGTCCCAGGCGTCGCCGGACTTCATCACGAGCGTGTCGGGCAGCGCGGAGCCCAGCACGAACCAGCTGAACACGTACCAGGGCAGGGTCACCGCGAGCGCCGCCCCGATCGCCCGCAGCCACGCCGGCCGCTGCACCAGTGCCACCACGACCACGACGACCGCCGTGTCCGGCCGCGCCAGCACGCACAGCCCGGCGAGCACGCCGAACGCCACCGAGCGACGGGCCACGCCGTAGCGCAGCAGGCCCGCCAGGAGCGCGGCGGTGAGGTAGGGCTCCAGCCCGACCGTCGACAGCAGCAGGGGGTTGACCAGCAGCGTGCCCACCGCGACGACGGGCAGCGCGCGGTGCAGCCCGGTGTCGGCGGCGAGCTCGGCGAGCCAGTGCGCGGCCAGCACCGTCGCGCCGACGAACAGCACGCCGACCGCCACCACCCCGTCGCGCACGACCACCGTGATCGCGCCCAGCGCGATGACGTTGAGCGGCGAGGTGGCGCTGTTGGCCGCCTCGTCGGCGATCATGCCCCAGTGCAGGTGGAAGGCGAGGTTGCGGGCGTACGCCATCGTGATGTAAGCGTCGTCGATCAGCGCCCGGCTGACCAGCAGGAACACCGCGGTTGCGGCGACGGCCACGCCTGCGGGGAGGCCGAGGCTCCGGATCTGGGGGAGACGGCGGGTGACCGCCGCGGACATCAGAGGTAGACCGCGAGCGTGAGCGTGGCGACCCACACGATCGCCAGCACCTGGAGCACCCGGTCGCCGAGCGCGATCTCCTCGGGCTCGCCGCCGTTGCCGGAGTCGACGTCGACGGCGTAGCGCAGCACGGCCACCACGAACGGCACGATCGAAATGGCCGACCACACCGAGTTGTGGTGCGCCTCGCGGATCTGGAACGCCCACAGGCTGTAGGTCATGATCAGCACGGTGGCCGAGAGCGCCCACACGAACCGCAGGTAGGAAGCCGAGTAGCTCTCCAGCGACTTGCGGATCTTCGCGCCGGTGCGCTCGGCGAGCATGATCTCGGCGTACCGCTTGCCCGCCACCATGAACAGCGAGCCGAACCCGGCGGAGAGCAGGAACCACTGCGACAGCGGGATGCCGGTGGCCGCGCCGCCCGCGACCGCGCGGAGCAGGAAGCCGGACGCGACGATGCAGATGTCGAGCACGGGCTGGTGCTTGAGCCAGAAGCAGTAGGCGAGCTGCACCGCGACGTAGACGCCGACCACCGCCGTGAGCCGCCAGTTCGCGAGCAGGCTGATGCCCACTGCGGCGGCGAGCAGCACCACGGCCACCGCGAACGCGACCCGCACCGGCACGATGCCCGCCGCGATGGGTCGGCGGCGCTTGGTGGGGTGGGCGCGGTCGGCGGCGACGTCGTTGGCGTCGTTGACGAGGTAGATGCCCGAGGCGGCCAGCGAGAACGCCACGAACGCCACGACGAGCTCCAGCACCATCCCGCCGCTGAACAGCACGCCGCCCGCGAACGGCGCGGCGAGCACGAGGACGTTCTTGACCCACTGCTTGGGCCGCATCGTCTTGAGCACGCCGCGCGCGACGGTGACGGGGGTGCGCTGCGGCGCCGGGGTGCTGCTCTCGAGCTCGGCGGGCACGGCGCCCGAGCCGTTCGCGGCGGCGCGGCCGGGGTCGTCGGCGGGGTACTCGGGGTGGCCGGGGTCGTCGGCGGCGATGTCGGCCGCGCGCTCGTCCATCGGGTCAGCGGCCGCGGCGTCGGCGGACGCCGGTTCGGCAGGCGCGGTGGCCTCAGGCGCGGAGTCGCCGGACGCGGACAGTTCGCTGCGGGTCATCGGCGTCCCTCGGAGGTCGGGCGGCGTCGCGTGGCGCGACGCACGGCGAGCGCGACGACGGCGCCCAGCGCGGAGCCCGCGACGACGTCGCTGGGGTAGTGCACGCCCAGCACGAGCCGGGACAGCGCCATCGGCGGCACGAGCACCGGCACGAGCGGGCGGCGCAGCAGCCTGCCGTAGAGCACGGCCGCGGCGGTGGTGGAGGTGGCGTGCGCCGAGGGGAACGACAGCCTGCTGGGCGTGCCGACGCGGACCTCGACGCTCGGGTGCTCCGGACGGGTGCGGCGCACCACGCGCTTGATCCCGATCGACGCGCCGTGCGCGAGCGCGACCCCGGCAGCTGCGGTGACCCACTCGCGGCGCCGTGGCCGGTCCACCAGCGCACCGAGCGCGCCGAGGGCGAGCCAGCCGCCCGCGTGCTCGCCGAAGAACGACATGCCCCGCGCGACGCCCACCGCGCGATCGCCGACCCGACGCTGCACGCCCGCGAGCACGCGGATCTCGGCGGGGGTCGGTGCGGGGAGCGCCGGGCGGTCGGCGGGGTCGGCCGCCGGGGCGGGGTGGTCGACGAGCTCGGCCACGAGTTGGGGCCTCCAGTGCGGCGCAAGGGCCGATCGGGTACAGCGGACGGCCTTTCATGCTACGCGCGGGCCCATCAGCGGGCCGACGCGGCGCCCACCTCCCAAGGTGAGTCGTACGTTCCAACACGGTGAGTCGCACGATTCGACGCGGTGAGTCGGGCGATCCGCCCCCGCGAGTTGGGACTCTGTGCCCAGGTCAGCGCTCGTAGCCGTCGAGGACCGCGACGGCCTCGTCGAACAGGAAGGGTCCCTCCTGCGGCACGGGCGGCGCGACGGACGCGGGGTAGCGCTCCGCGAACTGCCCGGCCGACAGCGCGTAGACCACCCGACCGAGGCCGCTCCGGTCGATGGCGCCCGTGCACATCGGGCACGGCTGGCAGCTCGTGTACATGGTCGTCGCGGCCGCAGTGGCCCGGTCCAGCTCGCGCGCCGCCCACCGGGCCAGCTTCTGCTCGGGGTGAGCGGTGATGTCGTCGTCGGCCAGCACCGTGTTGTGGTCCTCGGCGAGCACCCGGCCGTCCGGCCCGACCAGCAGCGACCCGTAGGGCGCCTGGCCGCTGTCCCGCGACGCCTGAGCCAGCGCGATGGCGCGGCGCAGGAACCTCTCGTCGTCCGGGGTCATCTCAGAACCACCGCTCCAAGACGAGCGCGAGGCCGTCCTCGGCGTTGGTGGCGGTCACCTCGTCGGCAACGTCCTTCAGCGCGGGGTGTGCGTTGCCCATCGCCACACCGTGGCCCACCCACTGCAGCATCTCCAGGTCGTTGGGCATGTCGCCGAACGCGATGACGTCGGACGCGGCCACCCCGGCTCCCGCCGCGACCTCCGCGAGCCCGAGCGCCTTCGTCACCCCGGGCGCCGAGATCTCGACGAGCCCGCCCGGGTGGGAGAACGTGAGGTCGACGGCCGCCCCGACGGCGGGCGCCAGCGCCGCGACGATCTCCTCGCTGCGCATGCGCGTGTCGCGCACCAGCATCTTCACCGCGGGCCGGGTGACGAGCTCGGCCCGCGGCCGGATCTCGTGGTCGCTGCCCACCCAGGCGTGCCGGTAGCTCGGCTCGGCGACGAAGGACGGCACGGGGTGCACGAGCTCGACCGCCAGGCCCGCCTGCGGCAGCAGCGCGGCCACGGTGGCGGCCAGGTCGGCGAGCGTGGCCGCGTCGAGCGTGCGGGCGGACACGATCCGGTCGGCCGCCACGTCATAGACGACGGCGCCGTTCGCGCACACGGCGAGGCCCGCGGCCACGCCCTGCGCGACGACGGGCGGGATCCACCGCGGCGGACGGCCGGTGACCAGCACCAGCCCCACCCCGGCCACCGCCGCGCGCTCCAGCGCACCGAGCGTGCGCGGCGTGACCCGGTCGGTCGGGTCGAGCAGGGTCCCGTCGACATCGGTGGCGACGAGGAGCGGGGCCTGCACACCGGCCAGCCTACGTGCGCCGCAGGTGGTCGGCCTCCGCGCGCGACGGCCTCAGCGGACGTCCGCCGCGCGGTAGGCCCGACTCGCCCCGGCGAAACGTACGACTCACCACGGCGAAACGTACGACTCACCGTCAGAGGATGGCGACGGCCACGACCAGGCCCAGCGCGACGTGCACCGCCCCGACCAGCCAGGCCTGGGCGCGGACGGCCTCGGCGGCGAGCATCGGCCCCATGTCGATCCCCGTGACCCACTCCAGCAGCCGGGCGCCGAGCACCTGCGCCACCACCCCGATGATCCCGAAGATCAGCGTGGAGAGCAGGCCGTCCAGCAGGTTGCCGGTCGAGGTGTAGATCGACACGACGACGATGAACGCGATGCCCACCATGCCCGCCGCGGTGACGATCACGGCGTTCGGCGCGCCCGCCCGGACCTGCCGGTTGAGCGGGCCCGGGGTGGTGAGGTCGACGGCGAAGAAGCCCAGCAGCATGAGCAGCACCCCGAGCACGGCGTAGAGCAGGATCGCGCCGATGCCGGTGCCGATCACGGCGCCGTCCAGAGCGAGGTTCAGGGCGACGTTCACGAACTTCCTCCGAGGGGGATGCGGTGGGGAACGAAGGCCGCGCCGTCATCGGTCACCAGGCCGACGGTCTCGCGGATGCCGAGGCCCGCCGAGGTGTCGCCGACGATCCACGCGCCCAGCGCGGGCCGGTAGCCGTCGAACTCCGGCAGGGGCGCGAAGAGCTGGTAGACGTAGCCCTCCTCGCCGTACACGCCGCCGGTCTGCGTCTCCGAGCCCGGCGAGACGATCGCGATGTTCGCGCCCTCCCGCCCGAGCCGCGGCTTGCGGACGTACTCGGTGAGCATCCCGGGCTGGTCGAGGTAGGCGGGCAGCAGGTTGGGGTGGCCGGGGTACATCTCCCACAGCACCGCGAGCAGCGCCTTGTTGGACAGCACCGCCTTCCACAGCGGCTCCAGCCAGAGCGTCTCGGGGAGCGAGGAGAGCACGTGCTTGCCGAAGTCGTCGGTGAGCACCCACTCCCAGGGGTAGAGCTTGAACACCGAGGACATGAAGTGCTCTTCGAGGTCGACGAAGCGCTCCAGCGACGAGTCCCATCCGACGTCCTCGATCGACAGCCCGACCGTGGAGAGCCCCGCCTCGGCCGCCGTCTCCTGCAGGTAGCCGACCGTGACGTGGTCCTCGCCGGTGGAGTCGCCGCGCGACCACGTGAAGTAGACGTCGTCGCCGGGCAGCCCCGCCCGGATCTCGCCCCACCGCTCGACGAGCTTCTCGTGCAGCGAGTTCCACTGGTCGTCGTCGGGATGGGTGTCCTGCAGCCAGTGCCACTGCAGGATCGAGGCCTCCAGCAGCGTGGTGGGGGTGTCGGCGTTGTACTCGAGCAGCTTCGCCGGGCCGCCGCCGTCGTAGCGCAGGTCGAACCGGCCGTAGACGTGCGGGTCGCTGCGCCGCCACGACGCCGCGACGCCCTCCCAGGCGTACTCGGGGATGGCGAAGTCGCGGAACCGCTCCGTGGTGACGACGTGCTCGACGGCCTCCAGGCACATCGAGTGCACGACCTCGACGTCGGCCTCGAGCGAGAGCACCTCGTCCATCGAGAACGTGTAGTGCACCGACTCGTCCCAGTACGGGCGCGCGGCGCCACCCTGCCCGCGGCCCGGGATGCCGTAGACCATCCCCTGGCCCTCGACGATCTTCTCCCAGCCCGGCCGCGGCTCCCCCCGGTGGCGTTCCATCAGCTACCGCTGCTCGATCCGCTCGACGACGAGCCGAGCCCACCGCGCGACACCGAGCTCGACGAGTTGGACGAGCCCGACACCGTCTTCCCCGACGATGTGGTGACCTTCGTGGAGTCACGGGGAACGGTGGTGGTGCCGCCGGAGACGGGCTGCCCGACGGACCCGCTGCCGCCGTAGTTGTAGTGGTACTGCGCCCCACCGGCGCCGATGAAGATCGGGTAGAAGCCGCCGCCGCTGTGGTAGCCGCTGCTCGACGCGGCGGGGGTGACGCAGTTGGAGTCGTCGACGACCACGCCGCTCTCGTCGACGCAGCGCGCGGACACCTCGTCGTCGGGCTGGGCGATCGCGTAGCCGACCGCGATCACGGCGACGAGGCCGACCGTGACGCCCGCCCCGATGAGGATCCGCTTGCGGCGCGTGCGCGACCGCTCGGCGTCCGCCTCGGCCTGCTCGGCAGCCTCCCGTTGACGGCGTTCGGCCTGCTCACGGGCCTTGCGCTCGGCGAGCGTGGGCTCACGGGGCTGGCTGGTCTCGTCCTGGAAGCGCATGCTGCCCTGCGGCGGCGCTGACGGCCGTTCGTCGTCCCGCTCATCCCCGGACATGTGCCACCCCCGCTCGTGGATAAGCCGCACCGTACCGTTTGGCCGATCACCGCACGTCGCAGGTGCGCTCGCAGCACGACGGCGACCGATGGTCGCGACACACCGCCCTCCCGTGCGTCGCCCGGGAGAGATCACGGCATGATGACGGTCGTCATGGATCGCACCCTCCTCGCTCCACGGCCCGCTCCCCCCGCGCCGAGGACCCCTGATCGCGCCACGATGCCGTACCGACGGATCGTGTACGGCGTGCTGGTCGGGGCACTCACGATGTTCGCCGTAGCCACCCTCGACACGTTCGCGGGCGCCACCGTGCCGGTGCTCGGCACGATCGCCGCGCTCCCCGGGCCCGCCGGTCCCGCGGCGGTCGTCGAGGTGCCCGCGCCGCCGTCGCAGCCGGGCACCTGCCTGAACTGGACGCGGCCGGACGCCGCCGACGCCGCGGTGGTCGACTGCGGCCAGACCCACCTGTTCGAGCAGGCGGGCTCGGTCCGGATCACCGACCAGCCCACGCTGCCCAACGACCAGCAGTGGCGGCAGTTGGTCAAGGAACGCTGCGACCCGATCGTCGACGGCTACCTCAAGGGCAAGCTCGACCCCGACGGCCGGTACCGGATCGGCGCGCTGAAGCCGTCGGCGGCGAAGTGGAGCGAGGGCGACCGGGAGCTGCGGTGCGGCCTGCAGCGCAGCTCGCAGTCCGGCGCGTTCTTCCCGATGAGCGGCAAGGTCGCCGAGAGCGACCAGTCCGACGTGCAGCAGCCCGGCACCTGCCTCGCCATCGACGGCCGCGGCGTCGGCGACCCCACCGACTGCGGCGGTGCGCACGCGGTGGAGACCGTCGGCGTGGTCGACCTGGCGCAGAAGTGGGACGGCGCGTTCCCCGCCGTCGCCGACCAGGACGCCTACCTGCAGCCCGCCTGCGCGAAGGTCGCGGCCGACTACGCCGGTGGCGACAAGGTGATCGCGGACAAGAAGCTGACCGTCTACTGGGACAACATCACCGAGGACTCCTGGAAGGCGGGATCGCGGAAGGTCAACTGCAACCTGGCCGCGCTGCTGCCCGACCGGAGCGGGTTCGCGCCGGTCACCGGCTCGGTCAAGGGTGCGGTCTCGGTGGGCAGCCAGCCCGCGCCGGACAGCTCGACGCCGGGTGCGCCCGCCTCGTCGACCGACACGCCCACCAGCGCGTCCGCGCCGTCGTCCGCGCCCGCGTCGACGTCGTCTTCCAAGGCGCCGTCCGACTCCGACGACGAGCAGGCGACGGCGACGCCACCGCCGTCGCCGCCCGCGCCGCTGGTGCCGCCGCTGCCCTCGGGGGTGCTGCCGGTCCAGTCCGGTTACTAGACCGCCTGATGCGCATCACGCGACGGGAGTTCGAAGGCCTCGTCGCGGATGCGCTCGACACGGTCCCGCCGGACCTGCTGGCGGCGATGGACAACGTCGTCGTGCTCGTCGAGGGGCGCAACGAGCGGGACCCGGGGCTGCTGGGGCTGTACGAGGGGGTCGCTCTCACCGAGCGCACCAGCGACTACGGCGGCGTGCTCCCCGACCGGATCACGATCTACCAGGACGCGATCGTCGACATCTGCGCCGACCGCGACGAGGTGGTGCGCGAGGTGGCGGTGACCGTCGTGCACGAGATCGCGCACCACTTCGGCATCGACGAGGACACCCTGCACGACCTGGGCTGGGGCTAGCTCACCAGCCGATGACGTCCCCGCCGCCGGTGACGTCGCCGGGGACCGGCTCGGCCCCGTCCCAGTGCTCCAACGCCCACCGGCCCGGCGTGCCCGTGAGCACCACGAGGCCCGCGTTGGGGACGTAGCGGGTCTCGGCGCCCTCGCCGAGCAGGGCGCCCACGCCGAGGCGGATCGCGGCGCCGTGGCTGACCACGACCACCGGGTCGGCCCCCGCGACGGCCTCGACGGCCGCCACGAACCGGGCCCGCACCTCGAGCGCCGACTCGCCGCCGGGCAGGCGGGCGTCGAACTCCTCGTTCAACCACGCTTCGTAGACGTCCTGGAAGCGCTCGTGGGAGGCCGGGTCGGTGGCGCCCTCCAGCTCGCCGCAGTCGGCCTCCTGCACCCCGTCGAGCACGACGACGGGCAGGTCGTGCGCCGCGGCGACCGGCGCAGCCGTCTGCTGTGCCCGGGTGGCGCGAGAGGCGTAGACGGCGGCGACGGGCGTGGCGGCCAGCCGTCCGGCCAGGTCCTCGGCCTGCGCGCGGCCGACCTCGTCGAGGGGCATGCCCGGCGGCCGCGAGTCGAGGGCCTTAATGACGTTGCCTTCGGTGCGGCCGTGCCGGGCGAGGATCAGCTTCACGCCGTGGTCCCGGCGCGCAGGCGCTCGAGCCAGCCCTGTGCGGCGGCGAACCCGTCGGCGTCCGACGGCCCGATCACCGGGGTGCCCGGCGCGCCCGACGCCCGGCCGTTGGCCGCCCGCGGGTAGGAGCCCAGGAACCGCACCCGGTCGCAGCGGCGGTGCAGCGCGGCCAGCGCCTCGCCCATCGCGGGCTCGGCGACGTGGCCGAGGCAGTCGAGGTGGAACCAGTACTCGGCGTGCCGGTCCTTGATCGGGCGGGACTCGATGCGGGTGAGGTCGATGCCGCGCACGGCCAGCTCGGTGAGCAGCCCGAGCAGCGAGCCGGGCCGGTTCTGGGTGGTGGCGGCGAGGGTGGTGCGGTCGTCGCCGGTCGGCGCGGGCAGCGCCCCCGGGGGCCGGAGCAGCGCGAACCGGGTGACCGCGCCCGCGTTGTCGGCGATGTCGGCCGCGAGCACCGCGAGCCCGTGCTGCTGCGCGGCCAGCGGCGAGGCCACCGCCGCGTCCAGCTCGCCGCGCGCGACCTGGGCCGCGGCCTCGGCCGTGGACGTCGCCAGCAGCACCTCGGCGTGCGGGAGGTGCTCGGCGATCCACCCGCGGGTCTGGGCGATGCCGTGCGAGTGCGACGCGACCCGCCGGACGTCGGCGAGCTGGGTGCCCGGCCGGACCATGAGGTCGAACTCGACGGCCAGCACCGCCTCGCGGACGATCACCAGGGGCGGGTCGTCGACCAGCCCGTCGAGCACGGCGGGCACCGCGCCCTCGACGGTGTTCTCGATCGGCACGAAGCCCGCGTCGATCGAGCCCGCCCGCAGCGCGGCGAGCACCGCGGGGCTGCCCGCGCACGGCACCAGCTCGGCCTCGGCCGCCTCGGGCAAGGTGTGCAGCGCTTGTTCGGCGAACGTCGCGCGGGGCCCGAGGAAGCCGATGCGGATCACGCGAGGAGCCCCAGCTTGGACAGCTGCGCGGTGGGCAACGGGTCGAGGTCGACGCCGCAGCGCGACACCAGGCCCCGCACCCCCTTGACGGCGCGCTCGGACAACCCGCCGACCGCGGCGGCCACGCTCGGCCCGTCGGAGTTCTCCAGCGCTTCGCGCACGTCCTCACCCGCCAGGGCGCGCGCGACGGCGAGCAGCAGGTTGAGGATGCCGTGCCTGCCCTGGGTGTACACGACCTCGCGCAGCCCGAGCACCGTGAACGGGCGCCCGGTCTCGAC
>DATAOO010000028.1:0-41826 GCA_036265695.1 Pseudonocardia sp. | reverse complement strand
GGCGTGGATCGTCGAGAAGCTGCGGGCCTGGAGTGACTGCCGCGGCGACGTCGAGAGCCGCTTCACCAAGGACGAGATCCTCACCAACGTCACGATCTACTGGCTCACCGCGACGATGGGCTCGTCGATGCGCATGTACCGGGCCAACGCCGCCATCCCGCCAGCGCAGCTCGCGCGCCGCGTCGAGGTGCCGTCGGGCTTCGCGCTCTTCCCCGGCGACATCGTCCGCCCGCCGCGGGCGTGGCTGGAACGCACGGCGAACGTCGTGCGCGCCACCGAGCCCGCCCGCGGCGGGCACTTCGCGGCGTTCGAGGAGCCCGAGCTGTACGCGCAGGAGCTGCGGGAGTTCTTCCGGCCGTTCCGGTCGGCGTGATCGGGACGGCCCACCCACGTCCGCGAGCGGCACCCCCGTAGCCACGGACAACCCGTCCCCGGATGAGCGCGACGTTCCTCCGCCCACGACGTCGGCGCAGGGTGGAGCCATGACATCCCACGACTCGAGGATCGCGCTCATCACCGGCGGCAACCGCGGGCTCGGCCGGAGCGAGGCGCTGGCCCTCGCCGCCGACGGCACCGACGTCGTCATCACCTTCCGCACCCACGAGGACGAGGCCAAGGCCGTCGTGGCCGAGATCGAGGCGCTCGGCCGCACCGCCGTCGCGCTGCCGCTCGACACCGCACTGCCCGAGACCTTCGACGCCTTCGCCGACGCCCTGCGCACCACGCTGGCGCAGACGTGGGGCCGCGACGGGTTCGACGTGCTCGTCAACAACGCGGGATTCGCCGCACCGACCCCGCTCGGCGGCATCGACGTCGCAACGGTGCGCGCGCTGCTCGACACCCACGTGACCGGCGTCGTGATGCTCACCCAGACGCTCGTGCCGCTCGTCGCCGACGGCGGCCGCATCGTCAACACCTCCACCGGGCTGGCCCGCTTCACCGGCGACTTCGGCCTTTCCGTCTACGCCAGCGCCAAGGGCGCCATCGAGGTGTGGACGCGCTACCTCGCCCAGGAGCTCGGCCCGCGCCGGATCACCGTCAACGCCATCGCGCCCGGCGCCACCGGCACCGACTTCGGCGGCGGCTCGCTGCGCGACGACGAGCAGGTGCGCGCGCAGCTCGGCGGCGTCATCGCGATGGGTCACGTCGGCCACCCCGAGGACATCGGCGCGGCGGTCGCCGCCATCGCGTCGGACCGGATGGGCTGGGTCACCGGCCAGCGCATCGAGGCCTCCGGCGGGATGCGACTCTAAGCTCGTGACCGGGGACCGCGCGGAGCTCGCCGACTTCCTCCGCACCCGCCGCGAGGCGCTCCAACCCGAGGACGTCGGGATGCCGCGCGGCGCGCGGCGGCGCACGGGCGGGCTGCGCCGCGAGGAGGTCGCCGCCCTGTCCGGCATGTCCGCCGACTACTACAGCCGCATCGAGCAGCAGCGCGGCCCGCACCCGAGCGAGCAGATGCTCGGCGCGCTGGCCCGCGGGCTGCGCCTGTCGCTCGATGAGCGCGACCACCTGTTCCAGCTCGGCGGCTACCCGTCGCCGCGCCGCGCGGGCCGCGCCGACCACGTCGACGCCGGGCTCATGCGGATACTCGACCGGCTGGCGGACACGCCCGCGATGGTCGTCTCCGGCGCGGGGGAGACGCTGGTGCAGACCCCGCCCGCGGTAGCGCTCTTCGGCGACGAGACCCGGTACGAGGGGCTGGCGCGCAGCGTGGTCTACCGCTGGTACACCGACCCCGGCGCGCGTGAGATCTACCCGGCCGAGGACCGGGACGTGCGCGGCCGCGACTTCACCGCCGACCTCCGCCACGCCTACACCCGCGACGGCCGCGGCACGCGCGCCGCCGAGATCGTCGACGCGCTCACCGCGGCCAGCGCCGAGTTCCGGGCCGTGTGGGCCGAGCACCAGGTGGCCCGCAAGCACAGCAAGACCAAGCGGATCGCGCACCCCGAGGTCGGGCTGCTGGAGATCCACTGCCAGACCCTCTACGACGTGGACCAGAGCCAGGGCCTGCTCGTGTTCACGGCCACCCCCGGCAGCGAGAGCGCGGAGAAGCTGCGGCTCCTGGCGGTGCTCGGAGGGCAGACGCTGTGAGCGGTCAGAAGAAGAGGGCCCACACGCCGTAGCCGACCAGCCAGGCCGCCGCGAGCAGGCAGATCGCGAGGAGCCCGCCGCACCTGACGTCCAGGCTCTCCAACCGGTCCGGATCGTGCGGAGATCCCAGGCGGACCCACTGCGGCACCCGCCGCGCCCACAGCACCGCCGTCGAGCACCGTCACGGCGAGCCACAGGCCTGCAAGCCCGCCGACGTAGTCGACCGGCCCACGGTGTCGGCCCAGGACGACGGAGGCCACGAGCGCGTAGCCGGAGCTCACGACGATCCCGGCGACGTCGACCAGCACGCTCGCGCCGACGACCGACCAGAACCCGGTCAGCGTGACGGGCAGCCCGAGTGCCTGCCCCAGCCGGACGGCCAGCCAGAACACGGCGGGGGACGCCGCGGTGGCGAGCAGCGATGCGCGGACGCGTCCCCCGAGGACGTTCATCATGACGACGCCCGCGGCGGTGCGCACCGCGGCGAGGAAGACGGCGGTCGTGAGCTGTCGGGCAGGCGGGCCACCCCTTGCTCCTTCTCGCATGTCCGTGCCGGCCGGGCGCAGGGGCGGTTCACCCGTGTTGACCGCGCCGGACAGGAAAAGGTTGGGGACTCAGAAGAACTGCTAACCGTTGGCGAGATCGGCGAAGCGGCTGTAGTGCAGCTGGTGGGCGACGGTGATCGTGCTCGTGGGGCCGTTGCGGTGCTTGGCCAGGATGAGATCGGCCTCGCCCGCACGGGGATCGTCGCGCTCGAAGGCGTCGGGGCGGTGCAGGAGGATCACCATGTCGGCGTCCTGCTCGATGGAGCCCGACTCACGCAGGTCCGACAGCATCGGCCGCTTGTCGGTGCGCTGCTCCGGCCCGCGGTTGAGCTGGCTGATCGCCACCACCGGCACCTCCAGCTCCTTGGCCAGGAGCTTGATCTGCCGGGAGAACTCCGACACCTCCTGCTGGCGGGACTCGACCTTGCGGCCCGACGTCATCAGCTGCAGGTAGTCGAGGATGATCAGCTTGAGGTCGTTGCGCTGCTTGAGCCGCCGGGCCTTGGCCCGGATCTCCATGAGCGTGAGGTTGGGCGAATCGTCGACGAACAGCGGCGCCTCGGAGATCTCGCTCATCCGTCGGGCCATGCGAGTCCAGTCGTCGTCGCTCATGCGGCCCGCGCGCATGTCGGCGAGGCGGATGCGCGCCTCGGCCGACAGAAGCCGCATGACGATCTCGGACTTGCTCATCTCGAGGGAGAACACCGCGCTGGTGAGGCCGTGCTTGACCGAGCAGGAGCGGGCGAAATCCAACCCGAGCGTGGACTTCCCCAACCCCGGCCGGGCCGCGACGACGATCATCTGGCCGGGGTGCAGGCCGTTGGTGGCGGCGTCGAGGTCGACGAAGCCGGTGGGCACGCCGAGCGCGACGCCACCGCGGGAGGCGATGGCGTCGATCTCGTCCATCGTGGGCTGCAGCAGCTCCTCGAGGGCGACGTAATCCTCGCTGGTGGAGCGCTCGGTGACCTCGTAGATCGCGGCCTGCGCGCGGTCGACCACGTCGTTGACCTCGGCGCCCTGGTCGCCGTGGTAGCCGAGCTGCACGATGCGGGTGCCCGCCTCGACCAGGCGGCGCAGGATCGCCTTCTCCGCGACGATCTCGGCGTAGTAGGCGGCGTTGGCCGCCGTGGGCACGGTGGCGATCAGCGTGTGCAGGTAGGGCGCGCCGCCGAGCCGGATGAGCTCGCCGCGGCGCTGCAGCTCGGCCGACACGGTGACCGCATCGGCGGGCTCGCCCCGGCCGTAGAGGTCGAGGATGCAGTCGTAGACGGTCTGGTGGGCCGGCCGGTAGAAATCGTCGGGCCGCAATACCTCGACGACGTCGGCGATGGCGTCCTTGCTCAGCAGCATGCCCCCGAGCACCGACTGCTCCGCGGTGAGGTCCTGCGGCGGCTGCCGGTCGAACGTGGCCGCCTCCGCGCCCTCGCCGGGACGGACGGCGCGCGGGCGCCCCGTCTCCGGCCCGCGAAGATCAGGCTGTGCCATGCGCCGCGTCACCCCCACTCCCAGTGTATCGAACACAAGTTCGATCCGCGCGTTTCCCCGGCGCCGCGCGAGGACGTTAGGGACAGAGGTGGAGTGATGTCCAACTGGGCTGTGCGCAGCTTGTGCATCACCCTGGGGAGGACCCACGAACACCCCGGGACGGACCTGTGGATGAGGTGGGGACAACCGGCTGTTTTTCGCCGTTCCCGCTGCTCAGAGACTGTAGACAACCTGTGGACAACATTGGGGAGCGACACGCCGGGCGACGGGTTTTTTCGGCGTGTCGCAGACCGTTCCACCCGTCGCGTCCGGACGGTCACTCGGCGCTCGTTACCCCGCCGTGCGCAACTTCGCGGGGGCGTCTCCCGGGAACGAAAAGGGCGGGACACGCCATGCGTGTCCCGCCCTCCCGAGGGGTGTTCAGCTTGCGACGACCGCGATCTCCACCTGCGTGGTGACCTCCGGGTGCAGCCGGACCGTGACGGGGTGCGTGCCCACCGTCTTGATCTGGCCGGGCACCTCGACGGCCCGCTTGTCGAGGGCGGGGCCGCCGGCGGCGCGTACGGCGTCGACGATGTCGCCGGGCGTGATCGAGCCGAAGAGGCGACCCGAATCGCCTGCCGCCTTGGCCTTCACCGTGAACGTGAGCTTGCGGAGCTCGCCCGCAACTTCCTTGGCGTGGTCGAGGTCGCGGATCTGCCGCGCCCGCTGGGCGCGCCGGATCGTGTCGACCTGCTTCTCGGCGCCCCGCGTGGCGACGATCGCCATCTTGCGCGGCAGCAGGTAGTTGCGGCCGTAGCCGTCCTTGACCTCGACGATGTCGCCGGGCGCGCCCAGGTTGGGCACGTCGGCCGTGAGGATGATCTTCATGGGACCGTCCTCCTATCGCGCGGTCGAGGTGTAGGGCAGCAGGGCGACCTCGCGCGAGTTCTTCACGGCGATCGCGACGTCACGCTGGTGCTGCCTGCAGTTGCCGGTGACCCGGCGGGCCCGGATCTTGCCGCGGTCGGAGATGAACTTCCGCAGCAGGCCGGTGTCCTTGTAGTCGATGTCCTGGGCCTTGTCCTTGCAGAACGCGCACACCTTCTTCTTCGGCTTGCGCAGGACGGGCTTTGCCATTGCTCAGTGCTCCTGGGAGTGGTTGTGCTCTAGAAGGGGGGCTCGTCGTCGGCGGCGGGGCCGCTCCCGGCGGGCGGGGCGGAGCCCCACGGGTCGTCGGACGGCGCGGACGAGCTGCCGCCCCCACCGCCGGAGCCGGAGCCGCCGCCGTAGCCGCCGCCCCCGCCACCGAAGCCGCCTTCGGAGCTGCGGCTGACGCGGTTGACCTTGGCCGTGGCGTACTTGAGCGACGGGCCGACCTCGTCGACCTCGAGCTCGACGACGGTGCGCTTCTCGCCCTCACGCGTCTCGTAGGAACGCTGCTTGAGCCTGCCGGACACCATCACCCGCATGCCGCGGGTGAGCGTCTCGGCCACGTTCTCGGCCGCCTGGCGCCACACGTTGCAGCGCATGAACAGCGCCTCGCCGTCCTTCCACTCGCCGGACTGGCGGTCGAAGTTGCGGGGCGTCGAGGCGACGGTGAAGTTGGCGACCGCGGCCCCCGACGGGGTGAACCGCAGCTCGGGGTCGGCGGTGAGGTTGCCGACGACGGTGATGACGGTTTCGCCTGCCATGGCGACCTCAGCTCGCAGCAGCCGCGGCGGGCGCGCGCTTCGGCTCGCGCCGCAGCACCTTGGTGCGCAGCACGGACTCGTTGAGGCCCAGCTGCCGGTCGAGCTCCGCGACCGTGGCGGGCTCGCACGCGACCTCGAGCACCGCGTAGATGCCCTCGGCGTTCTTGTTGATCTCGTAGGCGAGGCGGCGCTTGCCCCACACCTCGATCTTCTCGACGCTTCCCCCATCGCTGCGGATGACGTTGAGGAAGGTCTCCAGCGACGGCTGCACGGTGCGCTCGTCGAGGCTGGGGTCGAGGATGACCATCAGTTCGTAATGACGCATGAGAACCACTCACCTCCTATGGACTAGAACGGCCACGGACGATCCGTGACAGGAGGTTCTCACCGCACCCCGACAAGAATCAGCGATCAGGGGACGCCGAACGCGAGGTGCGACCTACGAGATTACCAGCGGGTCGGCGCCGACCCGGCCGCGGGCAGCTTTGTCGGGGGTCGTCGTTACGCTGCACCCATGCTCATCGGGGCCCACGTGCGCGAGGACGACCCGATCGTCTCCGCCGCCGAGCGCGGCGCCGAGATCGTCCAGATGTTCCTCGCCGATCCGCAGGGGTGGAAGAAGCCGCCCGCGCACCCCCAGGCCGAGGCGCTGCGCGGCGGCGATCTCACCGTCGTGGTGCACTCGCCCTACGTGGTGAACCTGGCGTCGCTCAACAACCGCATCCGCATCCCGTCGCGCAAGCTCGTCACCCAGCACGCCGAGGGAGCCGCCCAGGTCGGGGCGATCGGGCTGGTGGTGCACGGCGGGCACGTCACGCAGGGGGACGACGAGGCCACCGGCGTCGACAACTGGCGCAAGTTCCTCTCCCGCCAGCAGGACGAGGGCGGGTTCGCCGTGCCGATCTTCATCGAGAACACGGCGGGCGGCGATCACGCGATGGCCCGGCGGTTCGAGGCGCTGGCCCGGCTGTGGGACGCGGTGGGCGAGTTCGGCGTCGGCTTCTGCCTCGACACCTGCCACGCGTTCGCGGCGGGCGAGGATCTCGTCGACGTGGTCGAGCGGGCGCGCGCGATCACGGGTCGCATCGATCTCGTCCACCTCAACGACTCGCGCGACGAGTTCGGCTCCGCGCGCGATCGGCACGCCAACATCGGCGAGGGCACGATCGATCCCGATCAGCTCGCCGCCGTGTGCGCCGCGGCCGACGCGCCCGTGGTGGTCGAGACCCCGGCCGAAGGTCAGGCCGCGGACATCGCCTTCCTCCGCGAGCGGCTCAGCGCCGCGGCGGGCAAGGGATCTCCGCCCGGGCCCCGCCGTGACCCGTAGCGACGTGCGGCGCACCGGCCGAGCCCGCGACGCAGCACCCCACGACGCCACCGCGGACGCCACGGGGAACCCGGACGCGACGGCGGGCGCCACCGCCACCGCCGTCACCCCCGCCCCGAGCGAGGCGGCGCACGCAGGCCCGAGCGAGCGGCCGGGCGCGCCCCGCTGGTGGGCGGGGCTCGACCCGCGCGGGTGGTCCACCCGGGTCGTCGCCGCGGTGATCGTGCTGCTCACCGCCGGGATGCTGCTGGTGTCCTACGCGGGCAAGGCCCGCTGCGTCGGCCCGACGTTCGACGACAAGGGCCGCACCACGCCCGATTACGACATCCGCATCGACCGCGACTTCTGCTACTCCGACATCCAGTACCTCTGGCTCGACCGCGACATCGACAAGCACGTCTTCCCCTACGTCCACGGCGGCATCACCCCGCCGCCGGACAGCAAGCTCACCGGGGGCACGGTCGAGTACCCGGTGCTCACCGGCCTGCTCATGTGGCTCGGCGCGATGTTCGCCCACAACGACGGCGAGTTCCTGCTCTATTCGGCGCTGCTGATGGCCCCCTTCGGCCTGGCCACCGCGTGGATGCTGGCCAAGCTGGCGCGGTGGCGCGCGCTCGTCTGGGCGCTGGGCCCACCGCTCTTCCTCTACGCCTTCCACAACTGGGACCTGCCCGTCGTCGCGTGCGCGGTGGCGGCGGTGTACGTGGTGCACGGCTGGCGCACACGGCGTTCGCTCCGGCAGCGCGCCACGATCGCCGCCGTGCTGCTCGGCATCGGCTTCGCGTTCAAGCTCTACCCGGGCGCGTTCGTCGCCCCGCTGATGCTCTACGTGCTCACCGCCTCCCGGCCGGGCCGCCGCGACTGGTGGGGGGCCATCGGGGTCGGGCTCGCCGCCACCGCCACGGTGGTGCTGGTCAACCTGCCGTTCGCGCTCGCGGGCTACGACGGGTGGCGCGCCTCGTTCACGTTCCAGGAGCTGCGCAAGGTCGACCTCACCACCAACTCGATCTGGTTCTGGGGCTTCCGACCCGATTCCGAGCCCACCAACGAGGCCTTCCAGCGCTGGGTGAGCTGGCTGTCGCCCACGCTCGTGATCGCGTCGTTCGTGGTGGCGCTGGCCGTCGGGTTGTGGCGGTGGCGCCGCAGCGGCAGCTACCCGTGGATCGCGGTCAGCGCCGCGATGCTGTGCGGGTTCCTGCTGCTGCACAAGGTCCACTCGCCGCAGTACACGCTCTGGCTGGTGCCGTTCTTCGTGCTCCTCGCGGTGCCGTGGCGGTGGGTGTTCGCCTACATGGTCGTCGACATCTGCATGGACGTCGGCGTGTTCCGCTGGTTCTACGCGATGAAGCTGCACGGCAACGACATCGGCAGCAGCGTGTCGGCGGGGATGGCGGCCCAGCTGGTCGCGCTCGGCGTGTGGGGGCGGGCGGCGTTGCTCGCGGTGCTGTTCGTGGTCGTGCTCGTGGGCCGCGACCGGTTGGCCGCAGAGGGCACACCGGCGCCGCCCACGGTCGCCGCCCGCTGAGCCCGTGCGCCGCCACGCCGGCCCGATCTCGGTCGTCGCGATCTACGCGGCGTTCGCGGTCTGGGTCACCGCGGCGTGGTGGACGCCGCTCGGGACGCGGCTCACCGCGGTCAACCAGCGCGACGCCGTCCTCTTCTCCTGGCTGCTCACCTGGACACCGCACGCCCTCGCCGCGGGCGAGCCGCCGCTGCTCGCCACCGCCCAGGGCGTCCCGGACGGCGTCAACCTCATGTGGAACAACGGCATGGCGCTGCCCGCGCTGCTGTTCGCGCCGGTCACGGCGGCGTGGGGCGGCCTCGCGACGGTCACGGTGCTCATCGCGGTCGGCCTGGCGGGCTCGGCCACCGCCGCGTTCGGTGCACTCCGGGCGTTGGGCGCGACGACCTTGCCCGCGGCCCTCGGCGGAGCGTCGTTCGGGTTCTCGCCCGCCATGGTCGTGCAGTCGCTGGGCGGCCACCCCAACCTGGTGTTCAACGTGCTGGTGCCGGTGCTGGTGCTGCTCGCCGTGCGGCTGGCGGCCGACGAGCGGCCCCGCATGCGCATCGCGGTGCTGCTCGGCCTGCTCGCCGCGGCCCAGCTGCTCATCGGCGAGGAGGTGCTGTTCCTCACCGGCATCGTCGTGGGCCTGCTCCTGATCGGGCTCGCGGCGGCGCATCCGGCGACCGCGTTGCGGCGCGCCCCGCGTTTCCTCGCGCTCGCGGCTGCGGCCTTCGGGACGTTCCTCCTGCTCGGCGGCCCGCTGCTGGCGTTCCAGCTGTTCGGTCCGCTGCACCAGAGCGGCAGCCCGTTCCCGGTCGGCGACTTCGGCGTCGACCTCGTGAACCACGTCGTGCCCACCGCCGAGCAGCTCATCGCCACACCCGACGACGCGGCCCGCACGCTGGAGTTCCCGGGCGGACCTGAGGAGCACGGCGGTTACCTGGGCTGGCCCCTGCTGGTCGTGGCGGCGGCCGCGCTGGTGCTGTGCCGACGCCGTACCCGGGTGTGGGTGCCGATCACGGTGGCGGCGGTGGTCGCGGTGCTCGCGATGGGGGAGCAGCTGCGGATCGACGGACAACCCACCGAGCTCGCACTGCCGTGGACGCTCCTGGCCGGGCTGCCCGGGTTCGAGCACGTCATCGCCAGCAGGCTGGCGATGTTCACCGTGGGGTTGGTGGGCGCCGGGTTGGCGTTCGCGCTGACCTCGCTGCGGGAGACCCCGCGCACCACCCGCGCCGCGGCGACCGCCCTCGTCGTCGTCGCCCTCTTCCCCCTCGTGCCTGCCTCGCTACCCGCCGCCGACGCCGCCGCCGTGCCCGCGTTCTTCGCCACCCCCGCCGCGCGCCTCTGCCCGAGCGGCAGCGTGCTCGTGCTGCCGTTCCCGGCGCAGAACACCACCGAGCCGCTGCGGTGGCAGGCGAAGGCCGGGATGGCGTTCGCGATGCCGGGCGGCTACTTCATCGGGCCCGCCGCCAACGGCCACGCCTACCTGGGCGGCCAGCCGACGTACAGCGGCAACCTGCTGCAGGCCGTGCAGTACGACGGTGGGGTCCGCGCGGTGACCCCGGACGTGCGCTCGGCGTTCGCCGCCGACGTGCGGCGGTGGCGAGCCTGCGCGGTGCTGCTCGGCCCGGCGCCCCACGGCAACGCCCTGCGCGATCAGGTCACGGCCTTGGTCGGGCACAAGCCCGAGTTCGTCGACGGCGTGCTGCTGTGGCGGGGTCTGTAGCCGACCGGCCAGTCGGGGTCGTCCTCCACGTCGAGCTCGCGCACCGGGTCGGTCTCCGGCTGGATGATCGTCCGGACGACGAGGACCATGAGCAGCACCACCACGGCGTCGCGCAGCACGGCCGCGCCGAGGAACCAGTCCGGCGGCAGGCCCTTGTTGGCGGGCGTCAGGTAGTAGTACATGCGCGGCGCCCAGAGCAGCGCGTCGACCGCCATCCAGGCCAGCAGGATCCGCCACCGCGGCAGGGCGAGCACGGCCAGCGGCACCAGCCACAGCGAGTACTGCGGGCTCCACACCTTGTTGACCAGCAGGAACCCCGCCACGAGCAGGAACGCCAGCGACGCGAGCCGGGGCGGCCGGGGCGCCCGGAAGCCCAGCGCGGCCACCCCCGCGCACACGAGCAGCGTGAGCACGGCCACCACGGCGTTGAGCACGCTCGGGGTCTGGCCGTCGGCGAGCTGGCCGTCGAAGCCCGGCCAGCCGGTGAAGTAGCTGACCACGAAGTACAGCGAGTCCGGGTCGGCGGGCCGCGTCTGGTTGAGCCGGAAGAACTCCCACCACCCGACGGGCCAGGCCAGCGCGACCGGCAGGTTCACCGCGACCCACGTGAGCGCGGCGCCGACGATCGCGGGCACGGCCACGCCGAGCTGCCGCCGTCGCAGGCCGAGCACCAGGATCGGCAGGAGCAGCAGCAACGGGTAGAACTTGAACGCCCCGCCGATGCCGAGCACCACCCCCGCGAGCCACGGCCGGCCGCGGGCCAGCGCGAGCACGCCCCCGGTGGCGCAGGCCACGGCCAGCGCGTCGAAGTTGGTGAAGACGTGCACGACCACCAACGGCGAGAGCGCGACCAGCGCGGTGTCCCACGGCCGCACGCGGCGCAGGCCGTGCACGCAGCGCACGACGACGATCCACGCGATCGCCAGGAACAGCGCGGTGATGTCGAAGTAGACGACGACGGGCAGGCCCGCGGGCAGCGGCAGCCGTGTGGTGAGCCAGTCGTAGGCGTCGGTGAGCCGGGCGTTGACGTACTGGAAGTACCCGGTGAGCACCGGGTACTCCATGTAGCGCACCTGCTCCTGCGGGGTGCCCTCGTTCTCGTACCAGGGGTCGCGGTAGGGCACGTTGCCCGCGGAGAGGCCCTCGATGCCGTACAGCGGCACGGTGTCGGAGTAGCACATGGCGACGTACTGGCGGTTGTCCCGCCAGTCGAGCGCGGGCCCGCCGGAGGTGTCGTACGACTGCAGGCAGGGCGCCTTGAACAGCCACCCGGCCGCGAGCGTGATCACGGCCAGGAGCAGCAGCACGCGCAGCGGGGTCCAGAAGAGGCTGCGCCCGACCAGCGCGTGCCGCCCGAGCGGACCGCCCACCAGCCTGCTCGCCGACGCGGCGAGCGGCTCGGTCCAGGTCGGGACGACCCGCTCGCCGCTCACCCGTCCGAGCGGCCCAACCGGGCGAGATCGCTCGGCGGGAACAACAACGCGTTGTCGCCGTCGTCGTTGTCGTCGCGCTTCTTCTTTTTGTCCTTCTTCTTGTCGCTGTCGTCGCCGTTGTCGCTCTTGTCGCCGTCGTCGCTGTTCGAGGCGGTGGCGGGCGGCTCGCCGTAGCTCGACCCGCCCCCGTTGTTGGCGTAGGCGGCGGTGCCCATCGGCTCGTACGGCGAGAACTCGTCCTGGTCGTCGTTCTTGAGCGCGGCGTTCATGAACGCCTGCCAGATGGGCCCGGGCAGCGTGGCGCCGTAGACGACCTTGCCGGTGCGGGTGCGGATCGGGTCGCTCTTGTCGGTGCCGACCCACACCGCCGCGGACAGCGACGGGGTGTAGCCCACGGTCCAGGCGTCGCGGTTGTCGCGGGTCTCGCCGAGCTGGTTGGTGCCCGTCTTGGCCGCGGCGGTGCGGCCGCCCGCGAGGGCGAAGCCGGAGGTGCCCGCCACGTCGAGCATGGACTCGGTGACGTTGCGCGCGAGCTGCTGGGGGAACACCGACTGCCCGCCGACCGGCGTAACGCTCCGGTCGAGCAGCACGCGCCCGTCGGCGGCCACGACCTTCTGCACGATGTGCGGATCGAACCGCTGCCCGTCGGCGGCGAACGTGCCGTACGCCGACGCCATGTCGACGACGTGCACCGGCTTGTCACCGAGTGAGATGCCGCCGGTGGGGTTGGGCAGCAGGTTGTCCGGGATGCCCGCGGCGTGCGCCGTCTGCGCCACCGTGGTGGCCCCGACCTGCACCGCGATCTGGTAGAAGACCGTGTTCGTCGAGTGCGTCATGGCCGACATCACCGTGCACTCGTCGCAGCTGTCGCCGTCGGAGTTGGCCACCTTCGTGCCCGCGATCACCATCGGCGATGTGCCCTGGTACTGGGTGCCGAGGCCGAACCCGCTCACGTTCTGCAGCGCGGCGGCCACGACGAACGGCTTGAACGTGGATCCGGGCGGCCGGGTGACCGCGTCGCCCGCGTAGTCGATGCCCGGGCCGTTCGAACCGCCGTAGTAGGCCTGGATCGCGCCGGTGCGCGGGTCGACCGCGACGAGCGCCGTGCGCAGGTTGGCGGGCTGGGTCTTCATCACCTTGTTGACGGCGTCGACCGCGGCCTTCTGCCGGTTCGCGTCGATCGTGGTGGTGACGACGAGGCCGCCGGTGTCGATCTGGTCCTGCGTGATGCCGTTGGCCCGCAGCTCCGCCTCGGCCCGCTCGTAGATGTGGTAGCGGTCGTCGGCGGGCACGCCCGCCCCGACCGGCGCCGCGGGCTGCACGTCGTCGGGGAACTTCTGCTGGGACCGCTCGGCGGGGGGCAGGAACCCCGCGGCCTGCATCTGGTCGAGCGTGTAGTTCCAGCGGATCGTGTTGCCCGCGGGGTTCTTCATCGGGTCGAGCGCGGACGGCGACTGGATCATCCCGGCCAGCATCGCGCCCTCGGTGATCGAGAGCTGGCCGACGTCCTTGTGGAAGTACGCCTGCGCCGCGGCCTGGATGCCATAGGCACCGCGGCCGAAGTAGACGGTGTTGAGGTAGTTCTCGAGGATCTGGTCCTTGGTCAGTTCCTTGGAGATCTTGATCGAGACGATGATCTCCCGGTACTTGCGCCACAGGGACGCCTGGTCCTGACCGGTGGACACCTTCACGTACTGCTGGGTGATCGTCGATCCGCCGCCGACGCCGCCGGTGAGCTGGTTGTAGATCGCGCGCGCGATGCCGACCGGGTCGAAGCCCTGGTTGGAGTAGAAGGTGCGGTCTTCCGCGGCCAGCACGGCCTGGCGGACGTGCGCGGGCACCTTGTCGATCGTGACGATGTTGCGGTTGATGTTGTTGTCGTTGCTGTCCTTGGGCCGCACGACCGCGATCGGCTCGCCGCCCGCGAAGTTGTAGGTGGCGGTCTGGACGATGCCCTGGTCCTGGATCGCGGGCACCTTGAAGATCATCCAGCCGACCACGAAGGCCAGCAACGGCAGCAGCACGAGTGCGCCGAGCACGCCGAGCGTCCAGTTGCGTATGCGGTGGCGGGGCCGCGGCGGCTTCGGCGGCCGTCCGGGACCTCCCGATCGCAGCCGTGCCGTCGGCGGGGGACCGACCGGCGGTGGCCCCGGGCGTCGGACCGTGGGCGGGACGCTGTGGGGAGCCGTGTAGCCGGGTGCGGCGGACCGGGGGTGTTGCCCGACGGTCATCGCGCTCCTCCTGGCGGTTGTGCGTGGGTGCGGGGCGTCGGTGGGGGCCGACCGCTCTTGCATCATTCAGCAGCGGTGCGTCGCCTGCGTCGAGCGGGCGCATCGCCCGTGCCCATGACGTAGGACAGCACCAGGTGGTTCCAACTACAGGTGCGACACACCTCCACCACGTACACGGAGAAATCCCCGTGGAGGTTCGCCATCAGCTCGATCTCCTGTGCAGCGCGCGCCGAGCCCGCGGCGTTACCGAGGCTCTCGCCGAAGACCCAGGACACGAGCGTCAGCCGCTCCTTGCGGCAGACCGGACACGTGACGTCGCTCGGGTCGCCGTGGAACCGGGCGGCCTGGAGCAGATAGGGGCTGGCGTCGCAGACCTCGGCAACGGGGACCCGGCCTGCGTGCACGTCAGCGAGCAGCGCCCGCCGCTGCAAGGCGTAGTCGACCATCTGCCGCTGGCTGCGCACCCGGCCAGGGTACGCGGGGTGGTGCCCGCACCGACCGTCACGGCGTCGCGGCGCGCGGACATGTATCGGGCCGATATAATGCCCGGGTACATCGACATCGCGGACCGGGAGGCAGGCCGTGCTTGAGCTCGCCCTGCTCGGCCTGCTGCGCGAAGCCCCCGTGCACGGCTACGAGCTGCGCAAACAGCTAGCGCTGCGGCTCGGCGGGCTGCGGGCGTACTCCTACGGGTCGCTGTACCCCGCCCTGCGGCGGCTCACGCGCGCGGGCCTCATCGTCGAGGAGTCGGGGTCACCCGCCAAGCGGGCCCGGAAGGTGTACCGGATCACCGCGGACGGCAAGGAGCGGCTCGACGAGCTGCTCGCCGAAGCCGGTCCGCACGCGTGGGACGACGAGGGTTTCGGCATCCACCTGGCGTTCTTCGCCAGCACCCCCACCGAGACGCGCATGCGGATCCTCGAAGGCCGCCGCCGGTGCGTCGAGGAGCGGCGGGAGGGCATGCGCTCGGCGCTGGCCAAGGCGGGCGAGCAGATCGACCGCTACACGAGACAGCTGCAGCAGCTCGGGCTCGACGCCTGCGAGCGCGAGGTGCGATGGCTCAACGAGCTGATCGAAAACGAGAAGAAGGAGACCGGACCATGACCGAGGTGCGGGTAGCCGTCGTGGGCGTGGGCAACTGCGCCGCGTCGCTGGTCCAGGGCGTCCACTACTACGCAGAAGCCGACCCGGCCACGCGCGTGCCGGGGCTGATGCACGTCGACTTCGGCGGGTACCACGTGCGCGACATCACGTTCGTGGCCGCGTTCGACGTCGACGCCAAGAAGGTCGGCCGCGACCTCTCCGAAGCGATCCACGCCAGCGAGAACAACACCATCAAGATCGCCGACGTGCCGCCGCTCTCGGTGCCGGTGCAGCGCGGGCACACGCTCGACGGCCTGGGCCGCTTCTACCGGGAGACGATCACCGAGTCCGACGAGGAGCCGGTCGACGTCGCGGCGGTGCTCCGCGAGACGCGGGCCGACGTGCTCGTCTCCTACCTCCCGGTGGGCAGCGAGGCGGCCGACCGCTTCTACGCGCAGAGCGCGCTCGACGCGGGCGTGGCGTTCGTCAACGCGCTGCCGGTGTTCATCGCGTCCGACCCGGTGTGGGCCGAGAAGTTCCGGGTGGCCGGGGTGCCGATCATCGGCGACGACATCAAGAGCCAGGTCGGCGCCACCATCACCCACCGCGTGCTCGCCAAGCTGTTCGAGGACCGCGGCGTGCAGCTCGACCGCACGATGCAGCTCAACGTCGGCGGCAACATGGACTTTCTCAACATGAAGGAGCTCGAGCGGCTGGAGTCGAAGAAGATCTCCAAGACGCAGTCGGTCACGTCGCAGGTCGACCGCGACCTCGGGCGCGACAACGTGCACATCGGTCCGTCCGACTACGTTGCGTGGCTCGACGACCGCAAGTGGGCCTACGTGCGGCTGGAGGGGCGGGCCTTCGGCGACGTCCCGCTGAACCTCGAGTACAAGCTCGAGGTCTGGGATTCGCCCAACTCCGCCGGGATCATCATCGACGCCGTGCGGGCCGCGAAGCTCGCGCTCGACCGCGGCATCGGCGGCCCCATCCTCTCGGCGTCGAGCTACTTCATGAAGAGCCCGCCCGAGCAGTACCCGGATGACGTGGCCCGCGATGCCGTCGAGGCGTTCATTCGGGGCGAGATCTCGTAACATTTCCGGATTCCAAACATTCCACAGTTGACGGCACATCACTGCTGGTAGACCGCGTGCCAGGCAATTCCTGGATTACTGGTGACCGTGCTCACGCGGTGGGTGACCTGCGTCATGGAAAGGGGTCGAGATAGGTTCGTAATGTGCATGGCGGCCTCGCAAACCGTCGTCCAACCGGGACGGTGGGTGCGGGGTCACCGCAGGTCGCCTTCGCTTCCCGGGCCCTGCGGTGCGCACCTCGAGGACCGCTGTGCCCGCATCCACCCCGTCCCTGGCGTTTCGCGCTGCCGTAGTCGCGACCGGAACCACCGCCGCCGCGCTGCTCACGCTGCTCCCCGCCGCCCCGCCCGCTCCCGCGCCGACGGCGGTGGTCGCGGCGCCGGGGGAGAGCGCCCCTGCCCCGTTCCAGGCGGCCCGCCACGCGCTCGGCACGACGACCGGCGGTGGTCTGACCGTGGCCGCGCCGCAGGCGGTGACGCAGGGGGTGGCACAGGCGCAGGCCGCGGGTGCGCCCGCCGTGCAGGCGCCGGTGACGCTCGTGGCCGCCGCCAAGCCCGCCGCTCCGGCCGTGGCCGCGGCGGCCGGGCGGCGCGGCAGCGCGATGTCGATCGCGATGGGCAAGCTCGGCGCTCCGTACCGCTGGGGTGCCGCGGGCCCGGGAGCCTTCGACTGCTCCGGCCTCGTCTACTGGTCCTACCGCCAGATCGGCACGACCCTGCCCCGCAGCAGCTCGGCCCAGTCACGGGTCGGCACGCCCGTGTCCAAGGGCGCCCTGCAGCCCGGTGACCTGGTGTTCTTCTACCGCCCGGTCAGCCACGTCGCGATTTACATCGGCGGCGGCCGGGTGGTGCACGCCAGCACGTCGGGCCAGCCGGTGAAGATCTCCAACCTGGGCAACATGCCGTTCGCGACCGCCCGTCGCATCTGATCCTCTTCACCACGTCCGGGTGACCGTTCGCGTAGAGTCCGGCGCCGTGACCGAACCTGATCTTCGTCCGCTGGCGTTGGTCACGGGCGCGTCCGGCGGGATCGGCGCCGCCGTGGCGCGCGCCCTCGCTCCCGGCCACGACCTCCTCCTCGGCGGTCGCAACGCCGCGGCGCTGCAGGAGCTCGCCTACGAGCTGCCGGGTGCGCGGTCGTGGCCGGTGAACCTCACCGACTCGCGCGCGGTGGCCGAGGCGGTCGCGGGCATCACCCGGCTCGACGTGCTGGTGCACTCGGCCGGGGTGGGGCTGCTCGGCACGGTCGCCGACACGTCCGCCGACACCTGGCGGCACCAGTTCGAGGTGAACGTGGTGGCGGTGGCCGAGCTGACCCGGCTGGTGCTGCCCGCCCTCCGGGCCGCCCGCGGCCGGGTGATCCTGGTGAACTCCGGCGCCGGGCGGAACGCGAACCCGGGCTGGGCGTCCTACGCGGCGAGCAAGTTCGCGCTGCGGGCCTTCGCCGACGCGCTCCGCGCCGAGGAGGAGGGCAACGGCGTGCGCGTCACCTCGGTGTACCCGGGCCGCACGGACACGGAGATGCAGCGCGACGTCGTCCGCCAGGAGGGCGGGGTCTACCGCCCGGAGCGCTACTTGCGGGCCGAGTCGGTCGCGGGCGCGGTGCTGCTCGCGGTGACCGCGCCCGACGACGCCGCCCTGACCGAGCTCGTCCTCCGCCCCGCCCCGTAAGAGGGCGAGTCTCCGTTTCCGAACCGGCGAGTCTCGACAACGCGCCCGCTCGGGACGCGTCGGGCGTGCCCGAACCCGAGACACGGTGTGCCGGAAGTGGAGACTCGCCGTCGCGAGAAGGGAGACCCGGCTTCAGGGGGGGTGGTGACCTCGCCCCGGTCGGCGCGGATCACGGGGCGCGTCGGGCCGCGGGGCGCCCCGCGCGGAGGCTGATCCGCAGGGCCTGGCCTGGGTAGAGTCGCGGCATGCTCGATCCGGAGTCGCTCGACCTCGACGAGCTGTGCGCGGCGCTGGAGGACCACTCCCCGGAGAAGAACTGGTGGATCCACCGGGCCGACGGCCGCATCCGGTCCGTGGACCCCGCGGAGGACGGCTGGCTCGAGATCGGTTCGGTCGGCTCGCACGAGGGCTACCGGGACATGGCCGAGTTCGTCGCGGGCGTGCACCACCGGCGGGCCGCCGAGCTGCTGGACCGCGCGATCGCGGGCCGAGGCGCCTTCCGCCGGTTCAAGGACACCCTCTTCGAGTTCCCCGAGCTGCGCGAGCAGTGGTTCCGCTACCGCGACGCCCGCTCCCGGCGACGGGCCGTGTGGTGGCTGGCCGACGCGGGGCTGATCGAGCGCGCGGTCGCCGCGGAGTGGGTGGCGCGCTTCCCCGACCCGACCGCCGACGACGAGGACGTACCCGCCGCGCTCGCCGTCGACCTCGGCCTGCTCTACGGCGACCGCCTGCAACGCGTGCTGCTGTTCGGGGCATGGGCCCGCGGGGAAAGCCCGGAGGACGCCGACATCGAGGTCGTCGTCGTGCTGTCGGACCTGCGCTCCCGCTGGGACGAGCTGGACCACATGGACGACGTGCTGTGGCGGCACTCCGAGCGGGCGGGGCTCGCGGTCGTCGCCGTGCCCGTCACCGCCGACGAGTGGGCCGCCCCGGCCAACCCGCTGCTGCGCCGCGCGGCCGCCGAGGCGGTGCAGTTGGCATGACGGGGATCGCCCGGGCCCGCGAGGAGCTGTTCGCGGCGCACCTGCTCGCCACCACCCAGTTCGCGGCGCAGTCCGTGGCGTTGGCACACCGCGGCATGCTGGCCGCCGCCGACGCCGCCCTCGAGGCGCTCGACCGGGTGCCGCCCACCGACCCGGCCGCCCTGATCGGGATGTTCCTCAAGCAGGTCGTCCGGGAGCGCGGGTTGGATCCCGCGGCCGGACGGCTGGTGCGGGCGCTGCACAACCGCGCCGTTCTGGCTGACTCCGACGGCCGGGTGCCGCCGGAGGAGGCGCCCCGCGCGATCGCCGACGCCTCCGCCGTGATCGACGCGGTGGACGACTGGCTCACGCACTCCGAGTTCGTCTCCATCGCGCGGGAGTCGCTCCGCCCGGCCGCCCCGCGGCGCCGGGCCCGCCCGCGGAGGCCCTAACCGACCACGTTGACCAGGCGGCCGGGCACCACGATCACCTTGCGCGGAGCCCGCCCGGCCAGCAGCTCGATCACCTTCGCGTCGGCCAACGCGGCCGCCTCGACCGCGTCGGCACCCGCGTCGGCGGCCACCGTGACCCGCGAGCGCACCTTGCCGTTGACCTGGATCGGGTACTCGACGCTCTCCTCGACCAGGTAGCGCTCGTCGGCCACCGGGAACGGGCCGTACGCCAGCGACGTGGTGTGCCCCAGCCGCGCCCACAGCTCCTCGGCGATGTGCGGCGTGAGCGGCGCCATCATCAGCACCAGCGGCTCGGCCACCGACCGCGGCAGGCCGCCGTCCGGGTAGGCCTTGGTCAGGTGGTTGTTCAGCTCGATCAGCTTGGCCGCGGCGGTGTTGTAGTGCAGCGCCACGAAGTCGCCGTGGACGCCCGCGATCGCCTTGTGCAGCGCGCGCAGCGTGGCCTCGTCCGGCTCGTCGTCGGAGACCCGCAGCGCACCGGTCGTCTCGTCCACCAGGTTGCGCCACACCCGCTGCAGGAACCGCTGCGAGCCGACGACGTCGCGCGTGGACCACGGCCGCGAGACGTCCATCGGGCCGGTCGACATCTCATACAGCCGGAACGTGTCGGCGCCGTACCGCTCGCACATCTCGTCGGGGGTCACCACGTTCTTCAGCGACTTGCCCATCTTCCCGTACTCCCGGCGCACGGGGGCGTTGTTCCACGTGAAACCACCGTCGGGGTTCTCCACGACTTCCTCGGCAGGCACGTACGAGCCGCGCGCATCGGTGTAGGCGTAGGCCTGGATGTAGCCCTGGTTGAACAGCCGCCGGTAGGGCTCCTCCGAGCTGACCTGGCCCAGGTCGTACAGCACCTTGTGCCAGAACCGCGCGTACAGCAGGTGCAGCACGGCGTGCTCGACACCGCCGACGTACAGGTCCACGCCGCCCGGGTCCCCGCTGTCAGGGCCGCCCCGCGAGCCCATCCAGTAGCGCTCGACCTCGGCGTCGACGAACCGTTCGTTGTTCTCCGGATCCAGGTAGCGCAGCTCGTACCAGCATGAGCCCGCCCACTGCGGCATTGTGTTGGTCTCGCGCGTCAGCCCGCCGCCCACGTCCATCCACTCCGCGGCACGCGACAGCGGCGGCTCCGGCTCGGTGTTCGCGTCGTCCGGGTCGTAGGTGCGGGGCGAGTAGTCGTCGACCTCGGGCAGCTCGACCGGCAGCTGGTCCTCCGGCACCGGGATCGGCCCTTCGGCGTCCCAGACGATCGGGAACGGCTCACCCCAGTAGCGCTGCCGGGAGAACAGCCAGTCGCGCAGCTTGTACTGGATCTTCGACTCGCCGAAGCCCTTCGCGGCCAGCCAGTCGATGATCGCGCGCTTCGCGTCGACGATGCCCAGCCCGTTCAGGCTGATCTCGGCGTTCGCGGAGTTGATCGCCGGGCCCTCGCCGATGTACGCCTCGCCCTCGAAGCCCGCCGACGGCTCCACCGTGCGGATGATCGGCAGGCCGAACGACGCGGCGAAGTCCCAGTCGCGCTGGTCCTGCCCGGGAACGGCCATGATCGCGCCGGTGCCGTAGCCCATCAGCACGTAGTCGGCGACGAACACCGGGATCGCGGTGCCGTTCACCGGGTTGGTGGCGAAGGCGCCGGTGAAGACGCCGGTCTTGTCCTTGTTCTCCTGGCGGTCCAGGTCGGACTTGCGGGCCGCCGCGGCGCGGTACTCCGCGATCGCGGTGGCCGGGTCGGGCGCGCCGCCCGTCCAGCGCTCGTCGACGTCGGCGGGCCACGCGGGCGCCACGATGGCGTCGACCAGCGGGTGCTCGGGGGCCAGCACCATGTAGGTGGCGCCGAACAGGGTGTCGGGGCGGGTGGTGAAGACCTCGATCGCCGCATCACCGACAGGGAACCGGACCTGCGCCCCCTCAGAACGGCCGATCCAGTTGCGCTGCATCGCCTTCACCGAATCCGGCCAGTCCAGCCGGTCCAGGTCGGCGACCAGCCGGTCGGCGTACGCGGTGATCCGCATCATCCACTGCTTCAGGTTGCGGCGGAACACGGGGAAGTTGCCCCGGTCGCTGCGCCCGTCCGCGGTGACCTCCTCGTTCGCCAGCACCGTGCCCAGCCCCGGGCACCAGTTGACGGGCGCCTCGGAGATGTAGACCAGGCGGTAAGAGTCGATCACGCGGCGCCGCTCACCCGCGGTCAGCGACGCCCACGGACGCCCGTCCGGCGTGGGCCGCGAGCCTGCGGCGAACTCCGCCTCCAACTCGGCGACCGGGCGCGCGCGCTCGCCGTCGTACCAGGAGTTGTAGATCTGCAGGAAGATCCACTGGGTCCAGCGGTAGAACTCGACGTCGGTGGTGGCGACCGAACGACGCTGGTCGTGCGCCAGGCCCAGCTGCCGCAGCTGCGCCTTGTACCGCAGGATGTTGTCCTCGGTGGTCTTGCGCGGATGGGTGCCGGTCTGCACGGCGTACTGCTCGGCGGGCAGCCCGAACGCGTCGAAGCCCATGGCGTGCAGCACGGTCTTGCCGGTCATGCGCAGGTAGCGGCCCAGCACGTCGGTGCCGATGAAGCCCAGCGGGTGCCCGACGTGCAGGCCGGAGCCCGACGGGTACGGGAACATGTCCAGCAGGTAGACCTTCTCGCCCGCGGGCATCGGGGCGGCCCACGGCCCGGCCGGGTTGGGCACGTGGAAGGTGCCCTCGTGCTCCCAGTAGTCCTGCCAGCGGCGCTCGATCGCGCCTGCCAGCGTGGCGTTGTACCGGAACGGCAGTGTTTCCGCGTCCGCGGGGGTCGTCGCGGTGTCGGTGCTCATGTCCTTCTCCTGAAGTCAGGCCCGGAAACCAGAAGACCCCTCCGCCCGAGGGCATGAGGGGTCACCGCGCCGGTGCTCGGATCTACGGCGCGGTGGTGTCGGTAAGTCGACGGGCCACGTCACCAGGGTAACGCCGTCGCACCTGGGCCGACGATCGGGTTCGCCTAGTCTGGGCGGGTGCCCGTCACCGTCCGTCTCGTCGTCGGCGCGCTGCTCGTGCTCGCCGGGTTGGCCCTCGTCGTGGTCGCCGTGCTCGGCGCGCGGTCGGTGCTGCGCCGCAACCGGTGGGTCGGCGTCCGCACCCCGGCCACGCTGGCCTCGGAGACCCAGTTCGTCGCGGGCAACCGGGCCGCCGCGGTGCCGGTCGGCGCGGCCGGGTGCGTCGCGGCCGTCGGCGGGGCGTTCCTGCTGCTGGACGGCAATTGGGTCATCCCGACGATAAGCCTGCTGGGGACGCTCGGGTTCACCGTCATCGGCGGGCTGGTGGGCCACCGCGCCGCCGAGCTCACACCCGCACCGGCCCCGTTCGCGGCCTCGTGCGGCGGCGCCTGCGCGGGCTGCGACCTGGTCGCGGGCTGCCGCGACGCGCCGGTGGATCGCCCGACGGACTGAACGGCACGTCGTAGGCGTACTCGTGCGTCCTCGGGGTCGTTGCCAAGCAGACGACCCGAGGAGAACGATGATCGCCCCGCAACCGACCGCCCGTCCCGTCGCCGAGCGGTGGGCCCTGACGTCGGCCGCCGTGACCACCGCGGCGGCCGCCCTGGTGTTGGTGAGCCATTTCGCGAGTTCGACAACGTGCGCGGTCCCGGTGCCCGCGGCCGCGATGACGTACCCGACGTACACCACCACCACGACGACGACCACGACGACCACGACCGCCGCAGCGACCACCACCACGGAGGTCAGGCGGCCCGCCGTGCAGGCGGGCGTGGTGAAGAACCACAGCCGGGTCGACGCCAACGAGGTCGGCGGCACGGTAAGCGGCGCGGTGAGCGACGGGGGCGGCGAAGGCGGGGCAGGCGCGGGCGGCGGTGGCGGCGCGCGCGGCGGTACGGCAGGCGGGGGCGGCGCCGCGACGGGCGGGAACAGCGGCGCGGGCAGCGGCACCGTGATCCTCATCCCGATCCTCTCGCCGCACAGCTCCGCCGTCGGCGGCGGCAACGGCGGCGACGCCAAGAGCCGCGGCGGCGACGCCCGGGGCGGCGACGGGGGCTCGGGCGGGGACGTGGCGCGCTCCGGCCGCTGACGCACGAGCGGGACACGAGCGGGGTTCCGGCAAGGTCCAACCCCGCTGGTGTCCCGTTCGGCGCTAGTTCTGCCGCACGTCCGCGGGGTAGGTGGCCAGCAACGCGAGCGGCACGCCCTGGCGGCGCAGGACGCGGCCCCACAGGTTGGGGTCGTGCCCGGCGAGCACGTCGTCGGGGAGGGCGGGCACCACGATCCAGTCGCCGCGACCGATCTCGGCCGCGAGCTGACCGGCGTCCCACCCGGAGTACCCGGCGAAGACGCGCAGGCCCCGTAGCCGCTCGGTGAGCGGCTCGGGGTCGCCGTCGAGGTCGACGAGCGCCACCGGGCCGCGCACGCCCACCAGCCCCGCCAACGCCGCGGGGTCCTCACCGGTGCGGACCGCGGCGAGGCACAGCGCCGTCTGGCTCTCCACCGGCCCGCCGACGAACACCGCGTGCGGCAGGGTGGCGAGCGGCGCCCAGGACGGCAGCACGTCGCGCACCGACACGTCGCCCGGCCGGTTCAGCACGACGCCCAGCGTGCCCCGGTCGCGGTGCTCGATGACGTAGACGACCGTGCGCCGGAAGTTCGGGTCGGACAGCCCCGGCGCGGCTACCAGGAGGCTTCCGGGAGCCACCCCGGCGTCGAGCGGGGCGCGTCCCCCGGAGCGGTCGTCCACCACGCTGGTCATCGTCGCATCCGCGGGTTGCGCGTAGCCTTCGGCGGGTGCCGTCCCCGGTCCCGCCGCCGTCACCCGCAGCGGTGGCGGCGACCCCGGAACAACTGGGTGTGATCGGCCTCCTGCGGCTGCGCGGGTACCGCCGCCTGATCGGGCTGCGATTTGCCACCCAATGGGGCGACGGCATGTTCCAGGCGGCCCTCGGCGGGGCGGTGCTGTTCAACCCCGAACGGCAGGCCGACCCCGTCGCCGTCGCCGCGGGCCTCGCCGTGCTCCTCATGCCGTACTCGATCCTGGGCCCGTTCGTCGGCACCCTGCTGGACCGCTGGGACCGGCGCCGGGTGCTCATCACGGCGAACGCGGCGCGGGTGCTGCTGATCGCGGGCGTGGCGGCGATCGTCGCCGCGGGCGTGGCGGGGCCGGCCCTCTACCTGGGCGCGCTGGCGGTCATGGGGTTCAGCCGGTTCGTGCTGGCCGGGCTGTCGGTGGCGCTGCCGCACGTCGTCGACGAGAAGCGGCACCTCGTGGAGGCCAACACCCTGGCCGTCACGGCGGGCGCCGGGTTCTCCGCGCTCGGCGCGGTGAGCGCGATCGGCCTGCGGATGCTCGTCGGCGGGGGCGACGCGGGCTCGGCCCTCACCACGCTGATCTCCGCGGTGGGGCCGCTGGCCGCCGCGGTGGTCGCCGTGGGGTTCCGGCGCCGCGGCCTCGGCCCGGACGCGCGGAGCGGGCCGACGCGCACGATCGTGGCGGTGCTGCGCGGGTTCGTCGACGGAGCGCACGCGGTGGCGGCCAACCCGTCGATCGCGGCCTCGTTCGCGGGACTCGCCGCGCACCGCCTCGCGTTCGGCATCAGCACGCTGCTCACGCTGCTGCTCTACCGCTACGCCTTCACCGACATCGGCCCGCTGCGCGCGGGCCTGCCGGGCATCGGGGAGGCGCTGGCCGTGGCCGCGTCCGGGCTGCTGTGCGCCGCGCTCGTCACGCCGCGGCTCGTGCACCGGTTCGGACGGCCGTGGACGATCCGGGTGGCGCTGGCCGTCGCCTGCGTCACGCAGCTCCTGCTGGGGGTGTTCCTCAGCCTGCCGATGGTGCTCGTCGCGGCGTTCGTGATCGGGTTGGCCGGGCAGGCGGTGAAGCTCTGCGCGGACGCCGCCGTGCAGGGCGAAGGCCCCGACGGCGCGCTCGGGCGGATCTTCGCCCTCTACGACGTGGTGTTCAACGTCGGCTACGTGGCGGCGGTGGCGCTCGCCGCCTTCGCCGCGCCGCCGAACGGCTGGGCCCCGTGGCTCTTCGCGGGCGCGAGCGGGCTGTACCTGGCGGGCCTGCTGGTGCACAACGCGCAGCAGCGCCGGGCCCCGCGGATGTCGCAGGCGTGACCCGGCCGAGCGCTACCCCGCGCCGTTCTCCGCGGCCCACCGTCGCAGCTCCGCCTCCGCGTCCTCGCGGCTGAGCGGGCCCCGCTCCATGCGCAGGCCGAGCAGGTGCTTGTAGGCCTGCCCGACCAGCGGGCCCGGACCGATCCCGAGCAGCTCCATGATCGCGTTGCCGTCCAGGTCGGGGCGGATCGCGTCGAGCTCCTCCTGGGCGCGCAGCGCGGCGATGCGGGACTCCAGGTCGTCGTAGGTGCGCTGCAGCGCCGCGGCCCGCCGCTTGTTGCGCGTGGTGCAGTCCGAGCGCACGAGCTTGTGGAGCCGCTCGAGCAGCGGGCCTGCGTCGGTGACGTAGCGGCGCACCGCCGAGTCCGTCCACTCGCCGCCGCCGTAGCCGTGGAAGCGCAGGTGCAGGAACACCAGCTGCGCCACCTCGTCGACGATCACCTTGGGGTACCGCAGCGCCCGCAGCCGCTTGCGCACGAGCTTCGCCCCGACCACCTCGTGGTGGTGGAAGCTGACCCGCCCGTCCGGCTCGCGGCGGCGGGTGTCGGGCTTGCCCACGTCGTGCAGCAGCGCGGCCAGGCGCAGCACCAGGTCCGGCCCGTCGGTCTCGCGCCCGATCGCCTGCTCCAGCACGACCAGCGAGTGCGTGTACACGTCCTTGTGCTGCATGTGCTCGTCGATCGCGAGCCGCATGGCGGGCACCTCGGGGAGCACGACCTCGGCGAGGCCGGTGTCGACGAGCAGCTCCAGCCCGCGCCGCGGGTGCGCGCCCATGAGCAGCTTCGACAGCTCGACCTGCACGCGCTCGGGGGTGATGCGGCCCAGTTCGGCCGCCATCGCCGTCATCGCGGCGACGACGCGCGGCGCGGGCGTGAACCCGAGCTGCGCGACGAACCGGGCGGCGCGCAGCATCCGCAGCGGGTCGTCGGCGAACGACTCCTCGGGCGTGGCGGGCGTGTCGAGCGTCCCGGCCGCGAGCGCGGCGAGCCCGCCGAACGGGTCCACGAACGCGCGCCGCTCGCCGGTGAGCTCCACCGCCATCGCGTTGACGGAGAAGTCGCGGCGCTGGAGGTCCTCCTCGATGGTGTCCCCGTAGGCGACGACGGGGTTGCGGGAGACGCGGTCGTAGGCGTCGGACCGGAACGTCGTGATCTCCATGGTGACGCCGCGGCGTCGCAGCCCGACCGTGCCGAACGCGATGCCGGTGTCCCACACGGCGCTGGCCCAGCCGTCGACGAGCGCGAGCACCGCGTCCGGCCGCGCGTCGGTGGTGAAGTCCAGGTCGGTCTCGGGGCGGCCGAGCAGCGCGTCGCGCACGGTGCCCCCGACCAGGTAGAGGCGATGTCCGGCCGCGCCGAACAGGTCGGCGAGTTCCTGCGCGACCGGGGGGACGGTCACGAGCTCGACCACCGCATCCTCCTGGGAGCGCACGAGATCGGACGAAACGGTGGGCACTGCAGCGGACACGGCGGGCCAGTCTAGGCGGCGTCCGCGAGGTCCAGCGACCGAGTAGCCGTGCGCCGCACCGCCGCGAAGTCGCCTGCTCGTTACCATCGGCTCATGTCCACCTCCCGCGGTCGCTCGGGCGGTCGCCGCGGAGGCCGTCCCGTCGATCGCAGGAGACGGCTGCGCACAGTGGACGAGACGTCGGCGGGAGGCCTGATCGTCGACCACGAATCGGGCGCCGCCGCCGTCATCGGACGGCTGGATCGGCGCGGACGGCTGCTGTGGTCGCTGCCGAAGGGCCACATCGAGGAGGGCGAGACCGCCGAGCAGGCCGCGGTGCGCGAGGTCGAGGAAGAGACCGGCATCATCGGGTGCGTGGTCGCGCCGCTGGGCACCATCGACTTCTGGTTCGTCGCCGAGGACCGGCGGGTCCACAAGACCGTCCACCACTTCCTGCTGCGCGCGACCGGCGGCGAACTGTCCGACGAGGACATCGAGGTGTCCGAGGTGGCCTGGGTGCCGCTCGACGAGCTGGAGTCGCGGCTCGCCTACGCCGACGAACGGCGGTTGATCCGGCGGGCCACCGAGCTGCTGGAGGACACGGCGTGAGGCCGGTCGCGGCCCTGGCCGCGGTCGTCGTGGTGGTCCTCACCACGCTGATTACCGGTGTCCCGGCCGCCGCGGCCACCGGGGGGCTGCGCATCGTGCTCACCGACATGAGCCCCCGCGTCGTCACCGCGGACGGGCCCGACACGCTCACCGTCTTCGGCACGCTGGTGAACGACGGCCCCGACCCGGTCACCGACCTGCAGGCGCGCATCCAGCGCGGCAACCCGCTCACCACGGAGGGTCAGCTCCGCGACGCGCTCGACGGCGACGCGCCCACCGACTCCGCCGTCTCCCCGTTCGAGGACCTCGCCGCCGAGCTGGGGCCCGGCGCGCAGCTGCCCCTGCGGCTGTCCGTGCCGCTGCGCGGGTCCGGCCTCGCGCTCGGCGCCACCGGCGTGCAGGAGCTGCTGGTCAACGTGAACGGCACGCCCGCGGGCCGCGACCGGGCCCGCCTCGCCGCCGTCCGCATGCTGTTGCCCGTGCTCGGCCTGCCCGGCACGACGGCCGCCCGGGTGCCCACCGACCCGGCCCCGATCACCGTCCTCTTCCCGATCGCCGAGCCGCCGCACCGCATCGCCACCGTGCCGGGTGCTCCGCCGCTGCTCGCCGACGACACCCTCGCCGCCTCCTTCGCCACCACCGGGCGGCTCGGCGGCATGGTCACGGCGCTCGCGCAGCGCGCACCCGTCGGGTCGCCCGTGCGCAGCGGGCTGTGCCTGGCGATCGACCCCGACCTCGTCGAGACCGCCTCGGTGATGAGCCAGGGCTACCAGGTCCTCGGGCGCGGCGGCGTCCCTGCCGCGGGCGGCGGGGCCGCGGTGGCCGGGCAGTGGCTCGCCCAGCTCGCGGCGGTGGCCAAAGGCGGGTGCGTGGTCGCGCTGCCCTACGCCGACGCCGACCTCCTCGCCCTCAGCCGCGGCGGCCTCGCCGACGCCGCGGCGCGCGCGCTCGGGCCGGGGCGGCAGATCCTCGCGACGCTGCTGCAGACCCCCGTCCCGGCCGACATCGCCTGGCCCGCCGACGGCCTGCTCGACAGCCCGACGCTCGACATCGTGGCGGCCTCGGGTGCGCGTTCGGTGGTGCTCTCGCCGGACACCGTCGACGGCAAGGCCCGCAGCGGCGTGGTGGCGCTCGCCGGGGGGTCGGTCACCGGACTGCTCACCGACCCGCTCTTGACGCGCGCCGCCACCGCCGCCCCGGCCACGCAGGCGACGCCCGGCCCCGGCGCCGCGGCCACCGCCGAGTCCCTCGCGGGCGACGACGGCCCGCTGGCCACGCAGGACCTCCTCGGCGCGGTCGCGTTCCGCGCCGTCGGCGACGGCCCGATCGTCGTAGCCCCGCCCCACCAGTGGCGCACCGACGGCGCAGGCGCCCGCGCCCTGCTCGACACCGTGAGCGCGCTCGTCACCGCGGGACAGGTCAAACCGGTGCGACTGGCCGACGCCGCGGGCGACACCGCCGCCCCCGCGCCGGTGCGGCCCGACCGGCCGGTCGACGCGGCCGAGGTGCCCGCCGCGGCGATCAGCACGCTCGCCGACGCGGCGCGCGGTCTCACCGACCTGCGCAGCGCGGTCGTCGAGAGCAACGTCGGCATCACCGCCGACCAGCTGTTCACCCCGCTGCAGTTCGGGCTGCTGCGGGGGGCGTCGGCCGCGAACCGCGCGTCGCCCCCGGCCGCGCAGGACGCCGCCGCGGCCGTGCTGGCCCGGGTGGACGCGATCCGCAACTCGATCCGCGTGCTGGAACCGCCCAATCCGTACGCGCTCGGCAGCTCCGACGCGCCGCTGCCGGTCACGGTGGCGAACGCGCTGCCCGTCACCGTGCGGGTGCAGGTGGAGCTGACGAGCACGTCCGGGCTGCGGGTCGCGCCGATCGAGGTCCAGCAGGTCCCGCCGCTCGGCCGCCGTCAGGTGGCGGTGAACGCGCAGGTCACGCGGGCGGGGCAGTTCACGGTCGACGCCGTGGTGAGCACCCCTGACGGCGGGGTGCTCGGGCCGCCCAGCCACCTGAAGGTGCGCTCCACCGCCTACGGCACCATCACCGCGTGGCTGACGGCGATCGCGGGCGGACTCCTCGTGCTGCTCGCGGCGCGCCGGGTCTGGCGGCGGGTGCGGGGCGAGGCGCAGCGGCCGACGGCGCGGGTCGACCCGACCCCGCCGCCCACGGTCGACCAGCCCGCCGACCCGACGGACCCGACCGTCCGCCTGCCGATCCCCAGCCGTGGCGCGGCCCCACCGGGCCGCCCCACCCCGACACCCCGCCCGCCCCGGCCGACCGCCGCGCCACCGGCGCGATCGCCGCAGCAGGCCCCGCGCTCGGACCTGCCACCGACTCCGACGCCGCCGCAGCCGCTGCCTGCCACCCCGCGGACACCGCCGGACCAGGTGCGCCCTCCGGACCCGTTGCCCACGGCGCCGGTCCCGCTTCCCCCGGGCCGCCCGGCCGCGATACCCCTCGCGCAGCCGCCGTCCGCACCCCCGCTGGTCGCGGCCCCGGAGGACGTGGCACCGACGGAGCGCCTCCCGCGCCCGCCCACGCCCCGATCGCGCCCGTGAGCACCCCGGACGACCCCACCGAACCACTGCCGCGCGCTGCGCCGCCGAAGGCCGAGTCGATCGGCCGCTCCAGCAGCGTGATGGCGGTGGCCAACCTGGTCAGCAGGGTCACCGGCTTCCTGCGCCAGATCGTGCTGGTCGGCGTGCTCGGCGTCGGCGTGCTGAACGACGCCTACACCGTCTCCAACACCCTGCCCAACATCGTCTACGAGCTGCTCTTCGGCGGCGTCCTCACCAGCGTCATGGTGCCGCTGCTCGTGCGGGCCCAGAAGGAGGACGCCGACGGCGGCGAGACCTACATCCGTCGCCTGATCACGCTCGCGGGCGTCGCGCTCCTGGTCGGCACCGGCCTCGCCGTGCTCGCCGCGCCCCTGCTCACCCGTCTCTACCTCGGCGGCCAGTCCGCCACCGCCAACCCGGAGCTGGCCACCGCGCTGGCCTACCTCCTGCTGCCGCAAATCCTCTTCTACGGGCTCGGCGCCCTGCTCGGGGCGGTCCTCAACACCCGCGGCTCGTTCGGCGCGTTCGCGTGGGCGCCCGTGCTCAACAACGTCGTCGTGCTCGTCGTCCTCGCGGTGTACGCGCTGATGCCGGGGGAGATCAGCCTCGACCCGGTGCGCATGGGCGAGCCGAAGCTGCTCGTGCTGGGCATCGGCACCACGCTCGGCATCGCCGTGCAGGCCCTGGTGCTCCTGCCCGCGCTGCGCCACACCGGCTTCGTCTACCGCCCGCGCTGGGGCTGGGACCCGCGCCTGTCCGCCGCGGGCGGGCTGGTCGCCTGGGTGATCGCCTACGTGCTCATCGGCATCCCCGGCTACATGGTCACCACGCGCGTCGCGGCGGCGGCCGACCCGGGCGGCGTCACCGTGTACGCGAACGCCTGGCTCCTGTTGCAGGTGCCCTACGGCGTGCTCGGCGTCTCGCTGCTCACCGCGCTCATGCCCCGGATGAGCCGGGCGGCCGCCGCCGGGCGGCTGCGCGCCGTCGTCGACGACCTCAGCCTCGGCAGCAGGCTCTCCGCGGTCTTCCTGGTGCCGCTGGCCGTGCTGCTCACGGTGTTCGGGCTGCAGGTCGGGGTCGCCCTCTTCGGCCTGCGCTCGGGCAACCTCGACGGCGCGGCCCGCATCGGCCTCGCGGTCGCGTGCTCGGCGTTCGGGCTCCTGCCGTACGCGATCACGATGCTGCAGCTGCGCGTCTTCTACGCGATGACCGACAGCCGCACCCCCACCTTCATCCAGCTGTTCACGGTCGCGGTGAAGATCCCGCTGTTGCTGGTGTGCCCGTTCGTGCTGCCGCCGCGCGAGGTCGTGCTCGGCCTGGCCGCGGCGAACGGCCTCTCGTTCGTCGCGGGCGCCGCGCTCGGTCAGGTGCTGCTGCGACGGCGGCTCGGGCGGATCCCGACCGCCGACGTCGCGTCGACGACCGCGCGCACGCTCGTCGCGGCCCTCGTCGGCACGCTCGTCGCCGCGGGCGTCGTCGCGCTGATCCCGTGGGACGGCCTCGCTCCGCTCCCTCGGGCGTGGTTGCAGCTCATGGTCGCGGTGGTGGTCGCGGCGCCGATCCTGATCGTCGGCCTCCGGCTGCTCCGGGTGCGCGAGCTCGACCCCCTCTTCCGACGTATCGAACGGCTCGTCGACCGTGACAACCACAGGCGAGGTGCACCCTCCTGAAGTAGGCTGGCCCAGGGGAGCAGCGGCCTGGGGGAGGTCCGGCGGTGAGTGAGGTGGCGAGCCCGCCCGTGGGCGGAGCGACGCCCGAACACAGCGGCGAGCCTGCCACCGTGCGGGTCACCGCGCAGGCGCGTCCCGCCGCCACCGCCACGGGCGCCGGGACCCTGCTCGGCGGCCGCTACCGGCTCACCGCCCGGGTCGGCGCCGACACCGCGGCAGGCGCGGAGTTCTGGCGGGCCGAGGACACCGTGCTGCAGCGTGACGTCGCCGTCACCGTGCTGCGCAGGCTCGCCCCGGAAGGCGGCGCCATCGGCGGCGAAGCCGATCCCACCGGCACCGCGCGGGCCGGGGAGATGCTCGTGCGCGCGCTGCGCACCGGCAGCTTCGAGCACCCCGGCTGCGCCCGCCTGCTCGACGTGCTCGCACCTGGCGCCTCCGGCGTGCCCGATGACGTGCTCGGCGCGGCCGTCACCGAGTGGGTGCCCGGTCGGAGCCTGGCCGAGGCGGTCGCCGACGGGCTGATCAAGCCGTTCGCCGCGGCCCGTGCGGTCGTCCCGCTCGCCGCGGCCGCCGAGGAGGCGCACCGGCACGGGCTGGTGCTGGGCTGCGACCACCCGCAGCGCGTCCGCGTCAACCCCGACGGCAACGCCCAGATGTGCTTCGCCCTGCCGCGCCCGGACCTGCGGCCCCCCGACGACGTCCGCGGTCTCGGTGCCGTCCTCTACGCCCTGCTCACCTCGCGCTGGCCGCTGTCGGTCGCCGACGCCGCCCGCGCCGGGCTCGGTGCGGCCGAGCGCGTCGCCGGCGTCGTGCCCGCTCCGTCCACCCAGCGGCCCGGCGTGCCCGTCGAGCTGGATGCGCTGGTCACGGGGGCGCTCAGCCCGGTCGGCAGCGCCGGGCACGTGCACACCGCCGCGGCGGTGCACCGACTGCTCGACGAGGTCGTCGCCGAGGACGACCGCATCGCGCTGTTCCCGCCCGAGCCCGACGGCGTCCCGTCCGGGCCCGGCGACGTCTGGCAGGACGGCACCCGCGCCCACACCGCGCCGGATCCGGCACGCCGCCGCAAGCTGCTGGTCGGGCTGATCGGGCTGGCGATCGCCGTGCTCCTCGTGCTGGGGTTCGTCGGGTCGCAGGTGGGCTCGCTCTTCGGCGACGGGCGCGGCGCCCCGGTGATCGTGGTCGACAACGACGCCGCACCCGCCCCCGCGGGCGGCGCACCCGCCCCCGCGGCGGCGCCTGCCCCGGCGGGGGGAGCACCGGTGGCCGTCGCCGGGGTCGAGGTCTTCGACCCCACCGGCGATTCCGACAACGCAGGCCGGGTGTCGCGCGTCATCGACGGCAACACCAGCACCAACTGGCGCACCTTCGAGTACCGGCAGCAGTTCCCCGCGCTGAAGCCCGGAGTCGGGATCATGGTGTCCTTCGCGTCCGCGGTGCAGCTCACGGCGGTGACGGTCGAGTCGCCGAGCCCGGGCACGGTGATCCAGGTGCGGTCGGCGCAGGCCGCCGACGCCGCGCTCGACGACACCACCGTCATCGGCCAAGGCACCCTCGGCGAGGGAGGCACCCAGATCTCGTTGGCAGGCAGCCAGCCGGTCACCCACGTGCTGCTGTGGATCACGAAGCTGGGCGGGGGCGGCGGGGAGAACATCACGCAGATCAACGAGGTGCAGTTCCTCCGCGCGGGCGGCTGACCGGCCACCGGCCACGCCCACCCCGCCACGCCCGGCCGACCGCGCTCACCCGGCCACGCCCACCCCGCCGATTCCCGGCGCGGGTTTCCCCAAACGGCCACGGCGGGCCGATCGCGCGTCCTAGCCTCGCGCCGTGACCCCGGTGGCCCCCCACGACGTGCGGGCGCCCACCGACGCGCAACTGCTGGCCGCCCACCGCGCGGGCGACCCCCGGGCGTTCGACCTGCTCGCCCGGCAGAGCTACGGGCTCCTCTGGGGGGTGGCCATGCGGATGCTCGACCACCCCGACGACGCGGCCGACGCCGTGCAGGAGGCCCTCATCGCGGCGCTGCGCCGAGCGCACACCTACCGCGGCGAGGCATCGGTGCGCACATGGCTCTGCCGCATCACCGTGAACACCTGCATCGACCGCATCCGCCGCGATCGGCTCCGGCCCACCGAGGCGTGGGGCGAGCGCGAGCCTGCCTCGGGCGATCACGCGGGCCGCGTCGTCACGCGACTGGCCGTCGACGAGGCGCTCGCCCTCCTCAGCGTCGAGCAGCGGGTGGCGGTGGTGCTCGTCGACATGCAGGGTTGGTCGGTCGCCGACGTCGCGCGGGTGGTGGGCGTGCCGCCGGGCACGGTGAAGAGCCGCTGCGCGCGGGCCCGCACCCGCCTGGCCGAGCTGCTCGGACACCTCAGGGAGGAGCACCGATGACGGCCGATCGCGAACGCCCCGACGTCCGGCTGCTGGCCGCGCTCGACGCCGGGCTGCTCGACGAGGCCACCGCCCGCGAGGTCCGAGCGGCGGCCGAGGCCGACCCCGCGTCCCGCGCCGTCCTCCACGCCCTGGCCGCCACGCGGGCCGAGCTCGCCGCCCACCCCGACCCCCCGGTGCCCCCCGCCCTCGCCGAGCGCTGGTCCGCGGCCCTGGCCGCCGAGCAGCAGTCCCGCCCGTCCGGCCCCACCCCGCACGCTGCGCAGCAGGCCGCATCCCCGCCCTCTCCAGCCGCCACCAACAAATCCGCCGCACCCACCTCCGCCGCACCCACGCCCGCCGCACCACCTGCCGCAGCGGCATCCGCTGGTTCGCAGTCCAGCGCGTCCCCGCCCACCAATGGCCGGTCCACCGCCCCCCACGGCGACGGCCTCGAGGCCGCCGACATCGCGCCGCGCGCCGATGCGGAGCCGCCCCCGCCTCCGTCCGGGCACCGGGTCGTTCCCACCACCCGCGGCCGCCGCGAGTCCCCGTCATGCCCGCCGCGGAAACCCGCGCGGCGGCCCGGCCGCCTGCTCCGCCGCCCCGCCGTGCTCGCCGCCGCCCTGCTCATCGCCGTCGGGGTCGGAGCAGCGCTGCGAGCCCGCCCCGAGCCCCTTCCGACGGTCGGGCGGCCGCAGTTGGTCGCCGAGGCGCTGTCGGCCGTCGGCGTCCGCGACACGGCGGCCCTGGCCGACCCCAGCCGCCGCGCGGGCTGCCTGCGGGCGGTGGACGCGCCCGTGGAGAGCCCGGAGGCCCCGCTCCTCGGCGGCCGCCGCGTGACGTTCGAGGGCACCGAAGGCGTGCTGCTCGTCCTCGGCACCGGCCGCCGCGGCGCCTTTGACGTGCTCATCGTCGATCCGGACTGTGGTCCGGGCGCCGGGAAGCTACTGGCGGCGACCCGCGTCACACCGCGGTGAGCCCCCGACACCGCATGGAATGCCTGGTACTGGGATCGTGTTGAGCACTCTGGAAGCGATGGAGAGGACGAACCTGTGACCACCGATGTGCGCGACCTGATCATCGTCGGGTCGGGGCCTGCGGGCTACACCGCCGCCGTCTACGCGGCGCGCGCACAACTTTCGCCGCTGGTGTTCGAGGGCTCGCAGTTTGGCGGGGCCCTGATGACCACCACCGAGGTGGAGAACTACCCCGGCTTCACCGACGGCATCATGGGCCCGGCGCTCATGGAGCAGATGCGCGGCCAGGCCGTGCGGTTCGGCGCCGAGCTGCGCTCCGAGGACGTCGAGGAGATGTCGCTCGAGGGCGAGATCAAGACGGTCGTCGCCAACGGCGTCACCTACTCCGCCCGCGCGGTGATCCTCGCGATGGGTGCGGCCGCGCGCTACCTCGGCGTGCCCGGCGAGCAGGAGCTCCTCGGCCGCGGCGTGAGCGCCTGTGCCACGTGTGACGGGTTCTTCTTCCGCCAGCACCACATCGCCGTGATCGGCGGTGGCGACTCCGCGATGGAGGAGGCCACCTTCCTCACGCGGTTCGCCGACACGGTCACGATCGTGCACCGCCGCGACGAGTTCCGCGCCTCCCGCATCATGCTCGAGCGCGCCCGCCAGGACCCCAAGATCCGCTGGATCACCAACGCCGAGGTCACCGAGGTGATCGGCGAAGGCAGCGTCAAGGGCCTGCGCCTGCGCGACACCCGCACGGGCGAGGAGAGCACGCTCGAGGTCACGGGGATGTTCGTCGCCATCGGCCACGACCCGCGCAGCGCGCTGGTCCGCGACCAGGTCGATGTCGACGACGCGGGCTACGTGCGCGTCGCCGCCCCCACCACGTACACGGAGATCCCCGGCGTGTTCGCCTGCGGCGACCTCGTCGACCACACGTACCGGCAGGCCGTCACGGCGGCCGGTTCCGGCTGTGCGGCGGCCATCGACGCCGAACGCTGGCTCGCCGAGGGCCCCGTGCCCAGCGAGCTCGCGGGCGGCGGCTACGGCCAGGCGTCCGAGCAGGTCGCCGCCGTCACCGGCTGACCGTCACATACGAACGAAGGAGAACACCCATGGGCAAGAACACCGTCGACGTCACCGACGCCACCTTCGACAGCGACGTCCTCAAGAGCGACAAGACCGTGCTCGTCGACTTCTGGGCGGAGTGGTGCGGGCCGTGCAAGATGGTCGCCCCGGTGCTCGACGAGATCGCGGGCGAGAACCGCGAGAAGATCACCGTCGCGAAGCTCGACATCGACGTCAACCAGAAGACGGCGCAGGCCTACCAGGTCATGTCGATCCCCACGATGATCGTGTTCCAGGACGGCAAGCCCGTGAAGCAGATCGTCGGCGCCCGGCCGAAGGCCGCGCTGCTCTCGGACCTGGCCGACTACTTGGCATGATCCGGGCCTGACACCCGCATCGAGCCGGTGCCCCGCTCTTTATCAGGAGCGGGGCACCGTCATATCACGACAAGGACACGCCCACGCACCGCCCGCTGCCAGCTACCCCGAGGCGGGCAAGGCAGAATGGGTCCGCTACACCCGGGCGAGACGAGCGAGGAGTGCATGCAGCTGCTGCGCCGAGGTGACTGCGGTGCCGCGGTCGTCGAGATCAGAGCGATGCTGCGCCAATGCGGCCTTCCCCTGAAGGGGGAAGATCCCACCTTCGACGCCGAGGTGGAGCACGGCGTCCGGTCCTTCCAGCAGCAGCGCGGGCTGATCTCCGACGGCGTCGTCGGGCCTGCCACCTACCGCGCGCTGCGCGACGCGGGGTGGACGCTCGGCGACCGGATGCTGGCGTTGATGGTCACCGCCCCGATGACCGGCGACGACGTCGTGACGCTGCAGGAGCGGCTCTCCGAGCTCGGCTACGACCCGGGCCGCCCGGGCGGGGTCTTCGACGAGCAGACCGAGCACGCGCTGCGCCGCTTCCAGCGCGAGTACGGCCTCGTCCCCGACGGCCTGTGCGGGCCCGCCACACTGCGGTCGCTGCGCCAGCTCGGCCGCAAGGTCACCGGCGGGCGGCCGCACCTGATGCGCGAGGAGGAGCTGCTGCGCCGCTCCGGGCCGCGGCTGCGCGGCAAGCGGATCGTCGTCGATCCCGGGCACGGCGGCCCCGATCGCGGAGTCGTCAGCGCGGGCGTCGCGGAGGCCGATCTCATGTGGGACCTGGCCCGGCGCCTCGTCGGCCGCATGAGCGCCACCGGCATGGACGCGATGCTGTCCCGGCAGGAGCACACGTGCCCGTCGGAGCCCGAGCGCGCGGCGTTCGCCAACAACGCGGGCGCCGACCTCGTGCTGTCGCTGCACACCGACGCCGAGCGCAGCATGTACGCCCAGGGCCTCGCCACGTTCCACTTCGGCAACGGCACCGGTTCCACGTCGACGGTGGGGGAGGCGCTCGCGGGCCTGATCCAGCGCGAGTTGCTCATCCGCACCGCGATGCACGACTGCCGCACGCAGGGCCGCACCTGGGAGCTGCTGCGGCTCACACGGATGCCCGCCGTCCGCGTCGAAGTGGGCTATCTGTCCAACATGGGCGATCTGCGCAGGTTGATGGATCCGGCCTTCCGCGACGTCGTCGCCGAGGGGATCCTCGTGGCCGTCAAGCGCCTCTACCTGCTCGGCCAGGACGACCAGCCGACCGGAACCTTCACTTTCGGCGACGTGCTGGCCCGTGAGCTCGAACGCGACCAGGCCAAGGCCATCTGATCACCCAGGCGGTGCCGGCGCGTCAGCGGCCGCTACAGCGCGCCCTGAGCGCGCCGGTGGCGGGCGACGGCGTCTGGGCCGGTAGCCCCACCTCGGAGGCGCCGGTCTGCAGTGGAATGGTGATCGTGCCGAGGAGTTGCTCCAGCGCGGCCTCGACGTCTTCCTTCCACGTCATCGCCGACCGCAGCTCCATCCGCAGCCGCGGCCAACGCGGGTGCGGGCGGATCGTCTTGAAGCCGACACCGCGGAGGAAGTCGGCCGGGATGAGGCAACCCGGCTCGGTGCCGGGCCGCTGCTCGCCGAACACCTCGATCGCCTTCACTCCGCGGCGGGTGAGGTCCTTGACCACGGCCTGCGCGAGCATCCGGCCGAGCCCCTCGCCGGAGAACTCGGGCATCACCTGCATGGTGGTGAGCAGCACGGCGTCGGCGCTGACCGGGCCGGTGGGCATCTCGGCCGCGCGCGGCACCGCCGAGGGCGGGGCGTAGATGACGTACCCGGCAGGCACACCGTCCATGTGGACGACCCGCCCGCACGAGCCCCACTCGAGCAGTACCTCGGAGAGCCACGCCTCCTTCTCCAGCTCCGTGGAGCCGAAGTCGGCCGCTTGTTTCCCGAGGTTCTCCGACAGCTCCCAGAAGACACAGCGCCGGCAACGCTTGGGCAAATTGTCCAAGTTGTCCAGCGTGAGCGGCGCCATGTGCCAGGACACGAAGAGGACCTCCGGCGACCGATCGCGGTGGACGTGGGATGTGGCCGCCGCCGTGCGCGTCGACAACCCCGACGATAGATCGATCCAGCCCCGATTCCCACCCCGTGAGCTGTGACCGGCAGCTACGTCACGACGAAGGGCAGGACGTTCCTCCATCCTGGTTACACTCGATCGGATCTCCGTTACCCAAACGACAGAGGAGAGCACGTGTCGCAACACCCCGTCCCGGCCACCGAGCGATTCGCGGCGCGCACGGCGGGGATGACGGCGTCGGAGATCCGCGCGTTGTTCGCCGTGGCGAGCAGGCCGGAGGTCGTCTCACTGGCGGGCGGCATGCCGAACCTCGCCGCGTTGCCGATGGACGCGTTGGCCGCCGAGGTCGCCGATCTCGTCGCCCGCGAGGGTCACATCGCGCTCCAGTACGGCTCGGCGCAGGGGCGCCCCGAGCTGCGCGAGCAGATCTGCGAAGTGATGGCGCTGGAGGGGATCCGGGCTGATCCGGACGACATCGTCGTCACGGTCGGCTCGCAGATGGCGCTGGACCTCGTCACCCGCATTTACTGCGACCCAGGCGATGTGGTGCTCGCGGAGGGTCCGTCCTATGTCGGCGCGCTCGGCAGCTTCGCCGCGTACCAGGCGCGGGTGGTGCACGTCGCGATGGACGCGCACGGCCTGGTCCCCTCGGTCCTGCGGGCGGCGTTGGAGACCGTCCGGCCGCGCCCGAAGTTCCTCTACACGGTGCCGACCTTCCACAACCCGGCGGGCGTCACGCTGTCCGTCGAGCGGCGCGCCGAGGTGCTGGCGATCTGTCGGGAGTACGGCGTCGCCGTTGTCGAGGACAACCCGTACGGCCTCCTGGGCTTCAGCGGGCAGCCCTACCCGGCGCTGCGCTCGCTCGACCGCGACGTCGTCTACCTGGGCTCGTTCTCCAAGACGTTCGCGTCCGGCTTGCGCGTGGGCTGGGCGCTCGTGCCACCCGCTGTGCGCGACCGCCTGGTGCTGGCCGCCGAATCGGCGACCCTCTGCCCGCCGAGTTTCACCCAGATGATGGTCTCGCGGTACCTGGCGGTCCACGACTGGCGCAGCCAGGTCAAGACGTACACCGAGGCCTACCGCGACCGCCGCGACGCCATGCTCCGCGCGCTGGAAACCCACCTCCCACCCGGTTGCACGTGGAACGTGCCCGACGGCGGCTTCTACGTGTGGCTCACCGTGCCCGAGGGCGTCGATACCAAGGCGATGCTCCCGCGCGCGATCTCGGCCCGGGTCGCCTACGCGTCGGGTACGGGGTTCTACGCCGACGGGCTCGGTAGCCGTCAGCTCCGGCTGTCGTACTGCTACCCGTCGCCGGAGCGGATCACCGAGGGGGTCCGGCGGCTGGCGGGCGTGTTGTCGGCCGAGCTCGACGTGCTGCACACGTTCGGCAGCCCGGCCCGCCCCGCCGTCGGGCGGGGGCCGCAGGCGCCGTCGCCGAGCACGCCGTGAGCGGCCCGGCTTCCCTCGGCCCGGCTTCCCTCGGCCCGGCTTCCCTCGGCCCGGCTTCCCTCGGCCCGGCTTCCCTCGGCCCCGCCTCCCTCGGCCCCGCCTCCCTCGGCCCCGCGTCCCCCCGCCCCGCAGCCGCGAGGGCCGTCCCCGCGTCCACCTCCGGCGGCCCCGCGCCACGGCCGCATCGCCCAGCGGGGGAGCGGACCGTGGCGGTGCTGGCGGGCGGCATCTCCCACGAACGCGAGGTGTCGCTGCACTCCGGCCGACGGCTGGCGACGGCCCTGCGCGGCGTGGGCGTGGACGTGCGCGAGTGGGACGTCGACGGCGCGCTCGTGGATCACCTGCGGGCCGACCCGCCCGACGCGGTCGCGATCGCGCTGCACGGGGGCGAAGGCGAGAACGGCTCCGTGCAGGCGGTGCTGGAGCTGCTGGGCGTGCCGTTCGTCGGCACTCCGGCGCGCGCGTGCCGCCGGGCGTGGGACAAGCCCACCGCCAAGGCCGAGCTCGCCCGCGCCGGGCTCGAAACCCCGGACTGGATCGCGTTGCCGCACACCACCTTCCGGGCCCTGGGGGCGCAGGCGGTGCTCGACGCGATGGTCGACCGACTCGGCCTGCCGCTCATGCTCAAGCCCGACCAGGGCGGCTCGGCGCTCGGTGCACAGGTCGTCAGCAGCCGCGCCGAACTGCCCGCCGCGATGGTGAGCTGCCTCGCCTACGCCGACACCGTGCTGGCCGAGCGGTTCGTCGACGGCGTGGAGGTCGCGGTCTCGGTCGTCGAGGATGAAGGCGTCCCGCGCGCGCTGCCCGCCGTCGAGGTCGAGGCGAAGGGTGGGGTGTACGACTACACCGCCCGCTACACGCCCGGAGCCGCGCACTTCCATTGCCCGGCGCGGATCGACGGCGCTGTCGCAACCAGGCTGGCCGACGCAGCCCTGGCCGCACACCAGCTCCTCGGTCTCCGCGACGTCTCCCGCACCGACGCCGTGGTGGACGCCGCGGGCCGCGTGCAGATCCTCGAGGTCAACGTTTCACCCGGTCTCACCGACACCTCCTTGCTCCCCACCGCGGCCGCCGCCGCAGGCCTCGACCTGGGCCACCTCTACGCGCGCCTCGTCGACCGCGCGATCGCCCGCTGTTTCACGTGAAACATCCCCGATCCTGACGCTCCCAGCCCGCCCTGGCAGACCCGAGTCGCAGTCGCCGCACTCCCGGTCTAGCTCCTCCGTCGCCGGTCCGGCGACTATCGCTGGCGATGGGCGCGAGGTACGGCGCGGCGGCCGCGCAGCGTTACGGCGCGGGGCGGCTCGTCGCGCACTTCCGGCCCTCGCGGCCGCCCCGCACCATCCGCCTCCCGCGGCGACCGCCCTCTGGCACGGGGCGGCCGCGCACCGTCGCGGCACCGGGCGGCCGCGCACCGTCGCGGCGCGATGCGCCGTCGCACACCTCCGGCCCCTTGTGGCCGCCCCGCACCTTCCGCGCCGCGAGGCGACGCAGTCCCGCCGCGGCCGCCGGGCTGAAGAGGCAGCGCGTCGCAGGGCAGTCGACGCCGACAGCGCGACCGCGGCCGACAAGTGGCGTCGAGTTCGCCCGTCCGCCCCGCCGAGGTGGCGAAGTAACCGCGGCGGCACGCAGACCCACCCCGGGCCCCCCTGGGGAACGCGATCAGCGCGCCAACGCCATCAGCGACGGGCGTCCCGTCGAGTGCCGCGACCAACGGGGATCGCCGAACTGGCCGACTCACACCGTGGAAATCGCGAACTCACGGCGGCGGGATGTACGACTCGCGGTGGGGGTTAGCGGCCGCACCCATGAAGCCACGCAATTCCCGATCGCACTGGTCACCGTCGTCCGGCCCGG
>DATAOO010000027.1:0-37030 GCA_036265695.1 Pseudonocardia sp. | reverse complement strand
GCCTTCTCCGCGACGACCACATCGCCCGCGTCGACCGCGGCGCGCAGCTCCATCCCGGTGCCGACCAGCGGCGAGTCGGAACGCAGCAGCGGCACCGACTGGCGCTGCATGTTGGCGCCCATCAGGGCGCGGTTGGCGTCGTCGTGCTCGAGGAACGGGATCATCGCGGTGGCGACCGACACCATCTGCCGCGGCGAGACGTCGATGTAGTCGACGCCCGTGGGCGGGATGTAGTCGACCTCGCCACCCTTGCGGCGCACCAGGACGCGCTGCTCCTGGAAGGAGCCGTCGGCGTTGAGCGGCGCGTTGGCCTGCGCGACGACGAAGCGGTCTTCCTCGTCGGCGGTGAGGTAGTCGATGTCCTCGGTGACCACGCCGTCGACGACGCGCCGGTAGGGCGTCTCGATGAAGCCGAACGGGTTGACCCGCGCGAAGCTCGACAGCGAGCCGATCAGGCCGATGTTCGGGCCTTCCGGCGTCTCGATCGGGCACATGCGGCCGTAGTGGCTGTGGTGGACGTCGCGGACCTCCATGCCCGCGCGCTCACGCGAGAGACCGCCCGGGCCCAGCGCCGACAGGCGGCGCTTGTGGGTGAGACCGGCCAGCGGGTTGGTCTGGTCCATGAACTGCGACAGCTGCGAGGTGCCGAAGAACTCCTTGATCGCCGCCACGACCGGGCGGATGTTGATCAGGGTCTGCGGCGTGATCGCCTCGACGTCCTGCGTGGTCATGCGCTCGCGGACGACGCGCTCCATGCGGGAGAGGCCGACGCGGATCTGGTTCTGGATCAGCTCGCCGACCGTGCGCAGACGCCGGTTGCCGAAGTGGTCGATGTCGTCGGTCTCGACCGGGACGGTCTTGGCCTCGTCGCCTTGGCCGACCGTCATCGAGGTCTCGCCCGCGTGCAGCCGCACGAGGTACTCGATGGTGGTGGCGATGTCTTCCTCGGTGAGCGTGCCGATCGAGGACTCGATCGAGAGGCCCAGCTTCTTGTTGGCCTTGTAGCGGCCGACCTTGGCCAGGTCGTAGCGCTTGTCCTTGAAGAAGAGGTTCTCCAGCAGGGCCTGCGCGCTTTCCTTGGTGGGGGGCTCGCCCGGGCGCAGCTTGCGGTAGATGTCGAGGAGGGCCTCGTCCTGGCCCGCGGTGTGGTCCTTCTCGAGCGTGGCGAGCATCGTCTCGGAGAAGCCGAAGCGCTGCTGGATGCGCTCGTTGTCCCACCCGAGCGCCTTGAGCAGCACGGTGACCGGCTGGCGGCGCTTGCGGTCGATGCGCACACCGACGGTGTCGCGCTTGTCGACGTCGAACTCCAGCCACGCCCCGCGGGAGGGGATGATCTTGACGGAGAAGACGTCCTTGTCGGTGGACTTGTCGATCGCGGTGTCGAAGTAGACGCCGGGCGACCGGACCAGCTGCGAGACGACGACGCGCTCGGTGCCGTTGATGATGAAGGTGCCCTTGCGGGTCATCACGGGGAAGTCGCCCATGAAGACCGTCTGGCTCTTGATCTCACCCGTGGTGTTGTTCGTGAACTCCGCCGTGACGAACAGCGGGGCCGCGTAGGTCATGTCCTTGTCCTTGCACTCCTCCTCCGAGGCCTTCACCTCGTCGAAGCGAGGGTCGGAGAAGGAAAGGGACATGGATCCGGAGAAGTCCTCGATGGGGGAGATCTCAGCCAGGATGTCTTCCAGGCCGCCCATCGGGTTTTCGTCTCCGGCGTCGATCCGCCGCTGGAACCACGCCTCGTCGCCCACCAGCCACTCGAAGGACTGGGTCTGCAGGTCGAGCAGATCGGGCACCCGGAGCGGTTCGGCGATTTTCGCGAACGAGACGCGCGTAGGCGCCCCGGGGAGGTTCAGGTGGTCGGAGGTGGTCGCGAGGGTCTTGGTGGCGTGCGGCGATGCCAAGATGCGTCCTTCCGGAACTGCGCTCTCATCTGGCGGGCGTCGGGGCACTCGCGATACCGTCTTGCCCACGCGCCCCGGGCGGGAGGTCCGGAGCGGGCGGGTGACGCACGAGGCTTGGCCGGTGCACGCCGTCTGTTGTCAGGGCACGGCCATCAACCCGCCCGAGCGCGTTCGGAGGAGATCTCGACGCTGAGACCGATCAGAGCGCGCGCGAAGCTGGAGGAGGGCAGCGCAAAGAGTCAGTCTAGCTGCAAACGCAGCGGCTGTCGAGATGGGTCACCAAGCACACCATCGAGACCTAAGAGTGACCTGACCGGCGCACCGAGTCAAGGCCCTACGCGTCGGTAAGTGGTCCTCTTTGCGGGACGACCGGTGAGCACGGGGCGTGACCATCGGCCGCTCGCCCGCTTCACGTCGCCTTCACCCCGCACCGCCGACCGCCGGACCTCGCGGACGATGATCGGCGCAGGTCGCACCCTTGTCGGCAGGCGGTCGCCCGCGCGATCTTCGCAGCGACGCTCCCACACAGCGTAGTCGCCCGATCGGAGGTCCGTGCCAGCGGTTGACACACCCGAAGGGCCGCCGAACGATCGGCTTGCGGTCACGCACCAGTCGACGACGACGAGGAGTCCCCTCATGCCCGACGCCCCCTCCATGAACGACCTGCTGGGTTCCGACACTCCGAAGAACTGGGGCAAATGGGGCCCCGACGACGAGGTCGGCGCGCTGAACTACCTCGACGCCAAGGAGGTACTGCGGGGCGCCCAGCACATCCGCACGGGCGACGTGTTCACCCTCCAGATCCAGATGGGCCGCTCCGACGGCCCCGGCGACCCGCTGTGGCCGGGTCGCCGCGCGATGGAGAAGAAGATGGAGCTCGACGAGTCGACCTGGGACGGCGAAGGCGCCCCCCAGTTCCCCGGCGGCCTCCATTACGCCGACGACACCGCGGTGCTGTTCCTGCAGGGCTCCACGCAGTACGACGCGCTCGGCCACGTCTGGTACGACGGGCAGCTCTGGAACGGCTACGACGCCCGCAGCACGGTAGGCACGATGGACAAGGCGTCGGTGCTGCCGATCGCCGAGAAGGGCATCGTCGGGCGCGGCGTGTTGATCGACATGGCCCGCCACCGCGGCAAGGACTGGCTGGAGAAGGGCGAGACGTTCGACCACACCGACCTCGAGGCCGCCGCGTCGGCGCAGGGGGTCACGATCGAGCCGCACGACATCCTCTGCATCCGCACGGGCTTCCTGAAGTACTGGTACGAGCTCAACGACAAGGAGTCGTTCTACGACGGCTTCAACGAGCCCGGCCTCACGTACTCGCGCGAGCTCGTCGAGTGGTTCCAGCAGCGTGAGATCCCCAACCTCGTCACCGACACGATCGCCAACGAGGTCACCTACGAGCCGGGCTCCGGTGTGGCCCTGCCGCTGCACTGCGCGCTGATGCGCAACCTCGGGGTCACGCTCACCGAGATCGTCTGGTTCGAGGAGCTGGCCGACGCCTGCGCCGAGGACGGCCGGTGGACCTTCCTTTACGCGGCGGCGCCGCTGAAGGTCGTCGGCGGGTCCGGGGCGCCCGTCAACCCCATTGCGATCCGCTGATGGGCGTTTACGACGAACGACCGTGGCTGCACCTCTACGGCGAAGGGCAGCCGCACGACATCACGCCGGAGTTCACCGACGCGCTGAGCATGTTCACCGCGGGGGTAGCGCGGAACCCCGACGGCGACGCCATCCGCTACTTCGACGGGCGCATCACCTACCGCGAGCTCGACGAGCTCACCGACGCGTTCGGGGCCGCCCTCGTCGACGGCGGCCTGCAGCGCGGCGACCGCGTGGCGATGTACCTGCAGAACGTGCCCCAGTTCATCATCGGGCTGGTCGGCACGTGGAAAGCGGGCGGCATCGCGGTGTCGGTCAACCCCATGAACCGCGCGCGCGAGCTGGAGCTGCTGCTGAAGGACTCCGGGGCGAGCGTGCTCGTCTGCCTGCAGAGCCTCTACCGCGACGTCGCGGCGTCGGTCGTCGGCGGCACCGACGTCCGCACCGCGATCACCACGTCCGAGCTCGACTTCCAGACGCGCGACGACCCGCGCGCGTTCCCCGGATCCGAGCGCGCCACGCCGGAGGGCACGGTCGACCTGCTGGAGCTCGTGGAGCGCTTCCGGGGCCAGAAGCCGCCGTCGGTCGAGTACGGGCCCGACGACATCGCGTTCCTCACCTACACGTCCGGCACCACGGGCCCGCCCAAGGGCGCGATGAACACCCACGGCAACGTCGTCTTCAACAGCCAGGCCTACCGCGAGTGGTGCGGGCTGTCCTCGAACGACGTGATCCTCGGGGTGGCGCCGCTGTTCCACATCACCGGGCTGATCGCGCACGTCACCTCCGCGCTCTTCCTCGCCGCGCCGCTGGTGCTGTTCCACCGGTTCGAGCCGTCGTTGGGCATCGACGTCATCAAGGAGCACCAGCCGACGTTCACGGTCGGCTCCATCACGGTGTTCATCGCCCTGATGAACGCGCCCAACGCCGAGCCCGACGCGCTGAAGTCGCTCGGCAAGATCTGGTCGGGAGGCGCGCCGATCCCGCCGTCCACGGTGAAGCAGTTCTCGTCGGCGTTCGGCCAGTACATCCACAACATCTACGGGCTCACCGAGACCACGTCGCCGAGCCACGGCGTGCCCTACGGGGTCGAGTCGCCCGTCGACGAGGCGTCCGGGGCGCTGTCGGTCGGGGTGCCGATCTACAACACGGTCGTGCAGATCATCGGCGACGACGGCCAGGATCTGCCCGCAGGCGAAGTCGGGGAGATCGTGACGACCGGGCCACAGGTGGTCGCGGGCTACTGGAACAAGCCGGAGGAGACGCAGAACGCCATCCCCGGTGGCTCGCTGCACACCGGCGACGTCGGCTACATGGACTCCCAGGGCTGGTTCTACATCGTCGACCGCAAGAAGGACCAGATCAACGCGGGCGGCTACAAGGTCTGGCCGCGCGAGGTCGAGGACGTCCTCTACGAGCACGACGCCGTCAAGGAGGCCGCGGTGGTCGGCGTGCCCGACGAGTACCGCGGCGAGACCGTCAAGGCGTTCGTGAGCCTGCGTCCCGGCAAGACCGCCACCGCCGAGGAACTGATCGCGTTCAGCAAGGACCGGCTGGCCGCGTACAAGTACCCGCGGCAGGTGGAGTTCCTCGACGAGATCCCCAAGACCGTCAGCGGCAAGCTGCTCCGCCGCGAGCTGCGCGACCGCTGAAACGCCGAACGGCCCTCCCCGGTGCTCGGGGAGGGCCGTTGGTGTGTGCGGGATCAGGTCAGGCTGACCTTGGCGCCCGCGTCCTGCAGCTTCTTCTGGGCGGCCTCGGCGGCGTCCTTGGCGACGCCCTCGAGGATCGGCTTCGGGGCCGACTCCACGAGGTCCTTGGCCTCCTTCAGACCCAGGCCGGACACGAGCTCGCGCACGACCTTGATGACCTGGATCTTCTTCTCGCCCGCGGCCTCGAGGACGACGTTGAACTCGTCCTTCTCCTCCTCGACGGGGGCGGCGGCCGCACCGGCGGCCGGGGCGGCCGCGACGGCGACCGGCGCGGCGGCGGTGACGTCGAACGTCTCCTCGAACTTCTTCACGAACTCGGAGAGCTCGATCAGGGTGAGCTCCTTGAACGCGTCGAGCAGCTCGTCGGTGGTGAGCTTCGCCATGGTGGCGGTTCCTCTCTAACGGATTGCGGTGGTGGTCAGGAGTCGGACGCGGGAGCGTCCTCGGCGGGGGCCTCGGTGGCCTCGGCGGCGGGGGCCGCGACATCCGCGCCGCCCCCCTCCTCCTCGGCCCGCTTGTCGGCCAGCGCCTGCGCGAGCCGGGCGACCTGCGACGCCGGGGCGGCGAACAGGCCCGCGGCCTTGCTCAGGTTGGCCTTCATGGCGCCTGCGAGCTTGGCCAGCAGCACCTCGCGCGACTCCAGGTCGGCGAGCTGGTTGACCTCGGTGACGGTCAGCGCGCGACCGTCCATGAAGCCGCCCTTGATCACCAAGCCCTGGTTGGTCTTGGCGAAGTCGCGGATCGCCTTGGCCGCGTCGACCGGCTCGCCGGTGATGAACGCGATCGCCGTGGGGCCGACGAGCATCTGCTCGAGGCCCTCGACGCCCGCGTCCGCCGCGGCCCGCTGGACCAGCGTGTTCTTGGCGACGCGGTAGGTCGTGCCGTCGCCGAGCGAACGACGCAGGGTCGTCAGCTGTGCCATCGATAGCCCGCGGTACTCGGTGACCACCGAGGCGGAACTGCCCCGGAACTTCTCGGCGATCTCAGCGACCGCCGTGACCTTGTCGGGTCGTGCCATCGGTGTGCCTCCTCTCGGGTGTCGGTTGGTGGTGCAGCCCACCGCGCTGGGACTCGACGACCCCGGAGACGACGAACGCCCCGGCGCAGGGCGCACGGGGCGTGGGCAGGCACGCGTGGTGCCTGCTCGGACCTCGTCCTCCTGCGCGGGCCGTCCCGACGAGCGGAACCTTCGTGCGCCCTCGCGGGCGCAGACCTGCGGTCTTCGGTGGAACTGCCTTCAACGATACCCGTTCGGTCGGGCGGGCCCGACGGCCACCCTCCATGATCGCCGTGAGCGGTACGCGGGTGCCCTCCGCGGGGCCGTGGCGCAGCGGTCGCGGCGATCAGCGGGGGTCGACGGCGGCGATCTTCCACGTCCCGTCCACCCGCTGGGCGGTCACCGTGAGACGGCCCGCGGCGGCGAGCTGCTGCGGGCCCGCGCCCGCCTGAGCGCGGGTGGCCTGCTGGTCGAGGAACACCAGCAGGGTGGCGCGGTCGCCGTTGATCGACTGCACGCCGACGAGGTTGACCGTGGCGGTCACGACGGCCTGCTGCTGGGGAGCGAGCTCGCGCACCTGCCGGAAGAGCTGGTCGAACTGGTCCGCGAACGCGGGGGTGATCACGGCGCGGGCGGCCGCCTCGTTCTGGTCGAGGCGGGTGTAGTCGAACGAGTAGACGGTCTTGAGCGCCGCGGTGACCTGCTGGCTCACCTCCGCGGTCGTGCCGATGTCGACGAGCGCGGTGTTCTGGGCGGACGGGGTGCCGCGGACCTGCGCGTTCTCGACGGCGAAGAACACCGCCAGCCCGAGCAGCAGCACGAGCGCCCCCACGAGCGCCGCGAGCGGCACCGGACGGCGCCGGACGGCGGCGAGGCGGGGGGTGGGGTGGACGGCGGTGCGCGAGGTGGTGCGGCCGTGCGCGCGCCCTCCGCGCAGGCCCCGCTTGCCGGATGCTCGCCGCTCCACCGGGGCGGCCGCGTCGGTCGCGGCGGCGTCGGTCGCGGCGGGGCGGCCGGGGGTGTGGCCCGCGACGCGGGGGCGGCGGATGCCGGTCGCGCGGCGGCGGGCGGGGTGCGGGGTGGTGGCCATGACGGGCTCCTGCCGGGTCAGTTGGCTGCGGCAGGTGCGCGGACGGGGCTGAGCCTGCTGGTCTTCCAGCCCGCCGGGGTGCGGGTCATCTCCATCTGCAGGCGCTGGCGGGTGACGGCGGGCGCCTCGCCCTCCGGCGTGACCGTGACGTCCACCGCGACCAGCACCCGCGCCACACCCGCGTGCTCGTCCAGCTCCGTGACGGCGGCGTCGGCGACCGACGCGACGGTGGCGCGCCGCGACTCCTCCACGAGCTTCGCGTACTGCTCGCGGTTCTGCTCGAACTCCGCCAGCACCTGGCCGGTGGACGACTGTTGCCAGAGGTCGAGCCCGGCCGCCACGTTGCGGTAGTCCAGCGTGTTGAGGTTGATCGCGGCTTGGCGGGCGTCGGCGAGCGCGGCGTCGCGGTCGCGGGCCAGCGCCAACGTCGAGCTGGTCGCCGCGAACGCCCACAGCGCGCCGAACACCACGGCCGCGACAGCCGCCAGCCCGACGGCGACGACGAGCCCCCGCCGCAACCTCCCGCCCCGGCCCACGGGCTCGGCCTGCTCCCCGCCGACCTCGTCGGCACCACTACTCGCAGGCTGCGGCGCATCGTCAGCACCACGCGCAGGCTGCGGCGCCTCCGCGGCGCCGGGCGCCACGGCGACATCGGCCTCCGTTGCGGCTGGCTCCGGCGCAGGCGTCTCCGTCGGGGCGGGCGCGGGCGGTGCGGGCTCGTCGGTTCTCACGGTCATCAACGCCTCCGTCAGGGCATCAGGATCTGGGCGAGCGTGCTCAGCGGGAGCGGCTCGGTGGGGAGCGGCACGGAGAGCCGTGCCGGGGGCGGCTCGCGGTGGGCCGTGCCGCCCGTGTCGCCGCCGCCCGCGCCGCCGACGGCCGGGTCGCCGTGGCCGCCGCCGGGCTGCGGCACGTTCTGCGCCCCCCGCACGTCGATCGGGCTGAGGTAAGGCTCCGCGCAATGGGCCTGCGCGTTCACCGGCGTGTCCGCGACCTCGATGCCCGCCCGGCGCGGGGTGGCCTCGTAGCCCTTCGTGCAGGGCAGGGGGTCGAAGATGTTGAGGACGAGCCCGAGGTGGGCGGTGCCGTCGCCGGGCACGACGGACGGCGACACGGACGTGACGCTCGGGTACGCCACGAGGATCTGGTCGAGGTTCGACTGCCGCGGCTCGAGGATGCGGGAGACCGTCAACAGGTTCGCCACGACGTCGCCGAGCCCTGAGCCGCTCTCGTCGAGGAGGCCGCTGACCTGGTCGGCGGCCTGCGGACCGGTCTGCAGCAGCCGTCGGACGTCCGGGTCGGAGGTCTTCAGCTGGTCGGCGAGCTGGGCGAGGCTGCGGCTGAAGTCGGCGAACTCGCCCGCGGTCCGGTTCTGGGTGGCGAGCACCGTGCGGCCGTCGCGCAGGAGCGCCACGGTCTGCGGCAGCGCGTCCCGCGCCGCCTGAGTGAACTCCGAGGTCGCGTCCAGCAGGTGCTGCAGCGGCAGCGCGGAGCCCGCGAACGCTGTGCCCGCTTCCCTGACGACGGTGCGGAGGTCGTCGAGCGGCACCGACCGCACCAGCGTGTCGAGGTTGCCGACGAGCTCCTCCACCCCGACGGGTGTGGTGGTGCGGGCGAGCGGGATCGTCGCGCCGCCCGCCAGTGCGCCGCCGCCCGCGCCGCGCGGTCGCAGGTCGACGTACTGCTCGCCGATCGGCGACAGGTTGCGCACGGCGGCGTCGACGTCGGCCGGGATGGCGGGCGCGGCCTGGTCGATGTCGAGCTGGACGTCCACCCCCGACGCCGTGAGCGTGAGCGGCCCGACCCGCCCGACGCTCACCCCCCGGTAGGTCACGTCGGCCCCGGTGAAGATGCCCCCGGAGTCGGCCAGCTGCACGTGGACGGGGTAGGAGGCCGCGCCGAACCCCGCGTAGCGCAGCCCGACCCAGCCCACCCCGAGCACCGTGACGAGCAGCAGCCCGAGCAGCTGGACCCGCGCCGTCCGCGTGATCATCTACAGCCCCCCGAGGATCTTGCCCACGACGGACGGCTTGCGCGTCGGCGTCGGCGTGGCGGGCGCCCGGGAGGGCTTGTCGGCGCCCACGAGCGGCACCGGCAGGTCGCCGAGCACGGGGAACGTCGGCGCCTCGGTGGGGCGGCTGCCCCCGATCAGCGGGCTGAGCACCTGCGCCGTGGGCGGCAGCATGGTGAAGAGCGGCGTGTCCGGCCCCGGGAACGGCTGGTTCGACCGCGCGAGGTTGTCCAGCAGGTCCTTCAGGTCGAGGTCGACGTTCAGGTAGAGGTTCGTGTAGTCCCCCGCCACCGCCTTCTGCGCCGCGTCGGTGAACGGGTAGCTGCCGAGGATCTGCAGCGAGTCGGGCAGGTCCTGGCCGGAGTCGGCGAGCTTCGTCAACGTGGGGCGCAGGGAGCGCAGGTCGGCGAGGAGGTCGTCGCGGCTGGCGTCGACGACGTGCGTCGCGACGCCGGAGAGCCGGTCGAGCGAGCGCAGCATGTCCACCAGCTGGCCGCGCTGGCGGTCCAGCTCGGCGAGGCCGGGTTGGAGGTCGTCGAGCGCCGTGCTGATCTCCCCGCGGCGCGCGGCCAGCGTGGCCGACAGTCGGTTGATCCCGTCGAGCGCGCGGGTGATCTCGCCCTTGCGGCCTGAGAGCTCGCCGACCAGCGTGTTCAGGTTGGCCAACAGCGCCCGTACCTGCGGCTCGTTGCCCGCGAGGGCGTGGTTCAGCTCGGTGGAGATCGTCCGGATCTGCGCGACGCCGCCGCCGTTGAGCAGCATCGAGAGCGATCCGAGCACCTCCTCGACCTCGGCGGCGCGCCCGGAGCGGGCGAGCGGGATCACCGCGTTCGGCGCGAGGGTGCCGGTCGCGCCCTGCGGCGGCGCGGCGAGCTCGACGAACTTCTCCCCCAGCAGGCTGGTGGTGCGCACCCGCGCGGTGGCGTTGGCGGGCAACGTGACGTCGCCGTTGACGTCCACCGTGACGCGCGCGTTCCAGGTGGCCGGGTCGACGGCGATCGCGGAGACCGCGCCGACCGGCACGTCGTCGACCTTCACGAGCGACTGCGGCACCAGGTCGACGACGTCGGCCAGCTCGATCGTGACCGCGTAGGGGTGGTCGCCGAGGTCGGCGCCGCCGGGGAGGGCGGCGCCGCGCAGCCCGCCGCCGAGCACCCCGCAGCCGCTGCTCAGACCGACAACGGCCAGCACCGCCACGAGCCGACTCGCGAGGGAGGGCGAGGTCATCGCGACCCACCCAGCAGGTCGAGGACCGGGGAGAGCGGAGGAGCGCTACCGCCGGTCGTCTTCCGCGACGGCGGTTGCGGCACCGTGGGCGGGGTCGACCCGACCCCGGGCGGCGGCGACACCGTCGGCAGCGCGAGCCCGGCCACCGGCGGCGGCTGGTTGGCGTACAGGGCGGTGAGGACGTCGGTCGCGCTCGGCAGCGGCACCGCGCCCGACACCACCGACGACAGCGACCCGCACGCCTCGGTCACCGCGGCCGGGATCCCCGTCGAGGTCTTCGTCCCCAGCAGCTTGCACAGCGTGACCAGCGGCGGGTTGGCCAGCTCGTTGATGTCGGGCCGGGTGTCGAGGGTGCCCGACGAGCCGTTGTAGGTGTCGGCGAGGTTGCTGAGCGCCGCGGGGGCGACGTCGATCACCTCGGTGAGCGCCCGCTGCTGGTCGACCAGGGTGGCGGTGACGTCGGCCAGCCCGTTGACGTCGTGGTGCAGGGCCGCCCGGTTGTCCTTGACGAACGCCGCGACGTCGCCGAGGGCCCGCGAAAGGTCGGCCAGCGCGCCGCCGAGCTCGCCGCGCTGCGCCGCGAGGAACCCGGTGACGTCGGCGAGGCGGCCGTTGAACTCGCGGACCTGGCCGTCGCTGCGGGCGAGCCCGGACGTGAACGTCTCCAGCTCGGTGACCGTGCCGAACAGGTCCGCGCTCGACCCGGCGAGCGTGCCGGACAGCCCCCCGAGGCCCGCGATCGTGTCGTGCAGCGCCTGGCCGTTGCCGTCGAGGTTGCGGGCGCCGACGGTGAGGGCGTCGGAGAGGGCGCCGGTGCGGTTGGCCCCGTTCGGGCCGAGGGCTTGGGCGAGCTCGGTCGCGGTGCGGGTGAGGTCGTCGACGCCGAGCGGCACCGCGGTGCGGGCGAGCGGGATCACCGCGCCGTCGGCCAGCTCGGGCCCGCCCCGCCAGGGCGGCAGCAGCTGCACGTAGCGGCCGGTGACGAGGCTCGGCGACACCACGGCGGCCTTCGCGTCGGCGGGGAGGTGCACGGAAGGGTCGGTGATCGTCATGTCGACGCGCACCTGCGCGCCGTCCGGCGTGACCTTCTCGATCGTGCCGACGGGCACGCCGAGCACCATCACCTGGTTGTCCGGGAACAGGGCGGACGCGTCGGTGAAGTACGCGGACAGGTGCCGCCCACCGGGGTGCGTGGCCACGGCGATGCCGGACGCGAGCAGCACGACGAGCGCGCAGGCCAGTCCGAGGACGCGCACCGACACTTAGCAGCCTCCCGGGTTGAGCGGGCCGATGGTGGGCGTGGGCAGGAGCCCGCAGATGTAGCTGTCGAACCAGCGGCCGCTGCCGACGGCGTTGGTGAACAGGCGGATGAACACGGCCTCGTTCTTGATCGTCGCGGCGAGGTCGTCCTGGTTGCGCTGCAGCACGTCGACGACGCGGCCGAGGGTCTCCAGGGTCGGGCGCAGCTGGGCCTGGTTGTCGGCGACGAGCCCGGTGAGCTGCTGCGCGAGGCGTCGGGTGCCGGTGAGCAGGCGGGCGATCGCGTCCTGGCGCCGTTGCAGCTCGGCCAGCAGCCGGTTGCCGTCGGCGAGCAGGGCGGTGACGTCGTCGGTGCGCGCGGCGAGCACCCCGGAGAGCCGGTGGGTGCCCGCCAGCAGTTCGCGGATCTCGTCGTCGCGGCCTGCGACCGTGGTGGACAGCCGCGACAGCCCGTCGAGCGCGCCGCGGACCTCGCCGGGGGTGTCGCGGAACGTCGCGGCGAGCGTCTCCAGGCTGGTGGCGAGCTGTTTCGTGTCGAGCCGGTCGATCGTGCCGGAGAGGCCGTCGAACGCGGCGACGACGTCCAGCGGCGACGCGGTGCGCGCCAGCGGGATCGGGGTGGCCGGGTCGAGCGGCCCGCTGCCCTGCGGGTCGAGCGCCAGGTACTTGGCGCCGAGCAGGGTGCGGATCTGGATCGAGGCGCTGGTCTGGTCGCCGACCCAGGCGTCCTCGACGGCGAACGTGACGCGCACGTGGTCGCCGTCGAGCCGTACGGCGCCGACGCGGCCCGCCTCGACGCCCGCGATCGTCACCAGGTCGCCCGCCTGCAGGCCCGCGGCCTCGGTGAAGTCGGCGCGGAAGGTCGTGGCCGTCGAGAGCAGGGCGGGCGCGTTGAACGCGAGCAGCACGACGACCACCAGCACGGCGAGCCCGCCGACCGCGAGCGGCACGGGACGGCGCGTCATCCCGCCCCGCCCAGCAGCGGGCCGACGACCGGCAGGTGCGACGGCGCAGGCAGCAGCGGCGGGCTCTGGCCGCCGGTGCCCGCCGGGTCCGGCCCGCAGCGCGGGGAGTCGGAGCGGAACACCGGGATGTCCTGCGCCGGGATGATGTCGCCGACGCCGATCCGGCCGCCCGCGCTGCAGAGGTAGAACTGGAACCAGCTGCCGTAGCTCGCGGCGCGGGCGATGGTGTTGAGCTTGTCCGGCGCCGTGTGCAGGTAGTTCTCGATCGTCGGGCCGCCCGCGTCGAGCTGGGTGGACAGGTCGCCGAGCGCCGCGATGTCGGCCTTGAGGCCGGGTCGGGCGTCGTCGAGGAAGCCCGCGGTCGTCTGGGTGAGGTCGCCGATCGAGGCGATGGCGTGCCCGATCGGCTCCCGGTCGGCGGCGAGCCCCGACACGAGCCGCCGCAGGGTGACGATCAACGCGGAGAGCTGGTCGTCGCGGGCGTTGACCGTGCCGAGCACCTGGTTGAGGTTGTCGATCACCTGGCCGATCACCTGGTCGCGGTCGGCGATCGCGCCGGTGAGCGAGGCGGTGCTGGCCAGCAGCGACTCCACCGTGCCGCCCTCACCCTGCAGCACCTGCACGATCTCCATCGACAGTCGGTTGACCTGCTCCGGGTCGAGCGCGGCGAAGAGCGGCTGGAAGCCGTTGAACAGCGTGGTGAGGTTGAGCGGCGGGGTGGTGCGCCCGACCGGGATCGTGCCGCCCGGGGCGAGGGTGCCGGGAGCGCCCGCGCCCTGGCCGAGCGCGAGGAAGCGCTGGCCGATGAGGTTCTTGTAGCGGATCGCGGCCGTCACCGACGCGGGCAGCGGCTGGGCGACGCGGAAGTCCACCCGGGCCAGGCGGCGGTCCACGATCGACACCTCGTCCACGCTGCCGACGACCACGCCCGCGATCCGCACGTCGTCGCCGGGCAGGAGGCCCGACGCGTCGGTGAACGTCGCGCTGTACGCGGTGTTGGCGCCGCCCTGTGCGTTGGCGATCGTGAGGCCGAGCACGGTTGTCGCCACCGCCACGACCAGGGCGAACGCCAGGAATTTGACCAGCGGGCCGACGGGCACGCGGCTCACGTGAACACCACCTCCGTGCCGCGGTAGAGCGGGCCGACGAGCATCGAGCTCCAGGCGGGGACGGCGGCGGGCGCGCTGCCGTCGTGCAGGGCGACGAGCTCGGCGACGACCCGGCGTTCACCCGGGGAGTTGGGCACGCCCATGTCGTAGGCCGACGGGATGAGCCCGAACGGCGCGCCCGTCGGGTTGCTGCCGTCCTGGATCGGTCCGCCGGGCGGGTACTGCGGGGCGAGCGGCAGGACCGGGTAGCAAGCAGGCCCGCGGTCGTCCGCGTACTGCGGCTCCTCGCCCGGCACGTACTTGCCCCGGTTGGCCACCACCTCGAGCGTCACGTGCAGGCCGGGCTCGGCCGTGCCCTTCCCGAACGCGGCGTCGATCCGCGGGACGAGGTCAGCGAGCTGGCCGAACAGGCACGGGAACTCCGGCGAGTACCGGGCCAGCGTGGCGAGCGTCGGACGGGCGGCGGCCGCGAGCCCGATGAGGTTGTCGCCGTTGGCGTCGAGGAAGCCGCGCAGGTCGTCGGACGCGCCGGTGACCGAGCCGAAGAGGGCGCGGAAGCCGTCGCGCTCGTCCGCGATCGTCCGGCTGGTCACGGTGATGTCGGCCAGCGCGTCGAGGAGGGCGGGTGCGGAGTCGGAGAGGTGCTCGGAGAAGTCGGCGATCTCGGTGATGTCGGCCTTGAGGTCCGGCAGGGCCGGGTTCACGCCCTCGACCAGCGCGTTCAACCCCACGAGCGTCTGCCCCAGCTGGGTGCCGCGGCCCTGCAGGCCTTGCGAGAGCGCGCCCAGGGTGGTCGCGAGGTCCTGGGGGCGCACGGCCTGCAGGAGGGGCAGGAGGTCGTCGAGCACCCGCTCGACCTCCTGCGCCGACCGGCTGCGGTCCTCGCCGATCACGGCGCCCGCGGCGATGCGGCGGGGGCCCGGCGCCGCGGGCGGCACGAGCGACACGAACTTCTGCCCGAAGAGCGTCTTGGGCAGGAGGCGGGCGGTGACGTCGGCCGGGATCTGGTCGACGAGCTTCGGGTCGAGCGAGAGCTCCACGGTGGCGCCGTCACCGTCGGTGCTGATCGCGGTGACGCTGCCGACGACCAGGCCGCGCACCTTGACGTCGGCCTTCGGGTCGAGCTGGGTGCCGACCCGGTCGACCTTGAGCGTGACGGGGACGCCCGCGCGGAACGCCCCCGCGTACTGCGCCACGGCGAGCCCGGCCAGCAGCACGAGCACGCCGAGGAAGGCGAGACCACGGACGGCTTTCATCCCGCCACCCGCACGGACGTGTCCGTCCCGTAGATCACGAGCGTGAGGAAGAAGTCGAGCACCGCCGCGGCGACGATCGACAGCCGCACCGCCCGGCCCACCGCCACGCCGACGCCCGCGGGGCCGCCCTCGGCGTGGTAGCCGTAGTGGCAGTGGATCAGGATGATCACCAGCGCGAACGCGATGACCTTGAGGTAGGAGAAGAGGATGTCGCTGACCGGCAGGAACAGGTCGAAGTAGTGGTCGTACGTGCCGCCGGGCAGGCCGTTGAGCAGGGTGACGTTGAGCCGCGCCGCGGCGAAGCTCGCGAGCAGTCCGATCGTGTACATCGGGACGATCGCGATGACGCCCGCGATCACCCGCGTGGTCACCAGGAACGGCACCGACGGCACGGCCATCACCTCGAGCGCGTCGACCTCCTCGGAGATCCGCATCGCGCCGAGCTGGGCGGTGAAGCCCGCGCCGAGGGTGGCGGTGAGGGCGGCGGAGGCGACGAGCGGGGCGATGTCGCGGGTGGTGAAGTAGGCGGTGATGAAGCCGGTGAGCGCCTGGACGCCCATCGAGTCCAGCGCGCGGAAGCCCTGCAGGCCCACCAGCGAGCCGACGAACAGCGACAGCGACAGCATCACGCCCGCCGTCCCGAGGATCACCACGAGCGCACCGGAGCCGAACGCGACCTCGGCCAGGAGGCGGGCGATCTCGGTGCGGTAGCGCCGCAGCGTGCGCGGGATCCAGGCGATCGCGCGCGCGTAGAAGGAGAGCTGGTCGCCGAGGTCTTCCAGGATCGCCATCAGGAGCCCTTCGGCGGCACGAGCTCGAGGTAGAGCGCCGTCACGACCAGGTTGATGAGGAACACCAGCACGAACGAGATGACCACCGACTGGTTCACCGCGTCGCCGACGCCCTTGGGCCCCGGCGGCGGGTTGAGCCCCCGGTAGGCGGCGACGACGCCCGCCGTGAAGCCGAACAGCACGGCCTTGCCCTCGCTCACCACGATGTCGGAGACCTGGGCGATCCCGGAGAAGCTCGCGACGTACGCGCCCGGCGTGCCGCCCTGCACGACGACGTTGAAGAAGTAGCCGCCCGCCACCCCGACGACGGTGGCCAGCCCGTTGAGCACCACGGCCGTGGTCGCCATGGCCAGCACGCGGGGCACCACGAGGCGCTGGACGGGCGAGATGCCCAGCACCTCCATCGCGGCGATCTCCTCGCGGATCGTGCGGGCGCCGAGGTCGGCGCACACCGCGGAGCCGCCCGCGCCGGAGATCAGCAGCGCGGTGACGATCGGCGCGGCCTGCTGCACGATCGCGAGCACGCTGCCCGCGCCGGTCTGGCTCTGCGCGCCGAACTGGCCGGTGAGGTTGCCCAGCAGCAGCGCGATGGTGGCGCCGAACGGGATCGTGAACAGCGCCGTCGGCAGGGCGGAGACCTTCGTGACGAACCAGGTCTGCTCGATGTACTCGCGCAGCTGGAACGGCGGCGCGAACGCCAGCCGCACGACGTCGATGCCGAGGCCGAAGAGGCGCCCGACCGGGGTGAGGGCCCTGGTGAGGATCATCGGCCCACCCGCGGGAGGGGACGGGTGACGGCCTCGTCGAGTATCGCCTGCCGCGCGGCCGCGGGCAGGGTGGGCAGCAGCTCCCGCACCCGCGCGCGGCGGCGGGCCACCGCGGCCCGCTCCCCCACCCCGGGGCTGGTGCCCAGCTGCGGCCTGAGCGGGGGCAGGCCGGGCAGCTCGCCGTCGGTCTCGGCCAGCTCGCGGGCGGCCTGCGCGGCGTCCTTCTCCTCGGACATGCCGATCGGGCCCTGGCGGCGGCCGTTGAGGAACTGGGCGACCACCGGCTCTTCGGAGGTCAGCAGCACCTCGCGCGGGCCGAACATGGCCAGGTGCTTGCGGTAGAGCATGCCGATGTTGTCCGGCACGGTCTGCGCGGTGCCGATGTCGTGGGTGACGATGAGGAACGTCGCGTCGGTCTGCGCGTTCAGATCGATGATCAGCTGGTTGAGGTAGGCCGTGCGCACCGGGTCGAGGCCGGAGTCGGGTTCGTCGAACAGGATGATCGCCGGGTCGAGCACGAGGGCGCGGGCCAGCCCCGCCCGCTTGCGCATGCCTCCGGAGATCTCCCCGGGCAGCTTGGCCTCGCTGCCGGTGAGACCGACCATCGCCATCTTCTCCATGACGACGTCGCGGATCTGCGCCTCGGAGCGGCGGGTGTGCTCGCGCAGCGGGAAGGCGATGTTGTCGTAGAGGTTCATCGAGCCGAACAGCGCGCCGTCCTGGAACAGCACCCCGAAGAGCTTGCGGATCTCGTAGAGCTTGCGCTCGCTGCAGCGCACGAGGTCGACGTCGTCGATGATGATCGCGCCCTTCTCGGGCTTGATCAGCCCGATCAGGGTCTTGAGGAACACCGACTTGCCGGTACCCGACGGCCCCAGCAGCACGCTGACCTCGCCGGGCGGGAGCGTGAGGGTGACGTCGGACCAGATGTTGGCGCGCCCGAAGGACTTCGACAGCCCCTCGACCCGGACCTCGACGCCCGTCAACGGCCCTCCCTCGTCGGATGTAGGCCCAACGGTGGGGACGCGAACGGGTTACTGACCGGTCGCGAAGTTGCGCCGAACGGACGACGGGCGAGGCCGGATCCGGGATGCCCCGAGCCGCACCCCGGCGTTCGCCACGGGCAGACCTTTCGCCCGACCGCGAAACCGGGCCCCGACCTGCGGTTCCGCTTCTACGGTCAGGGCATGTCGAACACCAGTGTCACCACCCTCGACGACACCGTCTTCGAGCGGCTGCTGCGGGAGCGGATCATCGTGCTCGGCCAGGAGGTGGACGACGGGATCGCGAACCGGATCATCGCCCAGCTGCTCCTGCTCGCCGCCGAGGACCCGGCCGCCGACATCACGCTGTACATCAACTCACCCGGCGGCTCCGTGTCGGCGGGGCTCGCGATCTACGACACGATGCAGGCGGTGGCGCCGGACGTGGCGACCATCGCCACCGGGCTGGCCGCGTCGATGGGCCAGTTCCTGCTGACGGGCGGCGCGCCGGGCAAACGGGGCGCGCTCGCCCACGCCGAGATCATGATGCACCAGCCGCACGGCGGCGTCGGCGGCGTGCAGAGCGACATCCGCATCCGCGCCGACATGCTCAGCAGGCTCAAGCGGCAGATCCTCGACATCACCGCCGAGCACACCGGGCAGCCGTTCGAGCGGGTGGAGGCCGACGCCGAGCGCGACCGCTGGTTCACCCCCGCGCAGGCCGTCGAGTACGGGTTGGTGGACCGGGTGCTGACCCGCTCCTGATCAGCGGGTGCGCACGTGACGGAGCAGGGCCGCGGCGTCCCCCCAGGGGGTGGGGACCGGCCGCGGGGGCGGCGGTTCCTCCCCGGGCGGGGTCAGCCGACTGTCCACGCCGTAGCGGGGCGCGGCGATCGCGATCAGGACGAGGACGGCGAGCAGGATCCACGGTGACATCTCCATGAGTCCAGTGTCGTCCCGATTGGCCTGCTCAGGAAAGTCCAATTCTGGCAGAGTGGACCGCATGGAGGAGATCGACCGACGAATCGGCGCCCGCAGCGCCGCGCGCCTGCTCGGCGACTGGCGGCCACCGGACGGGCGCGGGCTCACCGACGCGCTCGCCGACCGGGTGCGCCTGCTCATCCTCGACGGCAGGCTCCCGCTGCAGACCCGCCTGCCCGCCGAGCGCGAGCTGGCGGCCGCGCTCGGGGTGAGCCGCACGACGGTCGCGGCGGCCTACGAGGCGCTGCGCGGCGCGGGCATGCTGCACAGCAGGCGCGGCGCGGGCAGCTGGACCCAGCTCGACCCGCGCACGCCGGTCGCGCCGGGCACCCCGTTCTCGCCGAGCGGCACCACGCCGGGCATCGACCTCGCCCACGCCGCGCTCGCCGCGCCGATCCCGGCGGTGCGCGCGGCCACCGCGGCGGCGGCCGTCGACCTCGACGCGCTGCTCTGCGGCCACGGTTACGAGCTGCTCGGCCGCCCGGAGCTGCGGGCCGCGATCGCCGACCGGTTCACCGCGCGCGGCCTGCCGACCCGCCCGGACCAGGTGCTGGTCACGTCCGGGGCGCAGCACGCGTTCGCGCTGATCCTGGCGACGTTGACGGGCGCGGGCGACCGGGTGCTGGTCGAGCACCCCACCTACCCCAACGCGCTCGACGCGGTGCGCGCCCGCGGGGCCCGGCCGGTGCCGGTGCCGATGGGCCCGAGCCGCGACGGCACCGGGTCCTGGGACCTCGACCTGCTCACCGCGTCGGTGCGCGACGCCGCGCCGCGGCTCATGTACGTGATCCCCGATTTCCACAACCCGACCGGCGGCGTGCTCGACGCCGCGGGGCGGGAGCGCCTGGTGGCGCTGGCCCGCCGCACCGGCACGCCGGTGGTGCTCGACGAGACGATGACCGAGCTGGCGCTCGACGGCCCGCCGCCGACGCCCGCCGCGTCGTTCGGCGGCGCCGACTCGACGCACGTCCTCACGATCGGCTCGGCGAGCAAGGTGTTCTGGGGCGGCCTGCGGGTGGGCTGGATCCGGGCGTCGCCGCCGCTCGTGCGACGGCTCGGCGCGGCCCGTGCCGCGCTGGACCTCGGCGGGCCGACCATCGAGCAGCTCGTCGTGAGCAAGCTGCTCACCGACGTCGACGCGGTCGTCGCGGAACGCCGGGTCGAGCTGGTCGCGGCCCGCGAGCACCTGCTCGACCGGCTCGCCGCGGTGTTCCCGTCGTGGCGGGCGTCGCGGCCGAGCGGTGGCCTGTCGCTGTGGATCGAGCTGGGCGCGCCCGTCTCCAGCAGGCTCGCGATGTCGGCGCGGCGGCACGAGGTGCTGATCGCCGCGGGCCCGCGCTTCGGCGTGGACGGGGCGTTCGAGCGCCACCTGCGGCTGCCCTACACCGTGCGCCGCGACCAGGCCGAGACGGCGCTCGAACGGCTCGCGCTGGCCTGGCGGGACCTCGACCGCACCGCGCTGCCCCTGGAGGGCGACCCCGCCGCCGTCGCCTGAACCGAACGTAGGCTGAGCCCGCGTCGAGCGCACGGAGGTGTCGGGTGGGGCCGTTGCACGGGCTGAAGGTCGTCGAGCTGGCCGGGATCGGGCCGGGCCCGCACGCCGCGATGATCCTGGCCGACCTGGGCGCCGACGTCGTGCGCGTCGACCGGCCCGGCGGCCTGCGGCTGGGCGACGAGTCCCTGCCCGACCCCATGCTCCGCGGGCGCCGTCGGGTGGCCGCGGACCTGAAGGACGCCGACGGCCGGGAGACCGTGCTGCGGCTGGTCGAACGGGCCGACGTCCTCCTGGAGGGCTACCGGCCGGGGGTGACCGAGCGGTTGGGCGTCGGCCCGGCGGAGTGCCACGCCCGCAACCCGCGGCTGGTGTACGCCCGGATGACCGGCTGGGGCCAGGACGGGCCGATGGCCGCCCGCGCGGGCCATGACATCAACTACATCTCGCTCACCGGCGCGCTGCACGCCATCGGCAGGCCCGGCGCGCGGCCGGTCCCGCCGTTGAACCTGGTGGGCGACTTCGGCGGCGGCTCGATGCTGCTGGTGGTGGGCGTGCTCGCGGCGCTGTGGGAGGCGCAGCGCTCGGGGGAGGGCCAGGTCGTCGACGCCGCGATGGTCGACGGGGCGAGCCTGCTGTCGCAGATGTTCTGGGGCTTCCTCGCGCACAAGATCTGGGTCGACGAGCCGGGCGTGAACCTGCTCGACGGTGCCGCGCCGTTCTACGACACCTACACCTGCGCGGACGGGCGGCACGTCGCGGTCGGGGCGATCGAACCGCAGTTCTACGCCGCGCTGCTCAGCGGGCTCGGCCTGGCCGACGCCGACCTCCCCGGCCAGCACGACCGCGAGCACTGGCCGGAGGTGAAGGAGCGGTTCGCCGCCGTGTTCGCCACCCGCACCCGCGACGAGTGGGCGGCGGCGTTCGCGGACACCGACGCCTGCGTCACGCCCGTGCTGGCGTTCGGCGAGGTGGCGGCGCACCCGCACGTCGCGGCGCGGGCGACGATCGTCGAGCGGGACGGCATCGCGCAGGCCGCCCCGGCCCCCCGGTTCAGCCGCACCCCGGCCGAGACCCCGCAGCGCGCCCGGGAACCGGAGCCGCTGGAGTCGGTGCTGGCTGACTGGTCCTAGCCCCGTGAACGACGCGAGCCGCGCCCCCGGCGGGGGCGCGGCTCAGCGCGGTGGTCGGTCGGCTCAGACGTCGTCGACCAGGAGGTTGCGGGTGCGGTTGGGGTCGACCGGGATGCCCGGGCCGGTGGTGGTGGCCATCGTGATCTTCTTGACGTACCGGCCCTTGGCCGCGGCGGGCTTGGCCCGCAGGATCTCGTCGAGCGCGGCGCCGTAGTTCTCCACGAGCTTCGCGGTGTCGAACGAGGCCTTGCCGATCACGATGTGCAGGTTGGCCTGCTTGTCGACCTTGAAGTTGATCTTGCCGCCCTTGATGTCGGCGACGGCCTTCGCGACGTCCGGCGTGACCGTGCCCGTCTTCGGGTTGGGCATGAGGCCGCGCGGGCCGAGGATGCGGGCGATGCGCCCGACCTTGGCCATCTGGTCCGGCGTGGCGATGGCGGCGTCGAAGTCCAGCCAGCCGCCCTGGATGCGCTCGATGAGGTCCTCGGCGCCCACGACGTCGGCGCCTGCGGCCTCGGCCTCGGCGGCCTTGTCGCCGGTGGCGAACACGATCACGCGGGCCGTCTTGCCGGTGCCGTGCGGCAGGTTGACGGTGCCGCGGACCATCTGGTCGGCCTTGCGGGGGTCGACGCCGAGCCGGAGGGCGACCTCGACGGTGGCGTCCATGTTCTTGCTCGAGGTCTCTCGGGCCAGGTTGGCCGCCTCGAGCGGGCTGTAGAGCCGGTCGCGGTCGATCTTCGCGGCGGCGTCGGTGTAGAACTTGCTGCGGTGTGCCATTGCTTCTTCTCTCGGTCAGTGGTGCGAGCGGGGTGCGCTCTCCCACGCTTGCGGGCGGGCTCAGCCCTTGATGGTGATACCCATCGAACGGGCCGTGCCTGCGATGATCTTCGCCGCGGCGTCGATGTCCGTGGCGTTGAGGTCGCGCATCTTGGTCTGCGCGATCTGCCGCACCTGGTCCATCGTGATCGACGCGACCTTCTTGACGTGCGGCTCGCCGCTGCCCTTCTCGACACCGGCCGCCTTGAGCAGCAGCCGGGCCGCGGGCGGCGTCTTGAGCTCGAACGTGAACGAGCGGTCTTCGAACACGGAGATCTCGACGGGCACGACGTCGCCCGCCTGCGCCTGCGTGGCCGCGTTGTAGGCCTTGCAGAACTCCATGATGTTGACGCCGTGCTGGCCGAGCGCCGGGCCGACGGGCGGCGCGGGCGTGGCCGCACCCGCCTTGATCTGCAGCTTGATGATCGCGGAAAGCTTCCGCTTCTTGGGGGGCATCTCGTCGTTCCTTCTAGATCTAGATCTTCGACACCTGGCTGAACGCCAGCTCGACTGGGGTCTCGCGGCCGAAGATGGACACCAGCACCTTGAGCTTCTGTGCGTCCACGTTGACCTCGTTGATCGTGGCCGGGAGCGTGGCGAACGGGCCGTCCATGACGGTGACCGACTCGCCGACCTCGAAGTCGACCTCGACGGCCGCCTTGCCGCCCGAACCCGAGGCGACGTCGGCGGTCTTCCCGCTCGCGGCGGCCTGCTTGGGCTCGACGCGGGGCAGGAGGAACTTGATGACGTCGTCGTGGGTCAACGGCGACGGCTTCGACGTGGCGCCCACGAAGCCCGTGACGCCCGGCGTGTTGCGGACGGCGCCCCACGACTGGTCGTTGAGGTCCATCCGCACGAGGATGTAGCCGGGCAGCACCTTGCGCTGCACCTGCTTGCGCTGGCCGTTCTTGATCTCGGTGACCTCTTCGGTGGGCACCTCGACCTGGAAGATGTAGTCCTCGACGTCCAGGGTCTGCACCCGGGTCTCGAGGTTGGCCTTCACCTTGTTCTCGTAGCCCGCGTAGGAGTGCACGACGTACCAGTCGCCGGGGGCGCGGCGCAGCGCGGCGCGCATCTCCTCGACCGGGTCGAGCTCCTCCTCCTCGGCGGTCTCCTCGGCGATGGCGGCGACGGTGTCGGCGTCCGCGTCGCCGTCGGCCTCAGCATCGTCGGTGTCTGCGTCGTCGGTGTCTGCGTCGTCGCCGGAGGTGTCGTCGCTGTCGGCGGCGGTGTCGGCGGCGGTGTCGTCGTCGGACTCGGCGGCGGGCGACTCGGTGTCGGGGGATTCGGCTTCGTGCTCGGCGGTGACCTCGTCGGCCTCGCTGACCTCGATGACCTCACCGTCGTGCAGCCCGGCGTCGTCGTGCTGGGTGCTCACCTTGCGTCTCGCTTCCTTGTGTCCATGGGGTGCGCGGTCACGCGCCGAACAGGGCGTTGACGCCCTGGCCGACGAGGAAGTCCAGCAGCGCCACCAGCGCGACCATGAACGACACGAAGACCAGCACGACAAGCGTGTAGGTGACCAACTGGTTCCGCGACGGCCAGATGACCTTGCGGAGCTCGGCGACGACCTCCCGGAGGAACCGCACGAGCCGCTTGGGCGGCGAGACCCGGGCAGGGCGGGCGTCGCGCACCGCGGTGGCGCGGCCCTTGCCCACCGCCGCGCTGCCGCCCGGCGCGGGACGCCGACCACGACGGTCGGCAGCGGTGCTCGGGCGCTCCCGCCCGTCACCGCTCTCCTCGCGCTCCTCCGTCACGACAAGCACCCTCCAGCTAGCCGACGGCCCGGCGGGCCGCCACCCTCTTCCTACGTACTGCCTGGGTTGCAGGGGCGACAGGACTTGAACCTGCAACCTGCGGTTTTGGAGACCGCTGCTCTGCCAATTGAGCTACACCCCTAGACCGACTCCGGCTCACGGGCCGGAGGGGCACGCCGCATCAACCGCCGTGCCCAGCAGATCGAGTGTACGGCACCCCGGTGAGGCGCCGGACACCCGACCCGTCGGGGCTACTTGTCGAGATCGGCGAGCGCCACCAGTGCGGCCGCGCGGCTCGCGTACTTCCACTTCCCCAGATCGCCGACGGTCTTGATGCCGAGCCCCGCGAGGACCTCGTCGTGCTTCTCGGTGAGGCCCTCCAGCGCGGACGGCGGGGCGGCCAGGATCTCGGCGGCCGTCTTGTCCTCCCACGCCTTGTCGACGAGCTTGGCGAACTTCATGTGCTGACCCCTTCCGGTGCCGGATACGACGGGCGCAGCATCGCCCCGTCCGGCAACCGGGGCAAGCCGACGGGCGGAAGGCCGTACGCGGGATGCGCCGATCCGGGCATCAACCGGGCAGAACCACCTCGGCCTGCGCCCGTCCGAGGACGGTCTTGCCGTCGAAGACGGCCGTGATCGCGACCGTGGCGACGCCGTCGACGACGTCGCGCACCTTGCCGCTGATCTCCACCAGCGCGCCCTCGTCGTCGTCGGGCACCACCACGGGCCGGGTGAAGCGCACGCCGTAGCTGCGGACCGCGGCCGGGTCGCCCGCCCACTGCGTGACGAGCCGTCCCGCCAGCGCCATCGTGAGCATGCCGTGGGCGATCACACCGGGCAGGCCGACCCCCGTGGCGACGCGGTCGCTCCAGTGGATCGGGTTGAAGTCGCCCGACGCGCCCGCGTAGCGCACGAGATCGGCCCGCGTGACGCGCAGCGACAGCGGCGGCAGCTCGGTGCCCTTCTCGACGGCCTTCACGCCTGCGTCACCAGCAACGCCGTGGTGGTGGCCACCGGCTCGCCCGCCGCGTCGGCGACCGCGCACCGCAGCGTGAGCAGGTGCGACCCCGCCCGGGTGGAGAGGTCCTCGACGTGGATGGTGGTGACCAGTTCGTCGCCGCCGTACACCGGCCGGTGCAGCGTGATCGACTGGTCGCCGTGCACCATCCGCGCGTAGTCCCAGCCGAACGCCGGGTCGCGCAGGAACGCCTCGATCAGCGGCATCGTGAACGTGACGCAGAACGTGGGCGGGGCCACGACGTCCGGGTGGCCCGCGGCGCGCGCGGCCTCGACGTCGAGGCACACGGAAGCGCCCTCGCCGATGGCGAGGGCGAACTCCCGTACCTTCTCCCGGCTGACGCGGTAGGGCGCCGACGGTGGCAGCGCCTTGCCGACGAACGAGGCGTCGACCAAGTCAGCGCGTCTCGCGGTGGTCGCGGTGCACGCGGCAGTTCGGGCAGAACTTCTTCAGCGCGAGCCGGTCGGGATCGTTGCGGCGGTTCTTCTTGGTGATGTAGTTGCGGTGCTTGCACACCTCGCAGGCCAGCGTGATCTTCGGCCGGATGTCCGTGGCCTTGGCCATCGCGGGTGCCTCCTGGGTCGGTCTCTGGTCGGTATTCGGTAGCGGCGGCCGGACTTGAACCGGCGACACAGCGATTATGAGCCGCTTGCTCTACCGACTGAGCTACGCCGCTGCGAGGAGGCTTATTCCCACCCCCGTCGAGCCCCCTTACGGAATCGAACCGTAGACCTTCTCCTTACCATGGAGACGCTCTGCCGACTGAGCTAAGGGGGCGGCACGGCCGCCGAAGCGGCCTGGTCAAGAGTACACACCCGCGGTGCGGGGCCGGAACCGGGGACCGGCCTCAGCCGCGGCGGTGCCCGCGGCGGCCCGGGCCCGACGCGATCGTCCGATGTGGGGGCCGGGGCCTCAGGCCGAACCTGGTCACATGGTCCTCCACAGCTCACTCACCGCCGCCTCCGCCGAGGCCCACCGCCGCGACCTGCTCGTCGACGCCGAGCGCTACCGCACCGCCAAGGTCGTGCGCGCCGCGCTCCGCCGCGTCGTCCGCAGCTCCGTGCGTCCGCCCGACCCGCCGCCCCGGTGGGAGCCGGAAAACGCGGACGAAGAATGTCGGTACGCCGTGTCACGATGAACGGCGTGGCGCGGCTGGGGGTCGGTATCGCACTCGTCGGGCGCCGAGCGGAGATGTCGGCGCTCGGCGCGGCCCTCGAGCACGCCGCGGAAGGCAAACCCACCGGCATCCTGCTGGCGGGTGATGCGGGGGTCGGCAAGTCCCGGCTCGTGTCCGAGACCGTCGAGCGCGCGGCCACCGCGGGCTACGCGGTCCTCACCGGCCGCTGCCTCGATTCCTCGGCGTCGCTGCCCTACCTGCCGTTCACCGAGGTCGTCGGGCAGCTCGTGGCGGGCAGGCCCGAGCAGCTCACGGCGCACCCCGAGCTGGCACGCCTGCTGCCGGGCCACGTGTCGGGCGAGGCGGTGGATCGCGAGCTCGGCCAGCTGCGGGTGTTCGACGCCATGCTGTCGGCGCTCGATTCGCTCACGGCCGAGACGCCCGCGCTGATGGTGTTGGAGGACCTGCACTGGGCCGATCGTTCGAGCCGCGACCTCCTGGTGTTCCTCCTGTCGCGGCTCACGGCGCAGCGGCTCGTCGTGCTGGCCACCTACCGCACCGACGACCTGCACCGGCGCCACCCGCTGCGGCCGGTGCTGTCCGAGCTGGTGCGGCTGCCCGCCGTCGAGCGGCTGGATCTGGCGCCGCTCGGCCCGGGCGAGACGCTCGACCTCGTCCAACGGTTGGCCAACGGCAGCCTCTCCGAGGAGCTGGTGCGCCGCGCCGCCGAGCGCAGCGAGGGCAACGCGTTCTTCGCCGAGGAGCTGGTCTCGGCCTCGTCCGGCGGCCTGCCCGTCGGGCTCGCCGAGGTGCTGATGGCCCGGATCGAGGGCCTGCCGCCCGTCACCCAGCAGGTGCTGCGGCTGGCCGCGGTGGCCGGGCGGCGGGTCGAGCACGACCTGCTGGCGGCGGTCTCGCAGCTGCCCGACGAAGAGCTCGAACAGGCCCTGCGCGATGCCGTCGCCCACCACGTGCTGGTGGCCGACGCGAGCGATGCCTACGTGTTCCGGCACGCGCTGCTACGCGAGGCGATCTACACCGAGCTGCTGCCGGGCGAGCGCAGCAGGCTGCACGCCCGCTACGCCAAGCTGTTCGCCGAGCACGGCGAGGAGAGCGCGGCGGCCGAGCTCGCCCACCACGCGGTGGCCGCGCACGACCTGTCGCTCGCGCTGGCCGCCTCGGTGCGGGCGGCGCGGGAGGCCGATCGCCGTGCCGCGCCCGCCGAGGTGCTGCTGCACGTCGAGCGCGCACTGGAGCTGTGGGATGCCGTGCCCGGGCCCGAGCAGGTCTCCGGCATGACCGAGATCCGGCTCACCACGTGGGCGGCGTGGATGGCGAGCGCCAGCGGCGATCCCGATCGGGGCATCGCGCTGGGGCGCCGCGCGCTCGATCTCGCCGAGCACGGGTCCGACCACGCGCTCACGGCCACGCTCTCCCGCCGCTACGCCATGCGGCTGCTCGAGCTCAGCGGCCGCGACCAGGAGGCCCTGCAGGTCAGCTGCCGGGCGGTCGAGCTGCGCGCCGAGCTGCCCACCTCGCCGGAGACGGCGTGGGCGCAGGCCGTCCACGCCCGCGTGCTGTGCAGGCTCGACCTGTGGAGCGAGGCCCGGGCGAGCGCGGAGCGCGCCCTCACGATCACCGAGGGGCTGGATCCCGACGACGCCGACGTCATCGGCGCGCGGGCGGATGCGCTGATCAGCCTGGCGATGTGCGACGAGCGGGCGGGCGATCCCCGGGGGGCGCGGCAGCGGTGGGCCGAAGCGCAGCCGCTCGCCCGGCAGGCCGCCAACCTCGGGGTCGAGCTGCGCGTCCAGTACAGCATCGGCATGTCGCTGCTCGACGAGGGCAGGCTCGCCGAAGCCAGCGAGGCGTTCGCCGCGGGCGAGCGGCGGGCGGACGAGACCGGCATCACGTGGAGCGGATACGGGCTCGATCTGCGGGTCGCCCACGTCATCACCCGGTTCATGCTGGGCGATTGGGATGCCGCCGAGACGGCCGCGGAGATCGCGGGCGAGTCGGTGTCGGCCACCGTCGCGAGCAGGCTCGCCGCGGCCGGGCTGCTCACCGCGGTCGGCCGGGGCAAGCTGGAGTTCGCGGGCAGGCGCGCCACCGAGCTGCGCGATTCGCACCCGGCCGACGAGCAGGTCGTCATGCTGCTCGGGCAGGCGGGCGCGGAGGCGGCGCTGTGGCGGGGCGACTGGGCCACCGCCGTGCAGCGGGTCGACGACGCACTGGCCCGGCTCGACGAGCTGTTCCCCCACCAGCTGGGCGGCATCATGCTGGCGGCGCTGGGCGTCGCGGCGCACGCCGAGATCGCCATACGGGATCCCGCCGCGCGGGAGCGGGAGCTGGCGGCGGCCCAGGCGCTCGTGGCACGGGCCGAGGAGACGGCGGAGAAGGGCGCGCCCCGCGCGTGCACGCTCGGGCCGGAGGGCGTGGCGTGGCTGCACCGGGCGCGCGCCGAGCTCACCCGGTTCACCGGCCAGGACCCGGCGGCCTGGTGCACGGTCATCGAGGCGTTCGGCTACGAGGCCCGCGAGGACGGCCCGGGCGGCTACCGCCAGGCGTACGCCCGCCTGCGCCGCGCCGAGGCGGTGTTGGCGAGCGGGGCCGCGCACGGTGAGGTGGTCGCGGATCTCCGGGCCGCGCAGGAGGTGGCCGCGCGCCTCGGCGCCACCTCGCTCGCCGCGGCGGTCGCGGCCATGGCGGTGCGCGCGGGCGTGCGGCTCGATGACGAGGCCGCACCGGTCGCCCCCGCGCAGGACGTGCTCACCCCGCGCGAGCGTTCGGTGCTCGCGCTCGTCGCCGATGGACGCACCAACCGCCAGGTCGGGGCCGAGCTCTACATCAGCGAGAAGACGGTGAGCGTGCACCTGTCCCGCGTGATGGCCAAGCTCGGCGCGAGCAGCCGCACCGAGGCCGTCACCATCGCCTACGCCCGCGGCTTGCTCGATCCACCCGCCCGGTTGGCCGCCAGATCGTAAGGTGCGCACATGGGCCGCTCCGACCTGTCGGACCTCGAGCATTTCTGGACCGCGCCGATCGCCGAGCGCGCCGCAGCGTTCGCGCACCTGCGTGAGCACGAGCCGGTGCCGTTCTTCCCGGAGCCGACGTTCGGGATGCTGCCGCCCGGGCCCGGCTACTGGGCGCTCACCCGCTTCGACGACGTGGTCGAGGCCAGCCGCACCCCGAAGGTCTTCACCTCGGGGGCGGGTGCCACCAACATCACCGACCTGCCGCCGGAGTTCTTGGAGTTCTTCGGGTCGATGATCAACCTGGACGATCCGCGGCATTCGCGGCTGCGGCGCATCGTCTCGCGCGGCTTCACCCCGAAGCGGCTGGCCGCGCTCACCGAGGAGGTGCAGCGCACGGCGTCGAGGATCGTCGACGACGCACTGGCCCAGGGCGAGTGCGACGCCGTCGCGGCCATCTCGGCCCGGCTCCCGTTGAAGATCGTCTGCGACATGATGGGGGTGCCGGAGAGCCAGTACGACTTCGTGTACGCCAAGACCAACACCATCCTGGGGGTGAGCGACCCGGAGTACGTTGAGGAGACGGCGGACGTCCTCACGGCCGTGCTGCAGGCGGGCCACGCGCTGGCCGAGCTGATGCGCGAGCTGGGCAGGACGCGGGAGCAGCAGCCCACCGAGGACGTCACGTCCGCGCTGGTCAACGCGGAGATCGACGGCGAGCGGCTCACCCCCGACGAGCTCGCGAGCTTCTTCATCCTGCTCGTCGTGGCGGGCAACGAAACCACCCGCAACGCCATCAGCTGGGGCCTGCACCTGCTGACCGAGCACCCCGAGCAGCGGCAGATCTGGCTCGCCGACCTCGACGGGGTCACGCCGAGCGCCGTCGAGGAGATCGTCCGGTGGGCCTCGCCGGTGATCTTCATGCGGCGCACGCTCGCCGTCGACACCGTGCTCGGCGGCCAGGCGATGCGGGCGGGCGACAAGGTCGCGATGTTCTACTGGGCCGCCAACCGCGACCCCGCGCACTTCCCCGCGCCCGACGCGTTCGACGTGCGCCGCACACCCAACCACCACGTCGGGTTCGGTGGCCCCGGGCCGCACTTCTGCCTCGGCGCGCACCTCGCCCGGCGCGAGATGACCGTGATGTTCCGCGAGCTGCTCGCCCGCGCGCCCGAGGTGCACGCCACGGCCGCTCCCCGACGCCTGCAGTCGATGTTCATCAACGGCATCAAGGAGCTGCCGGTAGCGCTGTACTAGGCGGCGGCCTCCTGGCCGAGCGGTGTCTTCAGCACGTGGTCCACCAGCCGCATCACGAGCTGGCTGCCCCCGAGCCGGTAGCCGAACTCCTCCCACGTGAGCAGCTCACGGGAGAGCACTTCGCCAACCGGGCCCGGGTAGAGCCGGGTCACCCGGAAGGCGGCCGCCCGCAGCCGCATCTTCTCGTGGTGGTCCATAGGAACTGGAGTCATGCCGACTCACCTCCGTGGTCAGGTGCTCTCCGGCGCGCGCTCGGCGCTGAGTCGCCAACCCGGGGTTACCCCCTCCATCGTGAACCCGATCGAGGGCGAACCAAACCCATTGTACCTGAGCGTGACCGACATCTCACCCTGTGCACACAATACGTGGTGGGTCGGTCACCCACCGCCTCCGTGCCGCCTAGCGGTGGTCCACCCGGTCGGGGATCACGAAGTGCAGCAGCGCCCCGACGATGGCCACGACGATGGCGCCCCAGAACGCCGCCCAGAACCCGCTGACGGTGAACGGGAGCCCGAGCCCCTGTGAGAGCCAGCCGACGAACATGAACAGCAGCGCGTTGATGACCAGCCCGATCAGCCCGAGCGTGATGACGTAGAAGCAGCCCGTCAAGAACTTGATCAGCGGCTTCAGGGTGGCGTTGACCAGCCCGAAGATCACCGCGACGCCGATCAGGGTGCCGATGCTGGTGGCCGTGGTGGTGGCGCCATTGTCGATGCCGGGCACGATCCACGTCGCCACGGCCAGCGCGATGGCGATCACGACGACCCGGGCGAGGAAGGCCATCAGTCCACCACCGCGGCCGTGACGAGCGCGCGCAGCTGCGTGCGCAACGGGTACACCGGCCCGGGCAACAACTGGGTGAAGAACATCGCGGTGATCTCCTCGGCGGGGTCGACGTAGAACGCGGTGCGCGCGAGCCCGCCCCAGGCGAACTCGCCTGCGCTGGACAGCGCCTTGCCCGGCACCGGATCCATCACGACGGAGAACCCGAGACCGAACCCGACGCCCCGGAACTGCGACTCCGCGTACAACGGCCGCCCGATCGCGTCGAGGTCGACGCCGCCGGGCAGGTGGTTGCGCGTCATGAAGGCCAGCGTGCGCGGCGAGAGCAGCCGCACCCCGTCCAGTTCGCCGCCGCGCGCGAGCATCTGCGTGAACCGGTGGTAGTCCGCGGCCGAGGAGACCAGGCCACCGCCGCCGGAGAAGAACGCGACCGGGTTCGTGACGCGATCGCCCATCCGGCTGTGCGGGGCGAGCGTGCCGTCGCGGGACACGTAGAGGGTGGCGAGGCGCTCCAGGTCGTCGGGGGGCACCGAGAACGCGGTGTCGGTCATGCCGAGCGGGGCGAAGATGCGCTCGGCGAAGAACCGGTCGAGCGGCAACCCGGATACGACCTCGACCACGCGGCCGAGCACGTCGGTGGCCACCGAGTAGTTCCACTCCGTGCCCGGGTCGAACAGCAGCGGGAACCGGGCCCAGCCCGCGCACGCGGCCGCGAGGTCCTGGCCGTCGGGCACCCAGAACTCGTAGCCCCGCGCCCGGTACATCTCGTCGACGGCGTGCGCGTGGTGGAAGCCGTAGGTGAGGCCCGCGGTGTGGGTGAGCAGGTGCCACACCCGCATCGGCTCGACCGCCGGACGGGTGCCCGGTGCGGCCGCCGCGCCGCCGACGTAGACCCGCGGCTCGGCGAACTCGGGGATGAACTTCGCCACCGGGTCGGTGAGCTCGAAGCGACCCTCCTCGTAGAGCATCATCGCCGCGACCGAGGTGATCGGTTTGGTCATCGAGTAGATGCGCCAGAGCGTGTCGTCGCCGACCGGGCGGCCGCTGTCGAGATCGGCGAGGCCGTGGTGGGCGAGGTGCGCGACCTTGCCGCGGCGGGTGACCGCCAGCGTCCACCCGGGCAGCCGCCCGTCGTCGACATAGGACCGGAACGCGTCGTCCAGCCGTCGCAGGCGGTCGGGGTCGAGACCGACCTCCCCCGGGTCGGCGTCCACCTTGAGCATGCCTCGACCCTACCCATGCCGTGCGATCATCGGGTGTGCTTGCGGGCGATGTCGAGGTGCTGCGGGCACTCGTCCGTCGCCGCGACCGCGGGCAGAAGCACGACGGGCGGTGGCACGACGGGCACCGCATCGCGGCCGTCGTCGGCGGCGGCGGGATGCGCGGGGCCTACACCGGCGGCATGGCGCACGCGCTGCACGACGCGGGGCTCGAGCCCTTCTTCGACGTCGTGTACGGCAGCTCGGCGGGCGCGTACGTCGGCGCGGCGCTGGTGCTGGGCGACGGCCGCGGCGCCGGGCACATCTTCCACGAGGACATGGCCTGCCGGGCGTTCGCCGATCCGCGCCGCCTCGGCAGCAGGCGACCGGTCGTGTCGCTCGACCACCTCATCGACGTGATCATGGTCACCGCCAAGCCGCTGCCGTGGGAACGGCTGCGCGACGCCGCCGTGCCGCTGCGGGTGGTCGCGACCGCCGCCGACGACCTCACCCCGCACGTGCTCGAACCGCGCACGGTGGCCGAGTGGCGGGCCGCGCTGCGGGCCACCGCGACGATCCCCTACCTCGCCGGACCGGCCGTCGAGCTGCACGGGCGGCGGTGGATCGACGGGTCGGTGAGCGAGCCGCTGCCGGTGCCGCGGGCGCTGTCCGACGGCGCGACACACGTGCTCGCCCTCCTCAACCGCACCGGGCCACTCGTGCGGCGACGCACCGCCGGTCGGGCGCGGTGGACGCTGGCGCTCGACCGCGTGCGACCCGGGCTGGGCGCCATCGCCCAGCAGAGCCACCGGATGGCACCGGTGCTGGAGGTGCTCGGCGACCCCGCGCACCCCGCCCGCACCGGGCGGCACGTGCTGGTCACCGCGCCCGCCGAGGACGCCGGGGTGCGCGGGCTCACCACCGACCGCGTGCGCGTCGAGCGGGCGGCACGGCTGGGCTACGCCGCGATGCGGGTGGCGCTCGACGCGGTCACCTGAACACGCCGCTGTCGGGTTACGCCGAGTGCCGAACTCGGCCGATACTCTCATCGAGTGATCCCCGACGAGGAGATGGCACGTGCCATCCGAGCGGTCGTGATCGCCGCCGAGAACTTCCGGCTGCGCGCGGCCCGGGATGTCCTCGGCGTGGGCTCCACCGAGATCAGCGCGTTGTTCTACCTGTTCACGGAGGGCACGAGCACCCCGACCGAGCTGGCCGCGCGCCTGCAGATCACCACGGCGTCCGTCACGGAGCTGGTGGAGCGGCTCGGCCGGGCGGGGCTCGCGCGGCGGGCGCCACACCCCCACGATCGGCGCAAGGTCGTCCTCTCGCTCACCGATGCGGCGCAACGGCAGGTGGGCGAGATGTTCGAACGCATCGCGGTGAGCACGGCCCGGTGCACGAGCCTGCTCGACGGCGACGAGCGCGAGACCGTGCTGCGGTTCCTGCACGACCTCGCGCTCGCCTACTCGGCCACCAGCCCGACCCCGCAGGTGGGCGGGGCGGTGCTCAACCCCTGACGCGCATGGTGTCGTCCAGCTCGCCCGCCTTCTGCCGCGCGGCGAGCACGGCGAGCCGGGTGAAGCGCTGGTCGAACTGCTCGCGGGTGAGGTCGCGCTCGCGGTACTCCTTCGCGAGCTGGTTGGCGCCGTCCGGGATCGTCCAGACGGCCTCGAAGCCCAGCTCCTTGCGGGCGCGGGCGAAGTCGACGCGGTAGGAGCGCGGGTCGTTGCCGGTCTCGCCGGTGATCGCGAGCTTCGCGGTGGGCACGGCGTCGACCACGGCCTGGGCGATCTCGGCGACCGTGCGGTTGTTCTTCTCGGTGCCGACGTTGTAGGCCCGGCCGCGCACCACGTCCGCGGGGGCGGTGAGCGCGGCGAGCACCCCGCCCGCGATGTCCTCTGCGTGCACGAGCGGGCGCCACGGCGTGCCGTCGGACAGCACCTTCACCACGTCGGTGAGCACGGCGTGCCCGACGAGGTTGTTGAGCACGATGTCGGCCCGCAGCCGCGGGGAGAACCCGAACGCGGTGGCGTTGCGCATCGAGACCGGCACGAAATCGTCGTCGGCCAACGCGATCAGGTCGTCCTCCACGCGGACCTTCGAGATCGCGTACGGCGTGACCGGCTTGAGCGGCGCGTCCTCGTCGACGAGCTCGTCGCCGGACTGCGCGCCGTACACCGAGCAGGTGGAGGCGTAGACGAAGCGCCCGACGCCCGCGTCCTTGGCGAGGCGTGCGAGCCGGGTGGACGCGTGGTGGTTGACGTCGTAGGTGATCTCGGGGGCGAGCGAGCCCAACGGGTCGTTGGACAGCGCGGCCATGTGCACCACGGCGTCGAACCCGGCGAGCTGGTCGACGGTGACGTCGCGCAGGTCGACGGCCAGCCCCGGCACGTCCGGTACGTCGAGGTCGCCGAGGATGCACGCGGCGAACAGCCCGCTGTCCAGGCCGGTGACGTCGTGGCCGGCGGCCGTCAGGATCGGGGCCATCACGGTGCCCAGGTAGCCCTGGTGGCCGGTCAGCAGAACGCGCACGAATCTCTCCTCGAGCTAGTCGTTGGGATCGAGGCCGGGTAGCGGGGCGACCCCCAGCACCATCTTGACGGCGTGGAACGCCTCGGCGTATCGGGCGTGACACTGCACACCCCGTACTCGCGCCAGACCCGAAAACGTTTCGGCGTCGAACCAGGTGCGGTCGCGCTGGCTGCCGTAGTGCTCGTGCAGCTTGGCGACCTTCTCCCGCATCACGGGCTCGGCGAGCGGGAGGAAAACGGAGGGTTGGGCGAGGTCGGACTCCCACTTGAGGATCTCGTAGCCCAGCGTGAGGTGATCGCGGAACACGGTGGGCACGAGCTTGGCGAGCGTGCGGTGGTCCTGGTGGGCGTCGTGCGCGGTCGGGGCGAGGATGAGGTCGGGCTCGCCCAAGCCGCGCAGCTCCTCCAGTGCGCCCTTGGCCCGCTCCCACCGGGTGGGCACCCGCCCGTCGGGCAGGTCGAGCACGGCGACGTCCAGCCGCGCGCCCGGGCAGAACGCGGCCAGCGCGGCCCGTTCCTCCTCCTCGCGCAGCGACCCGCCGCCGGTGAGCACGAGCGCCGCGACCGACAGCCCCGGGTGGGCGCGGCACAGCTCCAACAGCGAACCGCCCGCGCCGATCGCGATGTCGTCGCAGTGCGCGCCGAGCAGCACCAGCCGGTCGAGGCGCTCGGGGAGCAGACTGAGCATCAGCGTTCGTGTTGGTTGTTGCGCAGCGCCGCGATGGTGGCCTGCAGGGGGGTGCGCTCGGCGCGCTCCGGGTCCCACAGCATCCAGGGCCGGGTGCCGCCCTGGTAGGCGGCCTCCAGCGCCGTGCGCTCCTTGACCGTGTCGGCGGGCTGCCAGAACCCCCGGTACGGGTAGGCCATCATGCGGCCTTCCTTGGCCAGCACCATCGCGCCGTCCGACACAAGGTCACCGTTCTCCGGGATGTAGTCGAAGATCTCCGGGCGGAGGACGAAGTAGCCCCCGTTCTCCCAGATCGGCATCTGCTGGAGGGTGCCGATGGAGTGGATCGTGTCGTCGTCGCCGACGTCGAGGCAGTGGAACGCCGACTGCGGGGGCACCGCGAGCAGCGCCCCGACCTTGTCGGGCTGCGCGCGGAACCGGTCGAGCATGTCGTCGAGCGGCATGTCGGTGAGGACGTCGGCGTAGTTGGCGAGGAACATCTCCTCGTCCTCGACGTACTTGCGCACCCGGCGCAGCCGCTCACCGATCGGCGAGGTGAGGCCGGTGTGGACGAACGTGATCGTCCAGTCGCGGATGTCGGAGCCCAGCAGCTCGACGTCGCCGCCCCGCAGCACGAAGTCGTTGGACGCCGTCTCGTCGTAGTGGAGGAAGTAGTCCTTGATGTGGTGGGCGCCGTAGCCGAGGCACAGCACGAAGTCGGTGTGCCCGAAGTGCGCGTAGTAGCGCATGACGTGCCAGATGAGCGGGCGCGGGCCGACCGTCGTCATCGGCTTGGGCAGGTCGGACACGCCGTCGCGCATCCGCATGCCGTACCCGCCGCAGAACAGCACGACCTTCATCAGACGACCTCGAGGTGCGGGATCGGGAACACGAGCTTGCCGCCCCACTCGTGGACGTAGGCGAGTTGTTCGGTGAGCTCGTCGCGCAGGTTCCAGGGCAGGATCAGCACGTAGTCGGGCTTGTCCTGGGCGATCTGCTCGGGGGCCAGGATCGGGATGCGGGTGCCCGGGGTGAACCGGCCGTGCTTGTAGGGGTTGCGATCCACGGTGTAGGCCAGCAGGTCGGGCCGGATGCCGCAGTAGTTGAGCAGCGTGTTGCCCTTGCCCGGCGCCCCGTACCCGACCACCTTCTTGCCCGCCCGGCGTGCCTCGATCAGGAACGCGACCAGGTCGTCGCGCACCCGCGAGACCGCCTCGGCGAACCCGTCGTGGCCCTGCGCGGTGTGCAGGCCCGCCCGCTCCTCCGCGGCCAGCACGTCGCGCACCGCCTGGCTGGGCTCGCCCGCGACCTCCGACGGCCGGGCCCACATCCGGATCGACCCGCCGTGGGTGGGCAACAACTCCACATCCACCAGCGTCAAACCGCCCGAAGCGAGCGCGCGTTGGCCGCTGAGCACCGTGTAGTACTGGAAGTGCTCGTGGTAGACGGTGTCGAACTGGGTGTGCTCCACCAGCGTGAGCAGGTGCTGCACCTCGATCGACACCCAGCCGTCGTCGGCCACCATGGCCCGCAGGCCCTCGGTGAACCCGACCACGTCGGGGATGTGGGCGTAGACGTTGTTCAGGCACACCAGATCGGCCGGGCCGTGCTGCTCGCGCACCTGC